>CALFXO010000074.1 GCA_937958025.1 uncultured Syntrophobacteraceae bacterium
CTATGCCCAGGGGTACTATTTCGCCCATCCGTCGCCCTACCTTGAACGGCCGCTTCCCCTGCCGCCCCGCAAAGCAGCGAACCGCCCTCTCGTGAAAGGGATGATACGGCTGGCCGACTTCGTCGATTCCACTCCGACCCTGCCTATTACGGCCACGCTCACGGATGCGCAGGAGCTTCTGCATCGCTATCCGGAGTTGCCTCATGTGGTGGCGCTTGATGGAAGGAGTCCGGTGGGGTTCATCGATCGCTCCATCTTGAATTTCAGGACGGAAACCTGCCTCTCCAATTTCTGCCGCCCCGCTACGAGGCTGCTAAACGACCGCGTGGCGAAGGCCGTGCTCGCGCGCCGTCTTTTCCACGAACCAAACTCAAATCGCCCTTGGGTGGTTGTCGATGATGACAACTCCTACCTTGGAACTATCGAGCCATGGGTCATACTTTCGCAGCTGATTGCAAACGCGGACAGCGAGGAACTGCATCCGCTCTCGCTTCTGCCGACGGGGCCTGTTCTGAGGAGCACCCTCGATATGCAGCTCCAGGCCCGCAAGGACGTCATCCTGGTTTATATCGACATCGATCATTTCAAAGCGTTCAACGACCGTTACGGCTTCATCCGGGGAGATGCGATGATAAAACTCCTCGCCGAGATCATCCGTCAGGAGCGCACGGTCTGGCCCGATTGTTACATGGGCCACATTGGAGGAGACGACTTCATCGCGCTGCTGCCACAGGAGACGCCGGATCTCTTCACCCGCCTCACCCAGATGGTCGAGTCCTTCCATCGCCTTTCGGCCCACCTCTATGATGTGAAGGACGTTAACAACGGCTACTATGTAAGCGAGTGCGGCGACTCTTACCCTGTGGCCGCTGTTTCCGTCATAGTGGTTAACGGGAGCCGGGAGCCGCTGACGGATAGCCTCAAGGTGAGCGAACGGGCTGCACAGCTCAAGAAGTTGGGGAAAAGCCAGTGTGGAAGCGTTATTGTGCTGGAGGGCGATCCCCCGGCGGTGCTCCCCATCCGCTTCAGCGCCAGCGACGAATGCTGGCGGAGCCTTATCGTGGATACTCTGAAGGACGTGTCGCGTTGTCGCCGCGACCAGAGCCATCACGATCTCGACGACGTATTCAAGTCGCATCCCTTCTTTGAGCTTTTCTATGAGTTGGACGGCAGGGGCGTGCAACGCCATCCGAACTGGGTCAATCCCCTCATGCGGGGGAGGATCAAGGGCGGCGGCGTGGGCATGGACCGAAGTTCCAAGCCGTACTTCGAGGAAGTGAGAAAAACGAGGGAGCCTTACCTGTCGGGAATATATCTTTCTACCGCGAGCGAGGATTTCTGCGTGACGGTTTCCGTGCCCCTGTTCGATGAAAACGGGGCCTTCGATGGAGCCCTCGTGGCTGACATCGACTTGCCGGGCTTCGTCGGGCTCTTCAAAAAGCCAGAGGCTCGCGCGAGCGGAAAGGGCGCGGCGGGAAATCCGGGTCGGGCGTCATAGGTCTACTTCTGGCCACAATCCATCCGTCAAGCACATTTGAGCGCGCTGGTCGGCGTTGATGCGTATCTCGTAGAGCCCCCTGTCCGTGAGGGTGGCTTCCATGACGAAGCCGAGCTTCTGGAAGAGGCCGAGCACTTTTTCGTTTCCACGTGAAATGTAGGAGACGAAGCGCCTAACGCCCTTTCCTCGCGCTATTTCGGTGAGGTGGTGTATGAGAAAGGAAGCTACGCCCTTCCGTCCGTACTCGGGATGCACCACGAAGTCCGTTTCCGCCGTTAGAGTCTCCTCGTCCAGATGATAACCCCCCAGCGCGATGATGCGCTCCGCTCCCATTTCTCCGACCGTTCCCACTATGTTTACGTCGCGGTGATAATCGATGTTGACCATTCGCTGGGTGTCGTACCTGGGGTAGACTCTCATGGTCGAGAGAAACCGGACATAGAATTCGTCGTGGGGCAGCGAATAGAAAAATTCCTGAAGCGCCCTGCCGTCCGTCGTCTTGACGGGCCGGAAGAAAACCTTGGAATCGTCGTCGAAAAGCTGGGTGATTTCCCACTGTGAGGGATAAAGCGCTTTTGCGGTATGGACGTGCGCCATGGCCCGTTCTATGTAATGGAGGCGATGGGCGGCCCGCATGAGCTCTTCGCGGAAATCCGGGTGGGCTATGCCGATCAACGCGAGCGCCCTTTCCCGAACGCTTTTCCCGTGAAGCTGCGCCGTTCCGTATTCCGTTACAACGTACTGGACGCCGCCGCGCGTGGTCACGACGCCTCCGCCCTCGGTGAGCGTTGGGGTGATGCAGGATCGTTTGCAGTCCGCCGTAGTGGATGGCAAAATGAAAATGGCTTTTCCGCCCCGCGAACTTCTAGCCCCGCGCAGGAAGTCCACCGATCCCCCGACTCCGCTGTAGATTTCATATCCGAGGGAGTCCGCGCAAATTTGCCCCGTCAGGTCTACTTCGAGGGCGGTGTTGATCGTAACCATCTTGTCGTTTTGCGAGATGATGAGATAGTCGTTTGTATATTCCGTGGGGTGAAAGAGGACGACCGGGTTGTTGTTCACGAAATCGTACAGCTTGCGCGCGCCCAGACAGAAGCTGGTGATGATTTTCCCCGGATGCAGCGTCTTTTTTGCGTTGGTGATGACGCCATTTTCGATGAGGGGCAGGTAAGCGTCGGTCAGCATATCGGTGTGGACGCCGAGGTCCTTCTTGTCGTGAAGGGCGGAGAGCACGGCGCTTGCCAGATACCCCATCCCTACGCGGATCGTGGAACCGTTCTCGATGATCCTCGCCGTGTTGACGCTTATGGCTTCGGCCACCGGAGTTGCTTCCGTCCTCGGAAGTTCGAGCAGGGGCTCGTCGCATTCCACGAACGCGTCGATGTCGCGTATATGTATGAACGAATCCCCCAGCGTCTTGGGCATTTTGGGGTTCACCTGCGCAATGACGTAGCGCGCGCTTTCGGCGGCGGCCTTCACGATGTCCACCGAAATCCCATAGCTGCAAAACCCATGGGCGTCCGGGGGAGAAACCTGGATGAGGGCGACGTCGATGGGGAGGGCGCCTGAACGGAAGAGCCCCGGAACATCGACCAGATTTACGGGGGTGTAATCCGCCCGTCCTTCCGCGACGGCCTCGCGGGCCGCGGCGGCTACGAAGAACGATTTTAGACGGCACTTCTCGTGAAAGGAAGCGTCCGTGTAACGGCTCTTTCCGAGGCTCAGGATGTGGAGGATTTCCAGATCGGCCAACTTCTGGATGACTTTTTCGAGGCTTTGCACCAGATGCTGAGGCTCGCCGCATCCGGAGCCGATGAATACCCGGTGGCCTCGCTTGAGTACTCTCAGCGCCTTGGAAGCATCCTTTAGACGCTGTGCATAAACGGAACTCCAATTCAGGATCTCCGCGCCGTTGGAAATGCTTGATTCACCCATCCGCCATCCTTCCTACTTCTTGCTTTTAAGCGCCTCCTGGCCAAGGGCGGCCTTCTCGCATTCCTCCTGGAACGCGTCCTGCTTCATGCGCAGGATGAGCCCCAGTCCGACGCCCGCCAGCATCATCGCAAAGCACAACAGTTGCCCCATTGTGAAGGGGCCGAGCACAAATCCGAGCTGAACGTCGGGTTCTCGGAAGAATTCCACGATGAACCGGAACAATCCATAGAAAAACAGAAAAAAGGGCGTCATCATTCCATCCCGGAATGGCCTTTGACGCAGGAGCCATAACAATATAAAAAGGACTAATCCCTCGAGCGCTGCTTCGTAAAGTTGCGAAGGATGGCGTGGGAGGGGGCCGCCTTCCGGGAAGATCATGCCGAGCGGCGAGTCGGTGACGCGTCCGTACAATTCGCCGTTAATGAAGTTGCCGAGGCGGCCAAGCCCTAACCCGATGGGCGCTGTAACGACGACGGCGTCCGCCGCCGCCCAGAAGGGGATGCCCCTTCGGCGGCAGAACCACCATCCGGCCAGCACGCATCCTATGAGGCCGCCATGGAAGGACATTCCGCCGCGCCACGTGGCGATGATTTCGATGGGGTGTTGGAAATAGTAGGCGTAGTCATTATATTGGTAGAAAATGAGGTAGCCTATGCGTGCGCCCACTATCAGGCCGACGGCCAGGTAAAATATCAAGTCCTGGGCCGTTTGGCCTGTCAGGCCCGCACGCCGGGCGCGCTTCTGCTTCTGAATAAGGGCGTAGCTAGCGGCTATGCCCAAAATGTACATCACCCCGTACCATCGGACGTGGACCGATCCGATGTGGATGATGTCCGGATTTATATTCGGATAAGGCAGCATGAGGGAGACTCCTTTCGATCTCGGTGCAGAGGCTAACACACAGGCAATAAACCGTCAACAGAACGCACGAAAGGGAGAAGCAGATGAGTTGCGGTCATCACCACCACTCAGATAAAGATCACCACCATTCCGAACACCATGACCATTCCGACCATCACCACCACGAGGATCATGACCACCATCACCACGGACATGGCCCGCATGACGCCGGGAGCCCCAGCGACGGCGAAAAACTCGAAAAGATGCTCGAGTATTGGGTGCATCATAACGAGGACCACGCGCGGTCATTTAAGGAATGGGCTCATAGGGCCAGAAGCATGGACAGGGAGGATGTGGGCGCCGTTCTGGAGGCCGCGGCCGAAGAGGCGGTGCGGCAGAACGAGAAGCTGGAGCATGCGTTGGATCTGCTCAGGAAATCCTCTGAGGCGCGTTGACAGGTCCATGGGGCTGTGACATAACACGCTGTGAGATAAAAACGAAGTCGCCGGTGCGACGCAGAATGCTGATTTCCAATGTCCCGGGGCTGCGGCCCCCTGGAGTCCGTTGCAGTGGAATTCCCGCGTATTAGGCGTTATGGATGTCATATCCATGGAAAAGAAGTGGAAGGCGATGATTTCTATCCATTGGTCGATCCTTCCAACGGCGAAGTGTTCGCGCATGTTGCGGCGGCGGACGGTCCGATGGTGGAGTCCGCCCTTGAAAGCGCCCGGCTGGCGTTGGACGACTGGAAGTCTTTGTCCGCGCATCGCAGAAGCGAGCTTTTGCACGCCTTGGCGGCTGGAATTCGCGGAGACCGGAAGACGTTAGCTCCCCTTCTCAGCCGGGAAGTGGGAAAGCTACTGAAGGCGGCTTTCCGGGAGGTGGAGAGCGCCGCCGCGCTTATCGATTATTTCGCGGAGGAGAATCTTCGCCTCATGGGGCAGATTCCCCTCCTTGGCCTGAGCCGTCAGCAGGTGCTGATTGTGCGTGAACCTGTCGGAGTGGTGGGGGCGATAACGCCTTTCAATTATCCGCTCAGCACTCTGGCGTGTAAGATTGCCCCGGCGCTGGCCGTCGGGTGTACGGTGGTCGCCAAGCCAGACGAGCACACGCCCCTTGGGGCGTTGCGCTTGGCGGAAATAGCTCGCGACGCGGGGTTCCCGGCGGGCGTTTTCAATGTTGCAACTGGCATGGGAGCGGAGGCGGGGAGCGCCCTTGCGGGCAGCCCCCTGCCACGGCTCATCACCTTCACCGGGAGCACCTCTGTCGGGAAGGAGATCCAGGCTGCGGGCGCTCAGTGGGTGCGAAAGGTCATTTTGGAACTGGGGGGATGTTGTCCGGCGATCCTCTGCAAGGACGCCGATTGGAGGCGCGCCCTGCCGGAGCTTATCAATCAGGGTTTCAACAACAGTGGGCAATACTGCTATCGCGTGAGCCGGATCTATGCGGCGGAGTCCATCTACACCGATTTTCTGGCGGCGTTCGTTGAACGCGCCTCGCGTCTCCGGGTGGGCCGCCCCGACGACCCGGATGCGGATATTGGCCCTCTGAACAACGCCGACATCCTAGCCGCCGTCAGCGCCCATGTGGACGGCGCCGTGGCGGAAGGGGCGCGCGTGGAACTGGGCGGGGCTCCTGTTGAAGTCGGTTCGGGAGGGTTCTATTATCCTCCGACGGTGCTCACGCGGGTGAGACCGGATATGAGAATTGTGCGTGAGGAGGTTTTTGGGCCGGTCGTTCTCATCACGCCTTTTAGAGATGTTAGCGCTGTGATCGATGAAGTCAACTCCAATCCCTATGGGCTGGCGGCTTACATATTTTCCGAGAACGCCGGGAACGCCCTGGAATGGGCGGGGCGCATCGAGGCGGGGAGCGTGTGGATCAACCGCATTCATCAGGCGTACCCGGAGGCGCCATTTGGGGGGATGAAGGAAAGCGGCCTGGGTAGGGAAAAATCCCATTTTGGGCTGGAAGAATACACGGAGCTCAAGACCGTTTACCTTTCTTACTGAACCGAGTCTTCGCCAATGCGGCATGGCTCGTATTGTGGGGAGCGGCCTGCTGGAAGCCGCCGGTGCGATGACTGCTGCTCGCAGAATTGTCTGGCGGAGCTTTTCTGAATGAGGCTATACTGAAACATGTCCGTGGTGAACGTCTACCCTGGAAAGCAAGGGGAGTCCATCTCCTGGCTCGCGGGAAGATATGGGCGAAAGGCCTCCTTCGTGGAGTCCACGTGGTGGAATCATGTGATTTTTTTCGTTCCTAGGGGGAGCCTTGGTGGAGCTGCTTGCTGGAGCAGTGCTTGCGGGAGGGAAGAGCAGCCGCTTCGGCAGGAATAAGGCGGTTGAGCTTTACCATGGCGAGCGCCTGATCGACCGGGTGGCGCGAAGCCTTCGTCCTTTCTGCAATCCCGTGATGATTGTGGCGAACGACCTGGAATCCTATTACAGTGCGCCCGCTTCCCTCGTTCGGGATATGACGCCCGCTCATGGGCCGCTAGGCGGTATTTATACGGCGCTTCTTTTCAGCCCCTGCGATTGGGTTTTTGTGAAGGCAGTGGACATGCCATGCATGTCGTCCGAAGTCCTGCATGCGCTGCTTGCCCTGAGGGGGAGCGCCGACATCGTTGCGCCGCTCTATGGGGAGTTCTATGAACCGCTGATGGCGCTCTATTCAAAACGCTGCATGCCGGTTGTCGCAAGAGCTATCGAGGCTGGCGAACGCCAGGTTGTGGCGGTTTACAAAAAGACGCGCTTAAGGACCTTGAGCGAGAAACGGTGGCGAAAGTTGGACCCCGAAGGCCGGAGCTTCTGGAACGTCAACACTCAGGAAGACTTGGAGAAGCTCCAATGGACCTAGCCGAAGCAGAGCGGATTGCGCTGGGGTTGGTTTCCGCTGGGGCGTTTGAACGGGTGGGGCTGGAAGATGCTCTTGGGAGGGTGTTGGCCGAGCCGGTCGCCGCTTCCCTTGATCTGCCCGGAGAGCCGCGCTCGCGCTTCGATGGATACGCCTTCGCCAGCGCAGACGTCGGAGGGGCGTCTCGAGAGCTTCCCCACGCCCTAACCGTGCGGGATGGATTGCTCGCGGCAGGTTGCGCCGCGGGCGTCGTGGAACTTGGCGCGGGCCACTGCATTCGCATCCTCACGGGGGCTCCGTTGCCCATGGGCGCGGACGCCGTTGCGCGGGAGGAAGATGCATGGCGCGGGGACGGTTGCATCACCCTGGATCGGTCTTATTCGGCGGGAGAGGGTGTCGTTCCCTTGGGATCAGACGTCCGAGCCGGGGCGCCTGTTCTTCCGGAGGGCTGCGTTCTCACCCCCTCGCGCCTCGCGCTGCTTGCCGCTCTGGAACGGGTGGATGCCGCCGTTTACGCGCGCCCAAGGGTTGCGGTGCTGGCCACCGGGGACGAATTGCGTGAGCCGGGGCAGTCGTCTTCCCGTCCCTTTTCCATTTGCAACGGCCGTCTGTTGCTGGAGTGGTTGGTTCGCCTGCATGGCGGAGAAGCGCTTTCACTCGGGATCGCGAGAGACGATCCTGAGGAGATTGCTTCACGGCTGGACGACGCGGATGCGGATTTTGTCGTGACGACTGGGGGAACAGGGCGCGGGGACCGTGATTTTATCTCGCCGGTGTGGAATGCATTGGGGATAGAGACACGTTTCTCCAGGATAAACCTGCACCCAGGGGGCAGTTGCGCGCTGGGAACTCGTAATGGCCGGGTGTATTGCGCCCTTTCGGGGAGCCCGTGGGCGGCGCGGGCGGCTTTCGAGGTCCTGCTGGTCCCCATGCTTTGGCGGTTTCAGGGGCTAGGGGCGGATAGGCCGCCTGAAACGGCGGCTATATTGGGTGCTGCCGTGGAAGGGCGGAG
The DNA here is from genome assembly GCA_937958025.1 of uncultured Syntrophobacteraceae bacterium. Taxonomy (GTDB): domain Bacteria; phylum Desulfobacterota; class Syntrophobacteria; order Syntrophobacterales; family Syntrophobacteraceae; genus CALFXO01. The sequence continues at coordinate 8,142 of CALFXO010000074.1, forward strand.
AGGCTCGCACTGCATGGTCCATGGCCTGCTCGACGCCGCTTCGCGTCCCCCTTCCTTCACGCCGAATAGGGAAAGCGATTCTCCCTTATTTTCGATGCTGAAGAGCAATCCGGCTTACATCCTGCTGGACCCGCAGAGGGCGGGGGCCGCCGCCGGGGAGTGGGTTTTGGTGCGGCTGCACGACTTTCCCTTGGCCGGACTGCCGCTATTCCTGGCGGACTTGAAAGCACCGCCGGCGATTCTTCCCTGATGGGGGGTAGTCTGATGCTGGCGCGGATTTTGCGGGGCGGCGCGACAGCGCGGCCGCCCCATGCATATGCAACCGAGGGGCTGTTATGTTGAAGGGAACACCGTTAGAGACGGGTTATTATCGTTTTCTGGAACGTTTCATGGTCCCGGTTCTGGTCAGACTGAAGCTTAAGCCGGACCACGTATCCATCATTGGCTTCCTCACTAGTGTGGTGGCCGGGCTTTCCTTCGCGTTCAGTCCCTTCACCGGAGGGGTGCTCACCTGGCTGACGGGTTTTGTGGACACTCTGGATGGAGCCCTCGCGAGAAGCACGGGGCAAGCCCGGAAGTTCGGGGCCTTCCTGGATTCGGTCCTCGACCGCTATACGGAACTCATCATTTACCTGGGGATATGGTTCTACTTCTATCGCAGAGGGTATGGTGGACCTTTTCTTTCCGTCATGGTTCTGATGCTGCTCTTCGGGTCCCTGATGGTCAGTTATACTCGGGCTCGCGCCGAAGGGTTGGGGCAGCGGTGCCTTGTGGGCGTGCTGCAAAGAGGAGAGCGAATCATCCTTATAGGATTCGCCGGAGTTCTGAATCCTTTCGTCAATAACCTGATCGGCGCCACTTCAAACCACGGACTTCAGGATGCGACGCTTTTTGTGGCGCTTTTTGCCCTTGCCGTTGGGACCAATCTCACCGCGCTGTGGAGATTCCTGCATGTGTTGAACAATCTCCGGCGCTGAGCGGGCTCCAACGGCGACTCATTTTCAGGTCGCCTTTGGATGGCCGCCTACAGCGGAGCGTCGGTTTTCTTTAGCACGATCCCATCGTTTTCCCTGTATATCTCGAAGGAGTCTCCCACCGTGAAGCCCAGTTGCTCTATGAGGAGCGCCTTATTCAAAGTGATGCTGCCGCTCTGGCCGATAGTCCTGAAGTTCGCGGTTTTGATGACCACCGGCGGGCTGGCGGGAGCCTTTTCTCTGCGCCGGACCACAGGCTTCTGAGGCATTGCGGCGATTGGGGCCTGCACTGACGCCGGGGTCGGCATGGATGGAATGACCGAAGGGGTTGGCATAGGCGCTGAGTGCATGGGCCCCGGTCTGTTAAATCCCATTTCCGGAATCTCCCCCATTTCCATCAAACCCTGCAAGTAAAGATCCTGGACTTCACTTTTGAGCCGGATTCCGAAAAGTTTCTGAACGGCCTCCAGCGTCCTGCCGTTGCGGATTTCATTCACGACTAATTTCGCATCTATGTTTTTGTATTCTACCTGCATCTCATTCGCTTTCTGGAGTGTTTAAGCAAGAGTGAACCGTTTTCGGGTTGCCGGAGGACGCTGTGTTTACGATGACGCCTCTCCTGGGCATTCGAGCGCATTTCAGCGAGGAAACGGCCCCCCTCGCTGCCCACCCGTAGAGAATAGATCTCTGGCGTAAGGCTCGAAATCGGGCCCTTAGCCTACTTTCAGCCGCGCTCGGCAAGCCGTCAATCACGCGTTGTCACCATCGAGCCGGTTTAACTGAAACGCCGGAACGGGAGCTTCGGATGTATGCATCCCTATTGACAGCCGGATGCGCCCACCGCTCTAGCATCCCTTGCGTAACTGGTGTTGATGCTGGAATTACCGCAGGGGTGAAGAATCAGCCCAACTTTGAAGATAAGCTTTTCTCTAATCTTGGCATTTCTGGCAGCATCCTAATAATAAAAGTTTCTGCCCCCCTGTCAAGCGGTTAATTTCGTGATTCCTCGTTCTTTTCGCGGTTGCTCGTCCTGTATGTTTAATGGTAAGGTGATATATATATCAATGCAACATGTTACTTATAGGTGCGCTTTCATGATTCTCCCCAATTGCCCCGTTACTTGCACCACTCTCTCCGCGTTCGCCTCTGAAAGAGTCCCGCACCCGCAAGTGGGAGTGAACAGGGAATGGGCCAAAATCTTCTCCCTGGGAACCTCGGGGGTGGCAAGGGCTGCAATACATCCCATACATCTTTCGGCCAGAGTTTCCGCCGTTTCACTTTGGATGCTCCGCTCGTCGCCGGTCGGCGTCATTCCCCATGCAACGGAGCCGCCACGCTCGATGAACCGATACAGCTCCTTGTTATAAATGGCAAACTTGTCGAAGTAGTTATATGCATCCAAGTTTATAATATCCACAGTCGAGTCGAAGGCGAGCGACCAGTCCGTGTTGGCGCACACATGGATTCCAGCGAGCGCCCCGGCTTGGTGAATGGCGTCGATTATTTCCGTGAGGAGCCGGCCTATCAGCTCAGCTGAAATGCTGATGAATGCAGACGATCCGAACCCGGCGAGGGCTGGTTCGTCCAGAAATATGATGACGGGAGCGCCCAACTCCCGAAGCTGTACGATCTGCCATCTAGCCTTCATCGCCAGATGCCTGACGACAACGTCCTGCAACCGGTCGTCATAAATTATAGCCCGCTGGTTCTGGTCCTTCATACCGCTCAGAAGAGTGAAAGGGCCTACTATCTGGCCTTTCACCGCCCGCCAGGGCTGCCGGGACTTTCTCAGGACGTCAAGGAACTCGGAAAAAGTCTCTCCTGTCCCGCTTCCCATAGCGAATCGGGATGACAGGAGGTCGCTGGCGCCTTCTTCCACCGAAAGACATTCTTCGTAAAACGAATAAAGCTCTTTTTCAAAGCGCTCCGAGCCGGTGTTCACCACCACGAGGTCGTCGTGCTCCTCGAGGCCCGGCAACCCTTCCAGGTACTGAACCATCATCTGTTCTTCCCGGAAGCCCGCAAGCTGGGGCCACACGGGAATGTCGGGAATCTCCCGAATGATGAAATCTATGACCTTGCGCCTGTCTCTGTGGGGCATGCTCCCGACTATCGTTGCGGAAGCGTTTGCTTGCCAGTCATGCATTACTGGACCCTTCTTTGCACAAAAAGTTGGTGATAACCGCGGGGCCTGCCCAATTTCCTTAGTGGAATGATACGGGGCAATCGGGTTAAAGCCGTCTATCTATTGCTTGCAATGTTGCACCTTGGCGTCTTGCCCTGCTGAAAACCTGCCGCTTCGTTGCTTGATTCTTCGGCATGAATCCCGCGCCGCATATGCAAAGAAAAAATACTCGGCGCTTCCTTCTTCCTCCGGGGAGCTTGAGCCTTCCGGCAGCTTGGCGCAACTTATAACGTCTGAATTCCAGGAGAGTCAATTTAAAAACTCATCAATAGCATCCTCAAGGAGGATGCAACAAACGTTCGTATATCCCACTTGGCTATGATTGTAATCATATTCTACTTGACGGGCAAGGGGTGTTTTGCTAGCTTCAAACATGTATCCCGAGAAATAATGCACGAAGTTGCAAGTTTTTGAATGCCACGCCATTTACTGCATCTCTTATTTTCGCACCAATACTTCAAGCATAGCTTCTGGTGCAGCGTCGCGATCCGGGCAGAACGTTGAGTTTCCTTAGGGGGAGAGGTGCGTCCTATAAGAGCGCGCCAATGCTATTACTAACACTATTCTTTGGGAGGAAGGGATGAGAAGGGGCAGTGCCTGGTTTTGGGGAACATTAGTGATGATGGCGTCTTTGCTTTGTAACCCTCATTGGTGCAACGCTGCGGGATTTGCCTTGTATGAGGGCAGTGCGCGTGGAAATGCCCTGGGCGGGACCATGGTGGGGCGCGCGAACGACCCTTCTGCGCTCTTCTATAATCCGGCGGGCATCACCCAGTTGCCGGGCTTGCAATTCATGGGAGGCCTCACGGCAATCATTCCGTCGGTTGACGTCGTGACGCATTATGGTGGAGCCACTACGACCACCTCTGGCGAGACCAATGTCTGGACGCCCCCGCACGCCTATATCTCCTATCAGGCATCGGATAATGTCTGGCTTGGGCTGGGGACCTTCTCGCAGTTTGGTCTTGGGACGGAATTCGACCAGAACTGGCCGGGACGTTACAACATCTATAAAGCTATTGTGGAGAGCCTGACAATCAACCCCAATGTCGCCCTTAAGTTGAACGACAAACTTTCGGTCGCCGCTGGAATTGATATTATGTGGTTTGACGTTGAACTGTGCCGCAAGATAAACGCAAGTAGTCTGGCTGGAATCACCCTTCCGGATATCGACCGAAAATTGGAGGGGGACAGCTTCGGTTACGGGTTCAACTTGGGGCTTCGTTATCAGCCTCTGGATTGGCTGGCTTTTGGACTTTCGTACAGAAGCCAGGTGAAGCAAAGCCTGGATGGAACGGCGGACTTCACGAAATACGGCCTCGCCAATGCCTCGGCTTTCTCGAAATACTTCCGCGACTCCGATGTCTCCGCTTCAATCACACTCCCCGACATGTTCTTTGCTGGCGTGGTGTTTATGCCGTCGGACCGCTGGAGCGTGGAGGTTGGGGCCACCTATACTGGTTGGGGCTGTTATGATTCGTTGGATGTAACCTATCAGATCGATCCGCAAAACCTTACTTCCGGAGCTGCGACCTATAAAGATGCAAAAAAGTGGAGCAGCGTCTGGCGCTATCAGATAGGGGCGGAATACAAAGCTCTCGACTGGCTGGATCTCAGAGCGGGATACACTTTCGACGAGAGCCCGATTCCGGATGACTATGTGGACTACATGGTTCCCGCGAACGACCGCCATCTTTTCAGCGTTGGAAGCGGCATGCATTGGGGTGGTTGGACGCTGGACCTTTCCTACACTTATCTGATGATTGAAGACCGTGACGTCTCTGCCCGCTTGTCGTCGGGCGTTCTCGATTCGGACTTTGAAAATGGGAACGCGCACCTCATTGGCATGAGTGTGGGCTACAAGTTCTAGACGCTGCGCCGTTGCCCCATCCGACGGCGCTCCTGCTCCATCTAATAATTTTAGTTTGATTTTCCACTTATTCTTGTTTTACAAAAGCCCGGGTTGTCGAAGATCCGGGCTTTTTCTTTTATTGAGGAGGAATCATGGCGGACGATTTGAAAAAGATGTACCGAACGGTTATGGAGGATCACTTTCCCGATTCGCTTCGCATCACGTTTGGGAATCAGGAGCTTGTCTACTGGAAGCGCTCCTGGAGGTTTCCGGACCCCAAAAGCGACGAGTTGATCGAGAAGGGGCTTCGCTACGGCGAAAACCCGGGGCAGGAGGCTGCCCTGTACGAACTGGTCGGCGGCCATCTGGTTCTTGGGGGGTGCAAGTTCATCGAGCCCAACAAGGGGCTTGTGAGCGCCATCGCCGCCGAGGACATGCTGCAAGAGGGAAAGCACCCAGGGAAAATCAACCTGACGGATCTGGACAATGGCCTCAATATAATGAAATACCTGATGGGGAAGCCTGGGGCGGTCATCCTGAAGCACAACAACCCTTCTGGCGCCGCATACGGCGCGACGCTGGCGGAGGCCTACCGCAGGGCCAACAGGGCGGACCGCATTGCGGCGTTTGGGGGATGTCTGGTGCTGAACCGTCCCATCGACAAAGAAACGGCGGCGCTCATCTCGGAAAACTACCTGGAGGTTGTCGCCGCGCCCGACTTTGAAGAAGGGTCCCTGGACCTCCTCAAAAAACGCCCCAACTTACGCATCATTCAGGTTTCCAAGATCGATCAGTTGGCTGGATACGCCAGCGCCCGTTTCGTCGATTTCAAGTCTCTTATGGACGGCGGACTCATTGTGCAGCAATCACCGCTCAACGCCATTCGGGAGGCGAAGGATCTGAAGCTGGCCGAGTCTGTTCATGATGGCCAGGTCTATCGCATCCAACGGGAGCCTACGCAAAAGGAAATCGATGATCTCCTTTTCGGCTGGTTCATCGAGCAGGGCGTTTCCTCCAATTCCGTGCTGTACGTGAAGGACGAGTGCACCGTCGGGATCGGAACGGGAGAGCAGGATCGCGTGGGAGTCGCCGAGATAGCGGTCTTCAAGGCATACCAGAAGTATGCGGATGCTCTCTGCTTCGACCGCCACGGGATGCCTTACAAAGACCTGGAGTTTGCAATTGAAAAGGGCGAGCGCCCCGTCGAATTGAAGCAGGAGATCGATGAAGAAACAAAGGCCGCCAACGCGGGTCTCAAAGGCGCCACGATGGTTTCCGACGCTTTCTTTCCCTTCCGGGACGGCATCGACGTGGGGCTGCGGCAGGGAATCACCGCCGTCGTCCAACCGGGTGGCTCGATGCGGGACTGGGAGGTCATCGACGCCTGCAACGAAGCGGGGGCCACCATGGTTTTCACCGGACAGCGCGCGTTCAAGCATTAGCGACTGCGAGAATGCTTTGGGGCATGCCTTGCGGCTCCATGGCTTGAAGATGCGTCTTGTATTGCTTTCCGCCTCATACTTTCAGACCGTACGCGTTTGCGGCAATTTTTGCTTTGGAATGGGTGTGGCGGGCCGAGCGCCATCCAAATCCCGCTCGTCCCGCTCTACACAGCAACCCCTTGAATACCTTGCTATTCATCTGTTCTTCGTCAGCCTTGCGCGCTTTTCGCCGCTCCAATGCCGGGGCTTTCCCAATAGGGGTGCTTCAAGTCTTCAAACACCGCGAGGGCGCATTCCGAACCTTGCCCCGCCGCTGTAATAATCTGTTTGACTCCGCCTTCGACGTCACCCGCCGAGTAGACGCCGCGAATATTGGTGCGGTGCTTCTCGTCGCGCTGGATGTAGCCGGATGGCGTGAGAGCGACCCCGATCCTGGAGGCAAGCTCCGTATTAGGGGAGTATCCTATTGCAACAAATACTCCGTCGGCGGCAAAGACGGTGGTGTTCCCTGTTTTGTTGTTATAAAGCAGCAGGTCGCTCACTTTCTCCTTGCCTCGGATCTCCCGCACCTCGGCGTCCCATAAGATGGGGATCTCGCTGCTCTGGATGCTCTTGAGTAGATAATCTTGCGCGCGCAAGGAGTCTCGGCGGTGGATAATCGTAACTTTCGCGCCGACGCTATGCAGGTAGAGCGCTTCCGTAGCCGCGCTGTCGCCGCCGCCGACAACGGCCACTTTCTTCCCCTTAAAGAACGAGCCGTCGCAGGTCGCGCAGTAGCTCACGCCTCTGCCACCCAAACGCTCTTCTCCGGGAACGCCAAGGCGCTTGTATTCTGCGCCCGTCGCCAGAATGACGGCCTTGCATCTGAATCGGCGGCGGTTGGTGACGACTTCTATGACCTCGCCTGGCTTGATTTCCACCACCTCCTCGCCCTGAAATATCTGCGTATATTCCAGAGCGTGGCTCACCATGATGTCCACGAGGCTCTTGCCAGACACTCTTGAGAGCCCGGGGTAGTTCTCGACGATGGGCGTGGACGCCACCTGTCCTCCAAGCGTTCCCTTTTCGATGACAACCGCTCCGAGTCCGCTTCGGACCGCGTAGATTCCTGCTGTCAGCCCTGCGGGGCCTCCTCCGACGATGACGACGTCCGTTTCGACTTCCTCGGCGTCGCTATCGGGGATGAATAACGTTTGCGGCTCCAATTTTTCCATGGAGGAAACAAAAAGCTCCTCCGGCTGCGCCCCCTTCGCAATCAGAATATCGTTGGCGTAGACCTGCGGCACGCTGTAGGCCGAATAGCGGTCCGCCAGTTCGGGGTTCGACTGGATGTCGATGACGTCTACGGAGATCATGCCAGGATTTTCAATGGCGGCCTTCACTGCATTCAGTGCTTGATCCGGGCAATACGGGCAGGTGGCGCTAACGAACACTTTGAGGTCTCTTGGAGCGGCGATGCGTTGCACCACCTTTACAGATTGGCCGCTCAGCTTGCTTTCGCGAAGTCCGAGGAGAATCAACATGCCAACGAAGGTGCGGCCTTCTTCTCCGTACGGCGTTCCCTGATAGCGGATGGAATAAAGATCGGGTTCAAATAGGATGGTGGGCGAGCTATTCACCTTCCACTTTCTTGCCCGATCGCTGGAGAGATCATGTTCTTTTAGAATAATCTTATCCGTAACCATGCGAAAGCCTTGGATAAGCTCCTTTGCCGCCTTGTTCAGCACATCATTGTTCCCCTTCGCGGTGAACAGATGCAGGGTTATAGTGTTTGGCAGGTTGCCGAAAACCGCCCGCAACTGGTCAGCGATTTCCCCTTGAAAAAAAGTCTGTTCGTGAGTCTTTTCTGTCATGGCTATTTTCTGATTCCAATATTTTGCGGTTGGCAGGATTATGGGACCTGATTCGGGTCTAAGACGCGCGCTTGGATGCGCAGCCGGAACTTCCACGCTCGGGGCCTTGCGCCGCACACGGAGTCGTGGTCCGCTGTTTTCCTCTTTTGGTTCGCTGTTGCGAATTCTCATGCAATAGTCATATCACTATATGTCCGCGCAGACGCTGCGTCAACTCGAATGCGATAGATTCTTATATGATACAGAGTTGCTCTTCGCGACAATCCACCGCCTGGGAAACATCTCTTCGGTATGCCTTACCGTCTGTCTGGCGCCTCGTAGTGAGCTAGAATGGCCATGCTTCGGTAAATCGGGATTTCGACCACCTGAGAGAATCGATTCCCCTTCTCGGCCTTCCACGCGTCCCACTCCTCGCGGCTAAAGATCACCCAGCAGCTTTTCTCAAGATCGAAAGGCTTCCGCAACCGTCCGCCAAGGGAATTCACCGGGCGGTCCACGTAGAGAAAAAGCTCCGGCTTGTTCCGGATATATTCCCCCGTGACAAGCGTTTCGCTCGGATTCACAATGCCTTGAACCATGTGCGCTGCATTCAGAGCGGACTCCCTTATGCGCGTTTGCGCTTGCCATTCGGACATCGGGAAAGTAAGCGCCGCGAACAGGATGAGGATCATCAACCCGGCATTGCGAATGCTTCCCCGTCGCAACTGCTGGATTCCTGCGGCTGCGGCGGCCATGCATGCAATTCCCGCCGCCAGGAGCTGGATGGGAGCGCAGGCGTCATGCCATACCCTGAGCGTGAAGCCTAACTGTGCGCAGGGGGCGGCAATCAGCATGATGAACATGGCCGTTTTGAAGCGCCCACGGGTTCTCTCTGGCAGAATTCCATCTGCCCATGCGCTGGCTGCGGCTCCCGCCGGCAGGGCGGTGAGCGGTAATATAGGATAGGCGTAACGCGGGTTGACCACCCCGCTGATGACATATAATGCTGTGGCTGCGATGATGGCTCCCGTTGTTGCTCTCAGCATGGAACTCCTGGCCTCGGCTTCCTGGTTTGAAGCAGATATAGCTCCCCATCGCGGGTCGTCTCCCCGCCAGAGGCTGGGAAGGGCGAGCATCGAAATGGTGGCGGGGAGGCCAAACACTATGAGTTGAACTGCCATGCCCAGAGCCTTCCCGGCGCGCCGGAAGCGCAGCATGCCATTTATGGCTTCATGGACGCCTCCCATATCCGTCTGGAGATGCTGTATTGCTATGGTTCGATGCACTGCCCACGCCCATCCTCCGCTGACGGCCGCGCCCGCGAAAAGAGGCGTCCAGCATAAGGGATGTAAGAGCCAGCGCCACTTGCGGTTTGCCGCGCTTCCCCCGACCAGGGCCCCTAACGGCAGAGGCAGGCCGCCCGGGCCCTTCAGCATCAGCACCGACGCGAAGCCGATGAACGCGAGAGCGCTCCACAGCCAGCGGCGGCGTGACGCCCCAAATCCCACTTCGAGCAGTGCACAGCAGGCGACCACAGATGCCAGGGTGTTCATGGCGTCGATGTCGGCGCTTCGCGTCTGCGCCCATAACGCCACCAGCGCAAAGCAGCCTCCTCCCGCGACCCAGGCTGCGACGGGTCCGAACCATCGCCCCGCCATGGCGGCGAGAAAGGCTGCAAGCGTTGCGAAAGCGAGCACCGATGGCATCCTCCAACTCCATTCATCTGCCCGCCCGGTCAATTTTTCAAACGATGCCAGCACCCAATAGTGACCTGGGGGCTTTCTCAGGTAAACTTCGTTGCATAGGCGCGGTATCAGCCAATCGCCGGTCGTTGCCATTATATGCGCCGGGAGTGCTCTATGTCCCTCGGTGCGGGCTAGCGGAGAATCTCCGAGCCGCCAGCCGAAGCAAAGGAGCGTCAGCACGAAGATAATGGCGCACGCCGCCCATATGGGGCAGGTTTGGAGATTCCGGCCCAGCCGTTCTCCAGTTGTTGTCGTGATGGTCATTTGGTTTTTCATTCCTTTGAGCGGTTCACGGTGTGGAGACGTTCTTTCAGGTTATGGACTGCATTGGCTATCCGGAGCGGTCATCTATTCACAATCACGCGGACTCTGTCAAGTGATACAACGCGGAAGAGTTGTGCGCCGGCGTTTTGTGACGTCTCATCGGCGTCCTCATGACGCCGTGTGGGACTCGGTATTGCGCAATCCTTCATATTTTGTTCGGGGCTTGCAAGGACTTCTTGACAAGCAATGATTTTGGTAGCAAGTAGATAATGAGTCTCCGTAGCAATCGCCTAGTGGTTAGACGCATGTCGGGGCGGAGACTGCTATGCGACATGAATGACGGTTTTGGAAACAACAGCGCACGTGGAGTAGACTGGTGAGGAATTCGTTCAGAAAGTTCGCTCGTTGGACATCGGACGTAGTGGGCGCCCCCTGGGCATTTTGCTTTGCCTTTGTCATTGTGGTCGTATGGGCTGCGACGGGGTCGCTGTTTGACTATTCTGACACCTGGCAACTCGTAATAAACACTGGCACCACCATCGTAACTTTCCTTATGGTCTTTCTCATCCAGAACACACAGAATCGCGATTCCAAGGCGATCCATCTAAAGCTCGACGAGCTTATCAGCTCCATCAAGGAAGCGAGCGACAGCATGCTCAATGTGGAGGACCTTTCGGATGAAGAGCTGACTCATCTGCACGTCCACTTCGAGAAGCTGAGAGAAAAGGACCAGACAGGTGGTCTCATCGCGCTCTACGAAACCGTGCGGGACGAAATCGAAGAGCGGAAGGCTATCGAAGAGGAAGACAATGCCACCGAAAAGAAGCGGCATGCGGCTGACGAAATTCCCTCCTGATGCGCCTTGAACATTTGAGCATGCGTGGTAGACTTCCGACCTTGACGGACTCGGGGCCTTTGATGTTTCGTCGGATTGCCCCATTGCGTGGAACGTAATGCTGACAGGAAGGAGAAAGATCATGCAGGTATTGGTGCTTTATTTTTCTAAAGGCGGCAACACCAGGAAACTGGCTGAGTGCATCGCCGAAGGCGTCGAGAGCGTCTCCGGCGTAAAGGCCGTTCTCAAGTCCACGCAGGACGTGACCAAAGACGATTTCACCGATTCCGCCGGCGTCATCGCCGGCTCTCCCGTCTATTTCGGGGTTATGCCCGCGGAATTGAAGCGAGTTTTTGACGAGTTTGTAAGCGTCCGTAAAAAAATGGAAAACAAGGTTGGCGCCGCTTTCGCCACTTCCGGCGACGCGACAGGCGGCAAGGAAACTACCATGATGTCCATCATCCAGTGCTTCCTGATCTATGGCATGATTACCGTGGGCGACCCAATGGATGCAACGGGCCATTATGGCGTGGCCTGTGTGGGTGCTCCCGATGACAAAGCCGCAACCAACGGGCGAAAGCTCGGAAAGCGCGTCGCGGAGCTTTGCCTTAAGCTGGGAGCTTGAGCGGCCTTAGATTCTACAAGGAGAGTCTCCGGTCCAACCACTGCCCCCGATGCGGAACGATGCGTCGTGAGCGAAGCCTGCCGCTCCTGGTTATATGATTGCTGCGAAGTAACACGTTTTTATTATTCTCCCCAGTAGAGAAGCGCCTCCTCCGCTGTGTTCGCGGAACGGGGGCGCAGCGCCTGTCGCCGCGATTTCCTAGAGGTTCGCGGCCTGCGCTGGAGGGGCGGCGGGCTCTACGTCTTCCATGCTCAGTTCGACGCTCACGGACCTTTGAACAATGTCAATGCTCACCACCAACTTTCCCTTCTTCGGATTTTGACGAATGAGGATACCCGTGCATCCTTCCAACGGGCCGCGCACGACGTGCACCCAGTCGCCCTCCGTCAGGTAGGGGTGAAGTGAAAGCGCTTCGGCGCCTCCAAGCATTTTCTTCAGGTTGTCGATTTGGTAATCCGGTATCGAAAGGGGGCCTTCGGAATTCTTAAGGAGGCACAGCGCTCCCGGCGTCTTGAGCACGTGGACGTGAGCTTGGTTGTCGAGCGCCGAATGGATGAAGACGTAGCCCGGGAAGAGGGGAGTGTTGATCTTCTTGCGCCTGTCCTGGCGTTTGCTCCAACGCTCCATGAGCGGCAGGTAACTTTCTATGGCCTTGTTTTGCAGCCTCTGAAATACTTCCTTTTCGTGGTTCACCTGCACGTAAAGCGCAAACCATGCGGCATCGACTTCGGTAAGCTTGGGTGGGACGACTATGCCGCGATAAGCGTCTTCAGTGGAGCGGTTTTTTGAAAAATCATCTACTCCCATTCATTCTCTCCTGGATTTATTAGACTTTTGGAGAAGCAACAGAGCGCAGACATCCTTAAAATTATAACAACCCACCTCCTATCTTCCAATGGCTATCGGCAATCGCTTGCAGAGCGTAAGAAAGTTGCATTCGATTTTAAACAATCGGTTCAAATGAGCATAAGCAGAATTTTTGCTTTTGAATTCATGGGATCGATTGTATGGGACCCTCGTGCGCAGTGCGTCGGAATTTTAGAAAAATTTTTCTAACACAGCGTAGATGACCGATGAAAACTCATGGCAGATGGATGCGCTGAAGACTGCCATGCCTCGGATTATCCAAGGGAGACGCGGCCCGGTTGATGGCCGCTCTCCCGATAGTTGCCCGGCTGCCACCGCTTCTTGGTCGGCCTTCTGGGAGAGCTGACCACCAGGAAGAGGGCTGTCAGGGAACGTCCCATAGCTATGCTATTATGGCTGACGCATGCGCCTTCTCTTGCGGGCGGTGCTGGTGGGGCCATCTTTCACCATGTCCGACGGACTTTGATGCCGGAAGCTTGCAAATATTCCTTGATCTGCCGGATGGTGTAGGTCCCGTAATGCACCATGGATGCGATGAGCGCCGCATCCGCGCTGCCCGTTTTCAGAACGTCCACCATGTGCTCCGGGGCGCCGGCGCCCCCCGACGCTATGACCGGGATAGGGACATTGGTGGAAATGAGGCGAGTCAGTTCCAGTTCATACCCTTCCTGAGTGCCGTCGGCGTCGATCGAATTGAGGCAGATTTCTCCCGCTCCGAGGCGCACAGCTTCCTTGGCCCATCCTAGCGCGTCGATTCCCATGTGCTTGCGTCCGCCATTGATCACGATCTCGTACCCCGACGGGATCTGAGACGATGGTGGAACCTTCTTGACGTCCATCCCGAGGACAACGCACTGGCTGCCAAAAGCTTCAGCCCCTTGGCGAATGATGTCGGGGTTCTGGACGGCCGCCGAATTGACGCTCACCTTCTCGGCTCCGGCCAGCAAGGTGTCTCTCATGTCTTCAAGCGTCCGGATGCCTCCACCGACGGAAAACGGGATGAAGATGGTTTCCGCAACGCGGCGCACGACATCCAGCATGATGGGACGCCGGTCGCTCGAAGCCGTTATGTCGTAGAAAACGATTTCGTCAGCGCCCGCTTCATAATAGAACCGCCCCATTTCCACCGGATCGCCGATGTCGATGTTGTCCTTGAACTTGATTCCCTTCGTGGTGCGCCCGTCGCGCACATCCAGGCAGGGGATGATCCTTTTGCTCAGCATGGATTTTCTCTCCTTTTAGCGCGCCGGGTTGGGATTCCCGTTCCATTGGCAGAAGTTGCTCAAGATCTGCAAGCCGGGAGGCCCGCTCTTCTCAGGGTGAAACTGAACGGCGACCAAGTTCTCCTTAGCCAGCGCGGATGCGAACCTGATGCCGTACTCTGTCTCGCCTGCCACCTGGTGCGCGTCCGCCGGGTCGGGGTAGTAGCTGTGGACAAAATACATCTCGCTCCCAGGAGCGACATTCGCAAAGACAGGGTGCGCCAGGCGAAACTCCACCGCATTCCATCCCATATGGGGAATTTTCAGCCTTTTCCCGTCTCCGTCCATTAGGTTGCTTGGGAACAGTCGAATCTTGCCAGGGAGGATCCCCATGCACCGTGTGTCGTTTTCTTCGCTGTAGTCTAAGAGCACCTGGAGACCTACGCAGATCCCGAGAATGGGCGTCCCAGCCTCCAGCCTCTCCTTTAAAATGACGTCCAACCCGAGGTGCTTCAGGTTGGCCATTGAACTTCCAGCAGCCCCCACGCCCGGAAATATGATCCGGTCTGCCTTGCGGATTTCCTCATGGGAGTCGGTGATGCGGCATGGAAACCCGAGATGATTCAGGGCGCGTTCGACGCTAGTAAGGTTTCCCGCCCTATAATCCAGAATGGCGATCATGGAATGGCTCCTTTCAGACTGGAGGAAAAACGTAGCACCTAGTAAAGCCATTAGCTTAAGATTATTCTCCTCCCGAATCAAGAGTCAAAAAAACAAAGTCCCAAATCAATTTTATTGAATATTCCAGTTTCATAATTAAGTCTATCTCATCACGGAGTGGGTTGCATCGATTTCGGATCGGATTTTATTGTCTGGGCAAGAAAGCCCCCGGTTTCAGTGTCGTTAGTACGCTATCTAATGATAAATAATACATATTCCACGTATTATTCCTGCTCGACGCCTAACGATGTACGATTTCCCGCTGAGTTTATTCTTAGTAAAGTCTATCACAGGTGTAGAGGGGCGGCGAATTCTGTTGGCGTATTATGCTCGTTGAGGATTGAAAATTGCGCTTTCATAGGAGCGGCATGATGGTGTTGACTTACGGTCATCCCGGCGAAAGCCGGGGTCCAGCCGCATCAATCCTGGATTTCGGCTTTCGCCGGAATGGCATTGGAGGATTTGGGCAGCGGCATTGCGTTTAAATCAACGCCATTGAGGAGCGGCATCCTGCCGCGATGTGGCGCCAGACGTGGCAGGATGCTGCTCCCGTAACAGGATAAGCCCCCAGATCAAAACATTCAAACCGTGATGGGTATATAATAATCGTGTTGTGCTTTTATATATATTGTGCCAAAATAGAACCCATAAATATGTTACTATGAGTTGCAGCTGACTTCGCCAGTTTATGGTGAGTTTGGCAACTGAGCAGCCCTTTACAAGTCGTCGAGGATTTTCAGGTTTGTTGCCGAGAGTAAAAAATAGGTAACCGATCACAGGGTAAATATATTGAAATTGCAAGCAAAATTTTTAGATCATTTTAATCTATACAAGCTAAGTGCCTGAATTTATAGAGTGTGGCTTTTTGCGCACGTTTTTACTGAATCCAGTAATTACTTTTAATACAATAGGTTATGGCTATAAGCACCCTGTGATCGGTTGCAAAAATAGGGAGACGTTGAAGACAATTACGAGAGAAGACAGTGAATTCCTGGCGATGGTGAGAGCCGTTTCGATTGGCGTGATTGTATTGGGCCATGTCGGAGGATTTTGGTTCTTTAGACCATATTCTGAGTTTCTGCATGTAGTCGTTCCTGTCTTTTTCTTTATTTCAGGCGTGTTTGCTTATGCATCCTATAGTAAATCAAGTTCTGCAACTACCTATTATGGGAAAAGAATACCACAACTATTAATTCCGTATTATATGCTGTGCGTATTATCTCTTCTTGTTTATGTAGTTCAACATGATGCGTTTCCAAATATTCTGCAAAGAGAGTTAATTCATTGGTTGGACATGACTCCTTCAAATGATATTATGCCGTTCCCTATAGGCCAAGTTTGGTTTTTGCATACATTAACTATTATAACGTTTATCTCTCCTTTATATTTTGTACTATTTAAAATAAGTAGATTATTATTTTTAATTATTTTGTTTGTATTAATATTTATATCGGGAATGGAGGATGCGTTAAATATTATAGACATGTTTAATATAAATATAAAGTATGTATACTTGCCACTTATTCATAGTGTATTCTATATGTTAGGTATAATGTACTGTGCTAGTGGAGTATTAAGTAGGAAAAATATTGTTGCTGTATGTATTTGCTCACTTATTATATCTATATTGTCTGTCTATGTATTTAAATTAGATATTGATTTTGGTAATCATATAAACGCTCCAGATTTATATTATATATCTGGAAGTATTTTAACAATATCTATACTGCTTCTCAGTAAGAAAATAATCCTATCCATGTTGAATAGGATAAGTTTACTAAGGCATGCGTGGCGTTTTGCATATAGGCACACATTCTCTATCTTTCTATTGCATACGTTTGCCATATATATATCAGAGGTGATTTTTGGCCTAACTAACCCCCAACAAAAAACAATTGGCTATGGTTTAACTAAGTTTGCATGCGTTGCGTGCTTGACAATTATAATTTCACCACCGTTCTCTTGGTTAGCAACATCAACCACTCAAGCTCTTCAGAAGCTTCTTAATACCAAATCCACTTCCCCCTCTTTGGAGACGGCGCGATAGATCGTTGCGAGCTATACCCGTTAAGATTCAAATGTTTTGATCCGGGGGGGTGTCGCTCCTACGGAAGCGTAATTTTCAATCCTCAACGACCATAAATACTATGGGGGTGATTCGAGACCGCCCCCTGCATCTTCAACCCAACGCTGAGAGAACCTCCGGGGATAGCTGTTCCGGAGGCGGCTTATCGCCATTCTATTTTTTCACCCCTAGGTGGATGACGGAAATGCCATTGGTAAGCCGGTGGTAGGAGACCTGCTTGAAGCCAATCCCTTCCAGAATGATGCCCAGTTGCTTCGGCGAGGGGAAGAGGCGGATGGATTCGGGAAGATATGTGTACGCCTGACGGGAGCCGACCATCAACTCGCCAACGGCCGGCATAACATAAAAGGAGTAAAAATCGTACAGGCAGCGGAACCATGCGGCGGTAGGTTGGGAGAATTCCAAGCACATCAACTTTCCGCCCGGCTTCAGCACCCGGTGCATTTCCTGGAATCCCTTTTCCATGTGGGTCAGATTGCGGATTCCAAAGCCGACCATGGCGGCGTCGAAGCTGTTGTCGGGGAAGGAAATGGATTCGGCGTCGCCCTGCACGTAGGTTATTTGGTTGGCGAAGGGAGAGGCAATCACCTTTGGGCGTCCCACTTCCAGCATGGCGCGGTTGATGTCGTAGAGGACCACGCGCCCGGCGCTCCCGATGCGTCTTGCCGCGAGCAGCGCCAGATCCGCTGTGCCTCCGCACACGTCAATGATCTTGTCGCCGGCTTTCAGTTCCATCAGGCGCACGGCCTTGCGCTTCCAAAGGTAATGGATGCCGAAGCTTAGGAGCGTATTGCCAAAATCATACCTTTCCGCCACCGTATTGAAGTGGCGTTCCACCCATTTCACCTTTTCCTGTTCAGGAACCAGCTTATAGCCGAAATTTGCGACCTTTCCCTGGTCCAACGATTTTGCTGCCTGCTTATCCACCTTGGACGCCCCTTCACCTTGAGATTCACTATTCATGACGGCGCTCGCCAAGCTCCGGGCGCCGAATTGTCCAAACCGTCGGAGGGGAGTATACCCGAAGCCCCGCTCCGGTTAAATTCTTTTTTGAGCGGGGCTGCCCGGGGCTTGCTTCCGACGCGAGGCAAGGGGCGAGATAATGCGGATCAGACCGCCTGATCTAAATCCCAGGGTGCGGGTTCCTCGCGTGGGATGTCTTTGTACATTTTCCAGGTTTCATTGAAAGCGTTGTCGAAGGAACGCTCCTCCGCGCGCCGCCGACCGGCTTTGCCCATCATTTCCATGCGGGCCGGATTGCTGAGGAGGTTCTCTATCGCCTCCAGCATTCTCTCCACGCTGTCGGCTTCGACAACGAGGCCGGTCTTGGACGGGATGATGATCTCCTGCGGACCGCCCGAATTGGTCACTATGACCGGTATGGCGGAAGCCTGCGCCTCGAGTATGACATTGCCAAAAGTGTCCGTTGCGCTAGGGAAAACGAACAGGTCGCTCGACGCATAGGCCGCGGCCAGGTCGTCGCCCTTCAGATATCCTGTAAACGTGCAGGGGAGCCCCTTCAGGGACTCCTTCATCTCCTCAAGGTAGGGGCCGTCTCCCACAACCACCAGATGCACGTCGTCCCTCGCTTCGGTAAGCGCCTTGAAGACGACTCCGAGCAGTGGCAGGTTCTTTTCCTTCGAAACCCGTCCCACGTAGAGAAGCTTGAATTTTTCCTCGATGCCGTATTGCTTCTCCAAAAAGCCGTTTCGTTTAGATGGGTGGAACCTGTCCGTGTCCACGCCTCTTGGGAAAAGCTTTACTTTATCCTGGTGGATTCCGCGCTGGGTCAACTCTTCGCCTGTGCTCTGCGACGGGACATAAACCAAATCCATCTGGTCATAATACCAGATGGTGTACTTCCACACAACCTGCTCTATGGCGAAGTCGTTGGTGAGATGGAGCGCGTACTGCGGAAGCTGGGTGTGGTAAGTGGCGTTGATCGGCAGCTTGAGTATCCTTGCGATGGCTAGTGCGGCGAGTCCTATGGGGCCTGGCGTCGCCGAGTGGATGTGCGTGAACCCTTGCTCATAGCAATACTGGAGCATCTCCAGGAAAGGCGGGCAGAAGAGCTTCTGCTCCGGGTATTCGGGCAGGGCGTATGTCCCTATGGGCTTGAAGTTCTTGATTTCTTTTCGATCTGACCGATCGTCTTCGTGGCAGGTTATGACCACGTAGTCTTTGTTTGTTCTCGCCGCCGAGCGGACCTGCTGCTGGAGAGTCAACGCGACCCCGTTGACTTCGTAAAACGTGTCGGTGAAATGCGCCACTTTCGCTGGCGTTTTCAGAGGCGCCACCGGAGAATCTTCCTTGCGGAACCTGTTCAGGACGTCCTGGTTCATCTGCCTGTCCTTGGTAAACACAGCGAAGGAGACGAAATAAGGAGCCAGGACGGTGTATAGCGCTCCGGCAGACCCGATGGACTGGAAGATGTTGAAAACGTTCCCTCTTGATACGTGGTCGAGGATATGGCTCCCGAAATTGAAGAGCACCTTGCTCGACACCTTGTCGACGAACCGGAACCAAGGCTCCTCGTTGTAGGTGGAGCCTCCGTGACCGTTGCGGACCACCTCCATGAGCTTAGGATCGTCCCATATGATCTTGTGGGCCTCGGCGCGGAGGGCGGCCTGGATATTCTTCGGCGGTTTGCCGTTGCCGCTTCTCGGACGGCGCAACTGGGAGTAAAAGGAGTGCAGACGCGATATCATCCCCCGTTCCTCTTCCTCGCCGGGGGCCAGGAATCGGTCGAGGAGGGTCAGGAAAATGTCCTTGTGCACCAGTCGATCCACCCGAAACTTGCTCTTGTAGAATTTGTAGGCAATGCTGTAGAGCGTGTACGCCAAGGTCTGAGGCGTTGAGGCCCGCCCGTAAGTCTTCGCTTTTTGGCTGTATAATCCGGAGAAGAACGACTCGATATCCTTTGCGCCGGGAACTTCAGTGTAGCTGCGAGCAATGTTGAGAGAACTGTGGTCGTCCGATCCGGCGGTGAGGTTCTTCTTCCATGGTTCGTCGAAACCGGGGGCGATCCCGTGCTTATCGGATAACTCTTCGAGATCGCCCGGCGTCAGGGAGGAGAGGATGAAACGCAGCATTTCATTGGAGTGGCTGTCCCTCGCCCCGTTCATTTCAAAATTCTTGAAAAGGAGCAGCGCCTCCTCGAAATGCTCCACCGTCAGCCGGTCGTTTACCGAATAAAGAGCATGCGCGAGTGAATGCTTGATCTTCTCCTTCTGGAGATGCCCAATGAGTTCATACACGTTCGGACGCAGTTTCTGGATGTCTTCGTGCTTCTTCTCGTCGATATCGAAAACCAGCACATGCAGTTTGCAGCGGTCTTCCGGAAAGTAGGTGGTCACCTCCTCGCTCACGAAGGTGTTTGGGAGATGCGCTATTTCCAAACTGCCCGCCACCGCGTTATGGTCGGTGATCGTCACCGCCGTCATGCCCCTTTTTAGAGCCGTTTCGTACACCTGCAACGGTTCTGTGTAGCATTCGGAACAACCGATTTTTTGCAGCACCCACTGTGTGGGCCGCTTTGAAAATTTGGAGTGCACATGAAGATCGATTTTCATTTTCACCACCCTTCTTTCCCCGTCCATCGGCAGGGACCTTCCGTGGGGCGGCGCACTGGACTTGACCCCTTTGATGGTTCGCCCCTGCTTCCGCGCTTTCCGGCTGTTGAATTGGTCTTCTTTGATCGTGTCTCGAAAAACGTCGACGGGCGCGTCAATCGATGAAAACCGTCTCGCCCGCGCGCACCTTATCTCCCGGTTTCACCCTGACCTGCATCCCCTCCAGCCAGGGGACGACCATATCCACTTGCGAGCCGAGGCGGATCAGGCCGAAAACCTCTCCCCGATCCACGATCTCGCCTTCCTTGAAATAGCTGACAATCCGGTCTACATTTTTTCCGGCGATCTGCACCAAATAACAGGATACGGCGGTTTCCCGGAACGCTCCGTCGATCCGGGTCACAGTCCGCTCATTTTGAGCTATATGCGGACTGTTTTCGTGATGGGGTTCACGGTTGCGGAGCGACCTCCAATGCATCGACCCCATTGCCAAGTTGCCGTATAGCGCGGAGTGATGCCGGATGCATCCCACGTAGCCCGGCAGCGGTGATCGGTTGTAGTGAACGTCAAAAGGACTCATGAAAACCCCGATAAGAACCACTTTCCCGTCGAGACGCTCCCTTACGATTCCGTTCACGCTTATGTGATTCCCCTTTTTGATGGAGATCACTTCCTCGTCAGGTTCCACTGTTTTTACATAAACGACGGTCCCGTCCGCCGGGCAGAGGATTCCGTCGCCCGGAGGCGGCGTCCGCCTGGGATTGCGGAAAAACCAAAAATATCGCCAGTACAGGAATGCTGCCGCAAACGCCGCGACAACGACGATGGCGGCGGCGATCAATGATTTTTCCATGCGTTGTCCTGCATCACCCGGACGAGCGCAACGCCGGAGGCGAAGGGGAAGTCGACAAACTCGAAAAGGTTGCCCTCTTTTTTCAGTTCGTTGCACCAACGCTTCACGCCGGAGTGGTGCAATAACTCGCGAATATAAATGTTGGTGTCGTGCAGAAGGATATAGGTGTTTTTGTGCGAGCGCTCCACCACGCTGGTGAAGTCAAGCCTCACGTTGTCGTAGGAATGGTTGCCGTCGATGAATGCGACATCGATGGGGGGGAGTCGCAACTCCGTGTAGTTGGAGTTGAAAAAGTCCTGGCTGGTCAGCTTGTAGTGCCGTATGACGCCTTCCACCCCAAACTGGGCGAAATGCTCTCGCACCTTATTGGGATCATTCCATTTTCCATTTCCACCAACTGTCTGGAACGGCCCGTCCTTGAGCAGGGAGTAGGATGGGTCCACGAAAGAAAGGCGTCCGCTTCCATTGTCCTTCAGCGCAAGCGCCAAGCACACCACGCTGAAACCTAATCCGGAGCCTATCACCACCACATGCTTAGGACGGATGGCCCGCACCAGCCCGTAATAGACGAAGCCGAAACCAAGGTTCAGGTTCCCCGTCTTTTCGTTGTGACCCATGGGTTTTGCGCGTTTCAGAATGTCCCGCAGCACATCCTCGCTCAGGCTGAATCCTTCCATCGATTTTTTCCTTTTCTTCAACGGTGGACAATCGTATGCATTCAAATGCATGATTTTGACGAACAGGTTTCAGCCTTGAGTTAAAAGTGTTACAAACTTCACATCCCTTGCAGGGCGATATTGCGGCTTGCCGCGGAGATTGCGAACGGTCGCGGGAGACGTCTTGTGAACTTGCTCGGGCGTGGAATGGGGAAGAGGCGGGGAGCGCTCTCTTGTATACGCGTTGAAGATTGAAAATTACGCTTCCGTAGATCGGTGCGATGGAAAAGAAAAAGGTGCAACGGAGGGAGGGCGGTGAACCGTTGCACCCATGGAGGGGAAAGTCTCTGCAAATCTATGAAATGCATGAGGAACCGTGCGTGCAGGCGCGTATGCACCCGGTCTCCCTGCAACCTGTCTTATACTATAGCGTCCGGCCGTTAAGGAATTATTGCGCGCACGTTAAAATTTCGTCACCAAAAGTCCGCTCCTCTTTGTTGCCAGCAAGGAGACGCATAGCGCGCCGGTCGGAGCGGGTCCGACTGGCCGCGATTATTTCTTCACCCGCTCCACGGAAGCTTGGACGGGGGATGGCTCGAGGTCCTGCCATGCGAGCCTTCCATGACGGGGCAGGATAATGCAGCCTCTCGCCATGTTTTCAACCACGCGAATCCGAACGGTCAGGCCTCCGCCCCCGGCGGAGCGCAGCGCAACAAGGTCTCCGTCGGAAATCCCCAAGCGCGAAGCGTCTTCGGTTTGCATGCAGGCGCAGGGCTCCTTTTCGGCTTCGGCCTGCAGGATGTAAGGCGAATAGCTTGACAATTCCTCGGAGCCGAAAGTCCACTCCGTCAAGATGATTTCCAGCCTCTCGTCATCTTTCCCGACGCCTGGGGCTTTCTCTCCGGCGTCGCTCGAAGCGAATGCAAGCGCTCCGCAGTCTTGAGGGGCGAGACTCCCGACATGCAAGGCTCCCTCGGCGAGGAATCGTGCATAATAGGTGGAGGGTCGTTCTCCGACGGGAGGAATGGGGCTGTCGGCAAGTTGCTCGAAGGCCGGATGGAGTCCGTCGAGAATTGACCGTAGATTTCCCCGCAATTCGGGCGCTTCTCCGCGCGGCGCGGCGCCAAGGGGTGCGAGCAACTTCCAGGCCGGCTCCGGGCCTCCTCCCGGGATATGGCTCCTGAAGACGCGAGGTGGGTGGGCTCCGCCGGTTTCCTGGCGGTTCGGCTCTCCCCCGGCGTAGACGGGCGGTGTGAACTGCGCTCTTCCCTCCTGGTTGACGAAGCATCCCCCCGATTCGTAGTGCGTGTTGGTCGGGACAAAGATATGCGCCTGCTTTACGGTTTCGGACGGCAGGTAGTCGAGGACGACGAGAAGCTCCAGGTTTCCCAGCGCCTTCTCGATGCGTCGCCTGTCGGGAAATTGCCCCAGAGGATCGCATTCCACCACGACGAGCGCTTTTACTTCGCCTTTCTCGATTTCCTCGAAAAACGATGAAGCGCCCTCTCCGATCGGGGAAGAAAGAAGCGCTGCCCCAAACGCATTGGCGCCGGGCAGGATGTAGAAGATCCCCGCGCGCTCCTTCAAGCCGCTTAGGATGGATGCGTGGTCTGCGGCGAGGGCTGGCGTCGTTTCGCAAACGGCGTCAACGCCGCACACGATGATGGGGCGATGCGCCGCCTTGAGTTGCGCCGCGATTTTCAGCGCCCGAACCCGCACCTCCGGGGGCAGCCCCTCGCCAGCGTTCCGGATTCCTGTGTAGAAGTCCGCAGCGCGTGACGCCGCGCCGTCCGCTCCTCCTGGAAGTTTTTCAATAGCGATTTTAAGATCTTCGTCGCTCACGGCTTCCCGCATTATAACGTTGAGGCATGCCTCCACGTCATGCCGGGCGACGGCCAGGCGCTCGAAATCGAGCGGCAAGACGACGGGGCGCGAGTCGATGACGGCGACCGCGGCTTCGTTGCGGGATGCCTGCCGCATGGCGAGCGCGAGCATTGGGGCCTCGTTCAGAGGGTCTGCGCCGACTGCCAGGATGAAATCGGCCTTTTCGATTTCCCGAAGCGAAACATGGAGCCTCTTATCGATGCGGGAGACCGCTGTCCGCACCTTGCGCTGCATAGCGGGATCAGAAAAAAATACTGGCTTTCGCCACCCGGAGGTCTCGCAGAGGCGGACGAGGGCCCCCATGGTTTCCAGGCTGCTCCGCGTGGAGCCGATGCACGCCACTGCGCCGGGGCCGTGCGTTGCGGCTATACGGGCGAGCCTCTTCGCTGCTTCCCTGAGCGCTTCGGGAGTGGGTGCTTCCGAGACGTCTACCCTTGCCCGCCTCGGCCGCTCGGGATGCTTGGCGTAATAAAACCCGAAACGCCCCCGATCACAGATGAAAAATCCATTCACCGACTCATTGTAATTGGCTTCGATGCGCACCAGATCGCGCAAGTAGGCGTTTGCCACGGTAGAGCAGCCCAACGAGCAGGAGATGCAAAGGGACGGGCCCCTCTCCCCGTGCCAGCGCCGGATCGAGTAGCGCGAGGGTTTGTCCGTAAGCGTCCCTGTCGGACAGACGTCGATCAGGTTCCCGGCGAAGGGGCTCTCCAGCCGTCCTTCGGTGAAGCGTCCGAAATAAGTGCGGTCTCCGAGCCGCAGCGGTCCGTAGTCAAGTCCTCCCGCGAAATCCTGGTAGAAGCGACTGCACCTGTAGCAATGGATGCAGCGGTTCATTTCGTGCCGGATGAAGGGACCCAGATCCTGATCGCGGTAGGTGCGCTTCTTCATGGAGGTCCGTCTGTGAGCGTGGCCGCCGGACACCGTTTCGTCCTGCAGCAGGCAGTGGCCGCCTTCGTCGCACACCGGACAGTCGTGGGGATGGTTCAGCATGAGCAGTTCTATGACGAACCTGCGGAACTCCATTGCCTCCTCATCCGTCGTCGAAACCACCATGCCGTCCCTGGCCTCCATCATGCAACTCATCTGGATGCCCTTGACGGGACCCTCTATGACTTTCACGGCGCACACGCGGCAGGCGCCAGCCGCTCCGAGCGCGGGATGGTAGCAGAACCGCGGGATCATGATCCCCAGATGCTCCGCAGCTTCAATTACCCTTGTCCCCTCCGGGACTTCAATCTCACGGTCGTCGATGATAAGCTTGGGCATAAACTCCCTCTGCCTCGATTGCGATTATTTCCTGAAGGGGCAACGTTTCATCCGGATGTGCTCCCGGACTTCGTCTTCAAAATAGGTGAGAAGGCTCTCGAGAGGCGACACCGCGCCGGGGGAGAACGCGCAGTAGGTGCGCCAGAGGTGCTCGCTCATGCGCCGGAGCTTCGGGATCATCTCGTCTTTCCCCTCTCCGCTTTCGATCTGCGTCAGGATGTCGCGAATATAGGGAAGCCCCTCGCGGCACGGCGTGCACCATCCGCAGGACTCCCGAGCGAAAAACTGGATGATGTTTAGGGTTGCGGCGACCATGCACGTGTGCTGGTCGAAGACGATAATGGCCCCCGTGCCCAGCCTGTGGCCGATCTTAGCCAAGGAATCGAAATCCATCGGGGTGTCGTAGAGGTCGGGCGTCATGTAGCGCGTCGAGACGCCTCCCGGCAGAACCGCCTTCAGCTCTGACCCTTCCGGCAATCCGCCTGCGGCCTCTTCGATGATCTCCCTGAGGGGGGTTCCCATGGGAAGCTCGTAGCAGCCGGGGCGCTTCACCTTGCCGCTCACGCAATAGAGCTTCGTAAAGGCGGGTTCGCCGCTTCCGCCCGTTATTGCGTTTCGCACGATGGGCGCGACGCAGGCGGTCGTTTCCACGTTGCCCACCACTGTCGGCAGATTCCATAAGCCCTTTTCCGTCGCGTAGGGCGGCGGCTGCTTGGGATTGGGACGTTTCCCCATGAGCGCGTTGAGAAGCGCCGTGGCCTCCCCGCAGATGTAGCGCCCGGCGCTACGGTGCACCACGATGTCGAGGGAGAACTCGCTCCCGAGGATATTCTGGCCCAAGAGGCCTTCCCGCCTCGCAACCTCGAGCTCCCGCTCCAGTATGAGCGCACTGCTCTCATAGGACGGCCGGATGAATATATAGGCTTTCTCCGCCGATACGGCGTAAGAGGTGAGTATCACGCCTTCAATAATGAGGTGCGGGTCTACGTGGATCACCATCCGGTCTTTGTAGGTCCCGGGCTCCATCTCGTCTGCGTTCACGACGACGAACCTCGGATGCGCCGCGCCTTCAGGGATCAGCGACCACTTCTTCCCCGCCGGAAACCCTGCGCCGCCGCGCCCCCTGAGCCCAGCCGCGAGCACCATCTGTTCGACTTCCGCGGGGGTGCGCTCCAGAAGCGCTCGGGTGAGCGCCTCATAGCCGCCGTTCGCGCGGTATTCGTCGATCGAGGCGGAGCGGTTTCCCTTGAAATTTTGCAACAAAACCTGAGGATGCATGGGCGTCACCGGTCCAAAGCCAGAGGAGGCTCCTCCTCCCGCAGCTCTTGTAGTATTCGGTCGATTTTTTCGCCTGTCAGCTCTCCGTACACCCTGCCGTTGATCAGCATGGCGGGAGCGCGGTCACAATAGCCAAGGCAGCATGTGGGCAGGAGAGTGAACATTCCGTCCGGCGTCGTCCCTCCAAGCCCAACGCCTAGCCTCTCCGCGATATAATCCATGACGCTCTGATGCCCGTGCATCCAGCAGACCACGCTGTCGCATACATGGATGACGTACTTCCCCACCGGCTCGCGGTATAGGAAATCGTAGAACGTAGCCAATTCATCCAATTCGAGCGGAGTCATGCCGAGGAGCCTCGATGCCTCGCGCATCGCCTCGTCGCTCAGATGGCCGTGCTGCCGCTGCAATGCGTACAAGACGTCCACCGCCTGTTCTCTCGGATCGTAGGCTTTCTCGATGTCCTCTTTTAGGGATTCCTCAAGTTCTTTAGGTGTCATTTGCGCACTCTTGTCTGAAAGAACCGCATCCACACTGGGCGCCGGGCTATCGACGCGCCACTTTAATATGGCGCATGATACCATTGTTGAGAATCCATTGCACCTGTTTATACTATTTTTCTTCGGGAGCATTCTTTTGCTATGCCGTTAGAGGGTATTATGCCGGCCGATTTCTGTAGCCAGATTATTCTGAGAGTGTTAAGTTAATAAGACATAAGATTTTGTCGGCGTTTGCGAAACCCTTCGCCAGCCTTTGTTTGCTCCGGACTGCGATCCCAAGAATATCGCTCTAGGTTTACTGGTTTGTGCAGTAATGGTTCGTATCACAATATTGTTTCTAGAGCTTATGTGAAATAAGTTTTCGTTTGCATCCCCGGACTAAAGAGAAAAGGCGATGACGCCGATATTAAGCATGGCATCGTAGTGGTTGAAACCAGGAAGCAAATGGGAGCGTCAGGGGATGTTTTCTTCACGATACAGTCGCCTTATTCCTGTCATAGTTTTTGGCGTGTTGGCCGTGGGGACGGCGGAGGTCGGCTATGTCTACTATGAACGGCTCGCGGCGGAATTCTCCACGCATGTGAGCGACCAACTGGCCGCGATAGCGGACCTCAAGGTGGGGCAAATCGAGAGCTGGAGGCGGGACCGGCTGTCCGAGGCCGAGGCTGCCGCCGAGAATCCGCTGTTATCAAGAGCGGTCAAGTCCTTCCTGAAGGATTATTCAAAAGACGACATTCGGGAGGAGTTGATGCAATGGCTCTCTTCCTACCTCCGGATGCCGGAATATATGGACGCGGTGTTGTGCGACCCCACTGGGCGCGTCCGGCTTTGGGCGGGCTCCCCGCAGCCTCCATCAATCCAGGGTTCAGAAGAGGTCATGGGGGACGTCGTTCGCGAGGGCAAACCCCGGCTCCTCGATTTCCATCGCCAAAACGACAATTATCCGATCCATCTCACATTGATGGCTCCGCTTATGGAGAAGGGGGTTCCCGCGCCGAGTTGCGTCGGGGTCCTGTTGCTCAAGATAGACCCCATGCGCTTAATCTATCCGCTCATCCAGAGCTGGCCTATGCCAAGCGGCAGCGCCGAGACGCTTCTGGTGCGCAGGGACGGGGAGGATGTGCTTTTCCTGAACGAATTGCGGCACAAGAAAGACTCCGCTTTGAAACTCCGCGCGCCAATAAGCCAACAGACTCTTCCCGCTGCGATGGCACTGACAGGCAAGGAGGGCGTCGTCCAGGGCCTGGATTATCGCGGCGTCTCCGTGCTGGCAGTGCTACGGCGCATTCCGGGCACTCCCTGGTGCATGGTTTCAAAGGTGGATTCCTCGGAGGTCTTTGCGCCTCTTAAGACTCAGGGGCTGATGGTCGCCGTCGTCGTGGGCGGCATGCTGCTTGCCGCGGGCTCCGCGCTTACTTTGGCGTGGTCGAGACGGCAGACTGCGTTCGAGCGAAAGGTGGGAGAATCCGAGAGAGCGCGGCGTCTTCTGAGCGAGCGCTTCGATTCTTTATCTCGTTACGCAAATGACATAATACTGTTGTTGCATCCCGATGGAAGCATAGCGGAGGCCAATGAGCGGGCGGTGGAAGCGTATGGCTATACGAGGGAAGAGCTTCTCAAGCTGAATGTACGGGACCTTCGCCCTCCGGAAACAGCTGGATTGGTTGCGGCCCAGATGGCGCAGGTGGCAAAGCGCGGTGGCATACGGCTCGAATCCGTGCACGTGCGGCGAGATGGAGGGAGGTTCCCTGTCGAAATCAGCTCCAGGGTTCTGGAGATGGACGGACAGGACTATTTTCAGAGTATTGTGCGTGATATAACAGAAAGAAAAGATGCGGAGCTCAGAATCTTCCATTTGAACCGGCTTTTCGCCATGTTGAGCCAAGTCAATCAATCGATTGTCCGAGCCCGCGACAAGGAAGGGCTTTTCCGGGAAATCAGCCGCGTTGCAACGGCGTTTGGAAAATTTCCCTTTGCATGGGTGGCTTTGATAGGCGGCGGAGGGAGTTCCCTCGATCCGGTTGCCTGGAGCTCACTCGATGAACCAGATGGCTGTCCGGTGGAAAAGTGGGAGGCGCTCTCGCCTGATCTTGCGGTTGCTTCTCTGGCGGCCCTCAACGAGAACAAATGCATCGTCTGCAACAACCTCGAAAACGAGTCGCGTCCGATCCCGTGGCTCCAGGAAATGTCGGCGTTGGGTTGCTCCTCCCTTGCTGTGGTCGTCATCCATCATTCCGACGCGCCCATCGGCGCTTTGTGGGTGTGCTCCCCAGAGGCCGATTTTTTCACTGAGGAGGAAGTGAAAGTCCTCGAGGAAATCGGAATGGACATCTCGTTTGCAATGGACGCAATGGATGCCGAGGCGAAACGCGCCAGGGCGGTCGAGGAGTTGAAGGCAAGCGAGGTGGAGCTTCGCGGCCTCTATCAGGAATTTAACGCCATTCTTGGCGCCATCCCGGACAGTCTTACGCTTCAGGACAGGGACCTCACTATCCTCTGGGCGAACAGGGGGGCGGTGGAGGCTTTTAACGTTGATTTTCCCGAACTGGTTGGGGAAAATTGCTGTGAGGTGTGGTTCGGCCAGGGCGCGGAATATTCCGAATGCCCCGTCTATAGGTGTTTTCAGAGCGGGGGGCCCGAAAACGACATTGTTATGTCTCCTGATGGAAGAATCTGGGATGCGCGCACGGTCCCCATCAAGGACGATTCCGGAGCGGTCTTCCGCGTGGTGCAACTCGCGAGGGACATCACCGAACAGCATAAGATGGAGGCGCAACTCCGGCAGGCGCAGAAAATGGAAGCCATCGGGGTCCTGGCCGGAGGCATAGCCCACGACTTCAATAATATCCTCGCCGCGATAATGGGCTATTCTGAGTTGGCGCTCCTCAATGCCGAAGAGGGGAGGAGCGTAGGCGCCGACCTAAAGCAGATCCTTGGCTCTGCCTACAGAGCGAGGGATCTTGTTAAGCAGATACTTGCCTTTAGCCGTCGCAGCGAGCAGGTGAAAAAACCTGTTCAACTTAGCGCCGTCGTCAAGGAAACCCTGAAGCTCATGAGGGCGTCGCTGCCAACGACTGTAGAAATACGACAGGATGTATCGAGCGTGGAATCGGTTCTTGCCGATCCCACCCAGATCCATCAGGTCATGATGAATCTTTGCACCAACTCTGCACACGCCATGAGGGAAAATGGCGGGGTGCTCGAAGTGCGGCTTGAGGATATCGATCACGATCCACAGGGTGCGCCGGATTTCCTTAAATTGCAGTCAGGCCGTTATGTTAAGCTCACCGTTCGGGATACGGGGCATGGGATTGAGCCCGCCGTCCTGGACAAGATCTTCGATCCGTTTTTTACCACAAAACCGCAGGGAGAGGGGACGGGGCTTGGTCTTTCTGTGGTGCATGGAATCGTCAAAAGTCACGATGGCGGCATTCACATAGATAGCCGGCCTGGAGAGGGGACAATCGTCCATGTGCTCTTTCCGGTTGCGCATATGGCTCGCGCTCCTGAAGTGGAATCCTCGCGGGCTCTCCCCGGTGGACGCGAGCGGATACTTTTCGTGGACGACGAGCCCACGTTGAGCATGCTGGGAAAACAATCGCTGGAGCGCCTCGGCTACGAGGTGACCGCGGCGACGAGCAGCACCGAAGCCTTGCGCCTGTTCCGCGAGCGGATGAGGGACAACCCCTTCCATCTGGTGGTCACCGACATGACGATGCCCCACATGACTGGAATCGAACTGACCCGGGAAATGGCGCGTGTGGATTCTGACATTCGCGTCATCCTTTGCACCGGGTTTAGCGAGAGGATAGATGCCGAGGACGTCTCGGAAGAGGGAATCAAGGGCTTTCTCATGAAGCCCGTGCTCCTCAAAGACCTCGCGGAGCTTGTCCGCAGCGTCCTGGACAGTTGACTTGCCGTTTCTTCAGCTTGTTCGGCTCCTCACGCCTCGCGCGGCGGGAAAATGCTTGTGACGTCCATGGTGCACCCCGCAAGGGGATATCGGTATTTTGTCACATAAACTTCGCTTTACACGATTCCTTTTCCCCCTTTTAATGTCTCTCGTTTACACCAATTCCTGCTTTGGGCGGTGAACCGCCAGCCTCATGGCGGTCCGTTCGTTCGCTCTCCGGCGGGAAACGCCTCACATCATAATCTGGAAAAAGCCAAACCCATTGCAAGGTGGGGACGGAAAGCCACGGGTCTTTGACGCCAAGCGATTGGAGACAGCCGGGTTGCCTGGGAAAGGGCGGCCCGGCTGTTTTGCGTTGAGCGCGGCCTGGAAGCCGGGAGGGCCCTTGCCCCAGAAAATTATTGCATCCAGGGCTGCGCGTTAAATGCCTAGTGAGAGAGGAGAAGTCGAAATGAAGAAGCTGGTTTTGATGGCGATTGTTTTGTGCGGACTATTGACGGCTGGAAATCCCGCGATGGCGACGGTTGCGCTGAGCTTCGATCCGGTGGACCCGGTTGTTTCGGTGGGAGACTCCATCACCGTCAACCTTGTCGTTTCCGGTCTGGAGTCTCTCGACCTGAGCACGTACGACCTCAATGTGAGTTACGACAGCGGAATACTTTCTTTCAGCGGGTACGCCCTGGGAAGCGGGTTGGGCAATTCGACAGGTGAATCCTTCGATATCGGTCTTGGAGACGATGGCTTCGGTCAGATCAACCTGTGCGAGATTTCCATGCTTTTGGACCTGAACTCCCAGGAGGACAGCTTCACGCTTGCCACGCTGACTTTCGCTGGGATTGCGCTTGGAAGCTCCTCATTGACGATTTCAGTCTCTGAACTCGGCGACGCTTTGGGCGACTCCATTGCCACCTGCAGCATCGGTTCAGCAAATGTCAACGTCGTCCCGATTCCGGCGGCGGCGTGGCTGTTTGGCTCC
This sequence comes from uncultured Syntrophobacteraceae bacterium, assembly GCA_937958025.1. Classification (GTDB taxonomy): domain Bacteria; phylum Desulfobacterota; class Syntrophobacteria; order Syntrophobacterales; family Syntrophobacteraceae; genus CALFXO01. Next base: position 39,672 of record CALFXO010000074.1, read on the forward strand.
GGTCTGCTCGGATTGGCCGGCCTTCGCAAGCGCCTCGCCTAGTTGCGGCGGCTTCTCGCCCTGAAGCGTTTTTTCCCAAGCAACCACTGATGAATGAAGGAGCGTTTTTCATGCGTATGAAGAAATTCTTATCCGTGTTGACGGTCGCGGGAGCGATGATGATTTCCGCGGCGCCTTGCGGAGCGGCTCAGGTCCTGACGAGTTCGGGAGCGCTGGCGGCGAAATTCGCGGTCATTGCCGATCCCCATCTTTATGACCAGAGTCTCGGAACAACCGGCGCCGCGTTTGAGGCGTATCTGGCTTCAGACCGCAAGATGCTTCGCGAGAGCGAGGCTATTCTCGCTTCCGCCGTGGCTTCCATCAAAGCGAAGAAGCCGGATTTCGTCGTTGTGGTTGGCGACCTGACGAAGGACGGGGAAGAGCAGGATCACCAGAAATTCGCGTCCTACATGGCGCAGCTCGAGGCGGCGGGGATAAAGGTCTATGTGTGTCCCGGCAATCACGATATCAACAACCCCCATGCCTACGCCTACAGTGGGGCGACGAAGACTTCCGTTCCCAATGTCTCCCCTGGGGAGTTTGCGACCATTTACAACGATTTTGGCTTCGGCGAAGCCCTCGACCGCGACTCGGCGTCGCTGAGCTATTTGGCGGAGCCCGTTCCTGGGTTGTGGCTTCTGTCGCTGGATGTATGCAAGTATGAGGACAACGCCGCCAACGGCTCTTCGGAAACCAGCGGCGCTTTCCGCCCCGAAACCATGGCCTGGGTGCTCCAGAAGCTGGCGGACGCCCGTGAGCAGGGCAAGACGGTCATGGCGATCATGCACCATGGAATCACCGAACATTACACGGGGCAGAGCACCGCTTTCCCCGAATACGTCGTCGACGAATATGAGAAGGTTTCCGCCAAACTCGCCAATGCGGGGCTGCGCCTCGTGTTTACGGGGCATTATCATGCCAACGACATAACGGAGACATCTTTCGACAATGGCCGCCCCAACCTCTTCGATGTCGAGACCGGCTCCCTCGTCACCTATCCGTCTCCCTTCCGCCTCGTAACCCTCCAGGACGACAAGGCCGCCGTCCATACGGAGTATGTCGCCAAGATCAATTACAGCACAGGCGGCGTCGCCTTCCCGACCTACGCCAAAAACTACCTCTATCAGGGGCTGCTTGGGCTCGCAAGCTATTCGCTGGTCTACCAGTATGGATTATCCTCGGACGTTGCCGCGGTTTACGCACCCTATATTGCCGACGCCTTTATGGCGCATTACGCCGGAGACGAAACGCCGACAGCCCAAGTGCAGGGGCTCATCTCCTACCTGATCAGCAGCGGCGACGCAACCATGATGTACTTGGGCCAGATGTTGTCCGGTCTGTGGACGGATCTGCCTCCGGCTGATACTTACGGGCTTCTGGATTTCAGCCGCCCGATCACTCTTTCCACGGCCGGGTCTTACTCCACCGGGGTGTTCGACAACGGGGCCTCGGAGATTGTGGCCTATGACCCCGCCAGCAAACGCCTCTTTGTCGTGAATGGCGACTCCAAGGCAATCGATGTGCTCAATGCCGCTGATCCCGAAAACCCAACCTTCCTCTTCAATATCCCCGTAGCACCCTATGGCGGAGGCGTCAATAGCGTGGCGGTGAAAGACGGCGTCGTCGCGGCGGCGGTGGAGGCCGCAATGAAGCAGGACCCTGGAAAGGTTGTGTTTTTCGACGCGAACGGAACCTACATCAATCAGGTGACGGTGGGCGCCCTGCCGGACATGGTCGCCTTCACTCCGGATGGCAAGAAGGTGCTCACCGCCAACGAAGGCGAGCCCAATGACGCTTACACCAACGATCCCGAAGGTTCAGTGAGCATCGTTGATATTTCGGGGGGCGTAGCCGCCGCCACGGTCGCGACTGTCGGGTTCGAGTCGTTTAACGATCAGGCCGACGTCCTTCGCGCCGCCGGAGTGCGCATCTTTGGACTCAACGCCACCGTGGCGCAGGACATGGAGCCGGAATACATAGCCGTCTCGTCCGATTCCGCGACCGCCTGGGTCGCTTGCCAGGAAAATAACGCCATTGCAGTGGTGGATCTCCTCTCGAAAGTGGTGACGGACATCCAGCCGCTCGGTTATAAAGACCACGGCTTGCCTTCCAACGGCCTTGACGCCTCGGACAAGGACGGGGCGATCAACATCGCGACGTACACGAATCTCTTCGGCATGTACCAGCCGGATGGAATCTCCGCTTTCGAGGCTGCGGGAGGCGCCTACCTGCTGACCGCCAATGAGGGCGACTCCCGCGACTACGACGGGTTTTCCGAGGAAAAGCGGGTGAGCAAGCTGAAACTGGATGCCACGGCCTTCCCCAATGCATCCACGCTCAAAGGCGACGCCTATCTGGGACGCCTTACGGCAACCACCACCCTCGGCGACACGGACGGCGACGGCGATTACGACGAGCTGTACACCTTCGGCGGCCGATCGTTCAGCATATGGAAACCGACCGACTCCGGAATGGAACTGGTCTTCGACAGTCAGGACGAGATTGAACAGATCACGGCTGCCATGTTTCCGGAATATTTCAATTCTGACAATACGGACAACGATTCCTTCGATTCCAGAAGCGACAACAAGGGCCCCGAGCCCGAGGGCGCCGCGGTTGGCGTGATCGATGGACGCACCTATGCATTCGTTGGCCTGGAGCGGATCGGCGGAATCATGGTTTATGAAATCACCGATCCTTCGGCTCCGAAATTCATTCAATATATTAACCACCGCGACTTCAGCGTGGACGCGGAAGCTGGAGTGGCGGACAATGCGGCCGGCGACCTGGGGCCAGAGGGGCTCGAATTCATCCCTGCGTCCGAAAGCCCGAATGGTGAGAACATGCTTGCGACAGCGAACGAAGTCAGCGGAACCACGACGCTTTACAACATATGCGTGGGCGGGTCTTCGGTTGTCGGAGACCTTGACGGAGATGGCGATGTGGACAGCAATGACGTCGCTATTATCACCTTCCATCGGAACCAGCCCGCTGGCGTCTATCCGGCTGCGGACCTGGACGGCGACGGCGCCATAACGGCGCTCGATATAAGGAAGGGCGCCCTGCGCTGCACCCGCTCGGGGTGCGCCGCAAATTAAGTCGGTTAGAGTAAAATCCGGCTTGGGCGGTGAATAGCGGAGCCGGATGCAATTCATCCCGTAGGTGAGGGCGTCGTCGCCTTCCCTACGGGCGCCTTGCGCGGGTGGCTTTAATATTGCGTTATTATGGGCTATTTCCTGTGCGCCACTTCGCCGCCGCATTATATCTCCCTCCTGCAACCCATCCCCGCTCTTCTCCATCGTCCTGCCCTCAGTGGAAAAAAACATGGATGTTGCATCACAGTCGAATGTAGGGGTGGATTTTCCCGCGATATGTGCTATGACAACCATTCTGCTAAATGGGACCGCCAAGATTGCGCCGGGGGCGATGCGTCGCCCGTGAGGCGTTCGTCCATGCGGCATGGAGGCGGGGCGCGTTTTCGCCCGCTCGATGGATCGCTCGGGAGCCAATGTCTGCCGCACTCCGGGAAATTGCCGGAGCGGCTTATTGGAAATTCCTGTTTGCGCTCCGGCCGCTAGCGATGGTTGGCTTGTGGATGACGGTCTGTTGACCGGGATGCATAGGAGTTGCTTATGGATGAAGGGACATTGCTGTATTTCAAAAACATCCTTGAAAATCGCCTCGACGAGATCCTGGCGGAATCGGAAAAGATCTGTTCGACCCTGAAGGACGGCGGGGAGGAGCGTGAGCCGGTGGATTCAGTCGATTTCGCCGCATCGCAGCACGCTCTCGACGTCAGGATGCGCATACAGGATCACAACCATCAGCTTCTCTTGCAGGTGCGCGCCGCCCTGGAGCGGATAGCCAGCGGTGAGTTCGGGATATGCGAGGAATGCGGCGACGATATTGCCATCGGGCGGTTGAAGGCCCAGCCGACGACGGTGCTCTGCCTCGACTGCATGAGGGAGATGGAAGCATCCCGACGCATTAAGGCTGACCGGGGCCCCACCGCTTCCGGACTTCGCGAGGCGGTGGACCGATAGAGACTGACCACTCGGAGGCGCGAAACCCAGCGGGAAATCGCAAACAGGGTGCGGCTCTGTTTTTGATATGAGTGCGACGTGTTTGAAATTTCTATCATTGCACCGGCGTATGTGCTATGGATGGTGCATTTCCGGATTGCCCCGGAAAGCGTCGCGCACTGGCCCGTGCGCGCCGCGCCAGGATGAGCGCCTGTTTCAAGAGTCCCTGATGAAGGAATCTGCATAGTGTGAGGACGCTACTTCTTCGGACCGGTGCACCCCGGCTTTTCTGAAAGGCAAGCTCTATGTTCGCCGATAGCGATCTTCTCGAAACAACGTGCATGAACATCATTGACGCCATTCTTCTCTGCCTGGAGAATGCCACCAAGGGGACCATCTATAGCGTGGGGCCGATGCCCGAGTTGCGGACGGTCCGCATCACCTCCGGGGTTCGCGGCGAATCCGCGGGACAAATCACATGGGGGCTTCCGGAGGTTTCCGATTATAATGATCCGGGGAAAACCTGGCTGGAGTTTCGCGACCAGCCCGGGCGCATCCTGGAGGCGATGGGATGGTGCGTCCAGATGCAAAAAAGCTGGACGTCGGATAATCCGCACGAAGACTATCGGAGCGTGAGGAAACAGCTTTCCGGGGAGCCGGAGGATTTCCACCACATGGAGCCCGTCCTTCTTCGAAAGCGGGACATCTTCGGCCCGCATAGGGATGGCCTGGAGTATCCCACGGATTGGCAAGGCCTTCCCATCTGGCAGGACACCGATTACGTGGTCGTCGGAATCATCAAGATCCATTTCCGCTCCTACACCATAGAGCGGGGGGACCGATCCTCGAAGGTGATAAAGAAGTTGTCGAGAAGCCTCGCCACGGAGATGCTTTCCCTGCATTTGCGCGAGAGCTATCTGAAAGGACGGGAGCGGCTCGCGCGCCAGCGGCTCCAGAGCTGTAATGTGGTGGCGCACGAACTGCGAAACGCCACGATGAAGTTGAGCTTCGCATTTTCCGCGGTCAATGCGGAATTCGGTTTCTTGCGGGAGCGTTGGGAGATGGTGCTCAAGAGCGCGGTTCCCGGGTTGAGGGACAAGTCGCTGATCCTGAAGCGACTGGAGATTCTCATCCGGCTGCGTCTGCCGGCGCTCAACGGGTCCAAGGAATTGATGCGGATCGTGGGGGAATTGCTGGAAACGCAACGGGAACTCAAGGCGCTTTATATTTTACCGGAGCATCTGGAAAAATGGGTCGATGAGAAGGTGCGGCCGAAATGGAATCTTCTGTTGACGGAAACACAAATCTGGAAAGATGACGCAGAGGAGGTGCGGGGGCTTCTGGCGGAACTCAGGAGGTCTTTCCGGATCGGCTTGGACGCCAAGCTCATCGAGAGGGTGGAAGGGCTTCCGAAGAATGTGAAGTCCCGATGGCCAGAGCTCATTTATACGAGGCTTTCACGGGGGAACATCCCTGTCCTGAATGAAATCCTGGAACTGCTGGATTGTTCCGAGCTGGAGATTCCCCACAAACTCCATACGAGAAAAGTGTTGTTGTCCCTCAAGTCGCTCATCGAGATCATTCCCGAAATCGAGGAGCGGTCCAATATTATTCTGTCAAGCCTGAAGAACGACGACCTGCTCGAGGATCTTTGACATAAGGCGGTGGAGAGCCCGCGTCCGGGCGGGGCGAAGCAGGAAGAAAGGAGCGTGGTGCATGGAAAAGCATGTTTTGGTTACAACCAGCGACGATCTCAGCAAGTTGTACGGGGTTCGGTTCGTCTGCTCTTTTTTCGAGAAAAAGTCGGACCTGAAGGTCACGCTCTTTTACGTCACTTCCGAGCTGCATCCCGAGAGGGGAGGGGATGGGCGCGTCTTGCATACTTCCGAGCGCTGTTCCGGACCCATAGCACAGGAGAAGCTGGACGCCGGAAAGCGCTTCCTGCACGACAAGGGATTTTCTTCCCAGCAGGTGCTGTGTAAGATCATGTCCAAACAGTTCGGCACCATCAAGGACATCATCCGCGAAGGCAAGGCTGGATACTATGATGCGGTGGTGCTCGGGCGGCGCGGGTACAACGTTTTTGAATCCATCCTTTCCTCCAGCGTGAGCAGGGAAATGATGGACCAGGATATCACCTTTCCCATTTGGATTTGCAGGCACCCCGACGAGGGAAGAAAGAACGTGCTGCTTTGCGTCGACGGTTCGGACTCCTCCCTGCGCATCGCGGACCATGTCGGCTTCATGCTGGGCGATGAAAGCAAGCACACGATCACCATTTTCCAGGTGGATACGGGTGATGGCGCGGATCTAGAGGGGCCGAGGGAGGAAGCCAGGAAAGTCCTGATGGACAATGGCGTTCCGGCGGAGCGGATCAAGACGCGCGTGCGCTCGGCGCGAAAACCCGCCGAGGCCATCATGCAGGAAACGAAAGAGGGCGCCTATGCCGTTGTCGCCGTCGGAAGGGTGGGGAAGGCCAAGAGTGGGTTGAAGCAGTGGCTTGTCGGCTCCACAAGTCTAACCCTCCTGGACGATCTGGAAAAGGCGGTGCTTTGGGTGAGCAAGTGAAAGAACGCCGTTGGACCGTCAGCCCGCCGGGACGAAAACCTTCTGAAAGAATTTCATGCAAAATAACGAAAGAAACTCGATACTCTGCCCCAACTGCAGGAAGCTCATCAGCAGGGATGAGCCTTCCTGTCCCTACTGCGGCCTAAAGCATCCCGGCTCCCGCTGGAAGAGCAACTTCTGGACCGGGGGGGGCATGAACGCGGATCAGTTCATCAAGGCCGTGATTTACGTGAACGTCGGGATGTTCGTGCTGTCCATCCTTATAAGTCCGAGAAGCGCCGGGCTCTCGCTGAATCCCTTTGAATTTCTCTCGCCCGGCAACGGCGCTCTGCGTCTCCTCGGGGAAACGGGCGTGATCCCCATAGACCGTTACGGACGGTATTGGACGCTGCTCACGGCGAACTATCTCCATGGGAGCGTCATGCACATTCTCTTCAACATGATCGCCTTCAGTCAGTTGGCGCCGCTTATCTTCCAGGAGTTCGGCGGATACCGGACTTTCGCCATCTACACACTGAGCGGGGTGGGAGGCTACGTCGCGTCGTATTTCGCGGGGATTCCCCTCACGCTCGGGGCTTCCGCGTCTGTCTGCGGCCTTCTTGGCGCGGCGATGTATTACGGGAAGAGCAGGGGAGGGCGATTCGGCCAGATGGTCTACAGCCAGGTGAGCGGCTGGGTGGTGGGTCTAGTCCTCTTTGGCCTCTTCTTTCCTGGAATAAATAACTGGGCGCACGGGGGCGGGCTGGTGTTCGGGGCGCTCACGGCGTTCCTGATGGGATACAACGAGCGCTCTCCCGAAAATTTTGCGCACAAGGCCATCGCGGGCGTCTGCCTCATCGCCACCATAGCGGCGCTCCTGCGTGGCGCGGGAGGGGCGCTTCTGCTTCTGCTGCTGTCGTAGGGGGGCGGTTTGGGCGGGCTGATTGGGATCGGGGCCTTCCGGCCGAGGCGCCTAGAAAATCGAACAGTTTGTCCGTCGCCCTCATTGCACCACTAAGCAGGCTCCGGCCGTTGCATTGAGAACTTGCGACAGGAAGCCCTCCCGGGCAGCTTTTCATGGCGGCATGGGCCACAATCCCACCGAAATGAATCCGCGCCTATTTTCCCACCTGGAAAGAAAAATGACCATTCTGAATCATCCTCGTTGAGGAGTCAGAATTACGCTTTCGCAGGAGCGGCATCCTGCAACGACTACAACGGAGCAAGCCTCCCAGATCAGGACATCCAAACCTTAACGAGAATAACAGCCTATTCCGGTCCCAGGTTAACCCTGCCGCCCGAGTCTTCGCGGTTTTTTATCACCTGGTTGATTCTGCGCGCTCCGTGGCAGCCAGCATCGGTTGTCTGGCAGCCGCATTGACGTTTTCCGATGATGACGGATCGAAGCCCGGCTATTGACGAATTGGCGCTTTCTCTTGTAAACTGAGATGTTATGAAAATTATCCTCTACCGATACATGCTGAAAGAGCAGTCGATTCCCCTGGGCGTGTGCCTTTTCGGGTTAAGCGTCATTCTCGTCACCGGACGCCTCATCCAGATCGCCCGTTATCTCTTCACCTCGGCGGTCACTGTCAGCGACCTCGCCATGGTGATCGGCCTCGCCATGCCCAAGCTCTTTCTCTACATCTTTCCGATGGCGGCGCTCATGGGAGTGCTGCTGGCCTTCGTGCGACTCAACGGAGACAACGAGATCGTCGCCATGCGGGCGGCCGGGATCAGCTTCGGCCAGTTCGCCCCGCCTGTCCTGGCGGTGCTGACGCTGCTCACGTCCGTCGCGCTATTCATCGCGATTTCCGTGGCGCCGGTGACAAACAAGGTGTTCCGCGACAAAATCAAATCCCTCGGCCAGGCAAGCCTCCCCATCCTGCTGAAGGAAGGGACCTTCATCGACGCCATTCCCAAGATGGTCTTTTTTTTCCAGAAGGTGAACGCCGCTAACATGGAGATTGCAGGGGTTTTCATCCGTGACAACAGGCAGCCCAATGCACGGGCGGCCATCACCGCGGAAAGTGCAAGGCTTTATTACAGCAGCGATCAGAGCCAGGTGGTGTTCAAAATACAGAACGGCTACGTCACGAGGGTGGGAGGCAACCTGGAAGATGCACAGGTGGTTTCTTTCAAGACCTATGACCTCAAAATAGACTTCGAAGAATTGTTGGGGGATTCGTCTTCGGGCGACAGCACTCGCCGGGGGGAGATGAGCCTTGCAGAACTTCGGCGCACGATCCGGCATCACCTCAGCGCCAAGCCGCCTTACCGCTATGCGATGGAATACCACCAGCGGTTCGCCCTTCCGTTCGGTTGCCTTTTCCTGGGCTTGGTTGGCGCTCCTCTTGGAACGCTCTCCCGCCGCTGGAGTCGAATGACCGGCGTAACCCTCGGGCTCGGGATTTTCCTCGCTTACTATGTCATGCTCTCCGCATGCAAGGGCATGGGGGAGAATGGGGTCATCTCGCCCTTTTTCGCCGTTTGGACGCCAAATATCGTCACAGCCCTCCTTGCGGCGCATATGTGGATAGAGACGCAACGGGAATCGAGGTTCGTCCCGCCTTTTGTCTCCAGAGCGCTGTCGTCCGGTTTGGAGGCTTTCCGGGGTTTCCACCGTAAGCTTCGTGACGGCCAGAGAAAAGGTTAATCCTCATCGATGCGCATTATTTCAAAATATGTCCTAAAAACCTTTACACCGATCTTGGCCCTGACGCTCTCGGCGTTCGTAGGGGTGTATCTGATCGTCGATTTCTTCGAGAAGATCGATGACCTTCTCGAGAAGCAGGCGAACGCTCTCACCGTGGTGCTCTACTTTGCATACAAAACGCCAGCCATAGCAGTGCAGGGCATCCCGATGGCCGCCCTTCTCGCCACGCTCATCACCCTCGGCATCCTCAACCGGAACAGAGAAATCGTGGCTCTCAAGGCGGCCGGGCTAAATGCATTCTCTTATGTCGGTCCCATCCTGGCGGCCGCGGCGTTGCTTTCCTTGGTCGATTTCGGGGCGGGAGAAACCTTCGCCCGCACCATGCAGCAAAAATCGCAGGATATATGGCAGCAGCAGGTGAAGAACTCCAAGTCATCGATCCGGTATAGTCAGCAGAATGTTTGGTATCGCGGGGAAAATGCCATCTATGAAATCACGCACTATGACCGTTCCACGCAAACCATGGATCAGGTGTCGTTGTTTTTCCTGGATTCCCGGTTCCGGCTGGTGCAAAGACTGGATGCGAAGAAGCTCATCCGGCGGGACAACCGATGGGTCGCCGAGGACGGCCTCGTATTGACCTTTGCCGGAGAGCGGAAAGATCAGGAGCGGTTTGCAGAGCGCGTTCTGGACTTGAAGGAGAAGCCCGAGGATTTCGGAGGCATCGCCACCATCCCCGAGGAACTGAACTGGATGGACCTTTACGATTATACGACCAAGATTCAAAAGGAAGGCTACAACTCGCTTCCGTATGAGGTGGAACTCCACTTGAGGATTGCGATGCCGTTGACCACCTTGGTGCTGGCTCTTCTCGGCGCGGCCATATCGCTGCGTCAGGGGCCCCACGGCGGAATTGCGTTCAGCGTGGGCGTCGCGCTGATTGTGGCGTTCATCTACCTCACGGGACTCCAGTTGGGATGCTCGATGGCGAACGCCGGCATCCTACCGCCCTTCATCGGAGTCTGGATAGTCACCGCCATTTTCGCCGCACTCGGCGCCTATCTCTGGACCACCGCGCCAGAGTGAGGACCTCTCTGGCGCGGGCAGGGAAGGGCGGGCCCTGCCATGGCCCGCCTCCAATGCATACGCGAGGCGTCCCCCGGAGAGTGCGGCTATTGAGTGATGCATTAACCATCGATTTTGTGACCACCTCGATGGGCTGGAATCCCTGGCAACATGGAATTTCCAGTTTACAGGTTGGGGTTCACATTCGTTCATCCCAATCTACGGTTGATAATTTTATCGGTGGAATTCACCTCAGTCATTCAGAAGCGTCTGGATTGCAAGTGGCCAGAGTGCACATTGACATCGAGCGGCAAGGAGGACCCGAAAGATGAACGTACTGGAGAGATCGACCAAGGCGTATGAAATAGTCGGCGACAACCTCGAAATGCTCAAGGTGGCCATCAACCCGCAGTTCAAGCTCTTCGCCGAAGCGGGTAAGATGATCTACGCGCGCGGAGCGGTGGACATGGAAAGCCGCATGCCGGAGCAGGACAGCGCGGGCGGAGGGATTTTCGGGAAACTCGTGGGCGCGGGCAAACGCCTGATGGCTGGGGAATCGCTTTTCTTCACCTATTTCACCGGCGTGGGGGAAGTGGGCTTCGCTGGCGACTTTCCGGGGCGCATCCTCCCGATCGGCATGACCGGCAACACGATCCTCGCGCAGCGCGACGCCTTCATCGCCGCGGTTGGCCAAATCAACGTCTCGATAGCGCTGCAAAAGCGTCTCGGCGGCGGCCTCTTCGGCGGCGAAGGATTCATACTGGAAAAGCTCTCGGGCGACGGCGTCCTCTTCATCCACGCGGGGGGCGACCTCTTCAGATTCGACCTCGCTCCGGGGGAAACCATGCGGGTGGAAACCGGCTCCGTGGTGGCCTGGGACGAGAGCGTAACCTACGACGTCCAGATGATGAGCAGCATCAAGTCGGCGCTTTTCGGCGGCGAGGGGCTCTTCCTGACCACCCTGACCGGCCCGGGGACCGTCATCGTCCAAACCATGACGCTCGCCAAGCTCCGCCGTCAGATAGGCCACACCTCCGGCAAGACGGAAGCGGGAACATCCGGCCTGGCGCAGGCGACGGCCCTCGGAGGACTCGCCGCCGGGACGGGCGCGATCCTCGGGAGCATCCTGGGCGGAGGCGACGACGAGGGATAGCAATTTCTTAGATCCTACAGGGCGGGCAGTCCTGCGCTCCTGCCCGCCCGACATCCCGCTCATTCTACATCGTTCGCATCTACAACCTGAATGCACTCTTCCAATCGAGATGACACACGACATCCGAAACCACGTCCACCCCTCGCTCGACTTCAGGACTCGGGGCGATGCGCCATTCCCACGCGGCGTCCGGCGGGGGGAGCGCGACGCCGCGCAGGAGGTCGGCTCGCTCCAGTTCCTCGCCGCCTTCTGTTGCGAGGCTCCGCATGGCAGTGTCGGTTATGAGGGCCGTATGCCCCGGCAGGCGCGCCAGATAATCGAGGTGCGCCTCCACCAGATGGCGCAGGAAGGCGTCGAGCGCCGCGTCGTCGCAACGTCCTCTCAGCACCTTGTTCGGAACATAAGGCAGCTGAGACAGCAGGTTGACCGAAATCGTCAGGTCGAGATCCTCCGCATCCATGAAGCGCATGGGGTGGGACTCGGGAAACGCTCCACCCGGAGCCATGTGCATGGTCCACACTTTTTCCATGACCTCGGTTGCGTCGGCGGCAAGCTGCTCCACGTTGCGGAAGCGACGGACCGCGAGGCGGCTCAGCCAGGGGTGCACGACGTCGACGAGCACGACCTTCCCGAACGTTTCCGACAGCTCCCGGACCGGGATATCGTGCAGCAGTCCCGCCCCCAGCACCACGCACACGCGACGGCGGGGACAGCGCTCCACGGCGCCTAGCACCGCGCGCTTCGTGTTGGCAAGATGCGGGGCCCAGGCGCGCCGGCATCGCCTCGCCCTTGCCCGCACCTGCATCGACGACGCGAGAAACCCCATGGACCGGACCTCCGCCGGGCATGGGGTCATCAGGTATTCGATAAGCTCCAGAATCATTCCACAAACCGGCGGGCGCGCGGGGCGGGACCACTCCACACGGCCCCTCCCTCCGCGCGCCCTCGCGACAACGTCACACCTTGTTGAAGGGAAGCCCGAGCGCCTGCCGCTTGGCTTCGATATGGCCCCGGATGAAAAGCGCCGCCTTTTCCGGGTCGGGCTCGACGGCGAAGCAGGCGCCGAACACGTCGTTCAGCCCGCCCGTCAGCATCTTCACGACGTTCATGCTGCCCGTCACCGGGGGCGTTGGGCCGAGCACCGTCGTCACGCCCGAAGCCACGAAATAGACCGCGATGGAGACGGCCTTCTCCGAATACCATTCCGGCGCCGCGCCCGCGACCGGCAGGTCGCTCACGTCCACCCCGAGGCGGTTGGCGAGCGCCGCCGCAAGCACCAGGATGCGCACGTTGTCCACGCAGCTCCCCATGTGGAGGACGGGCGGGATGCCGAGCGCCCCGCACACTTCCCGCAGCCCCGGCCCGGCCATGGCGATGGATTCCGCCTGCTTGAGGCCCGCTTTGCCGTTCGCGACCGCCGCGCAGCCAGTGTCGAGCACCAGGACGTCGTTTTCGATCAAACGCTTGGCGAGCGTCACGTGGCCGTGGTCCTGCTTGATTTTCGGGTTGTTGCAGCCGACGATGCCTGCCGCGCCCCGGATCTTGCCCGCCTTGATGGCGTCGATGAGCGGATCGGGCGATCCGCCGAGCGCCCCGAGAATGGCTTCGACCGAAAACCCGGCCATCATCTTTACGGGCGCAACCGGCAGGTAGACCTTGCCGGGCTGGCGCAGAGCGAAATTTTCGACGGCCTCCCGCACAAGGGCCGCCGCCAGCTCGCGGGCGTTCTCGGGATGGAATTCCTTGTGCTCCATGCCGGGGAATCGCGCCTTGTCGCTCGTCGAAATCATCTTCGTGTGGTAGCACGCGGCGACCTGCCCGAGCGACGGCATGATGCACTGGTAGTCGACGATCATCATCTCGACGGCGCCGGTCACGAGCGCAAGCTCGGTCATGAGGTGGTTGCCCGCCATCGGGACGCCCCGGCGCATCAAAAGCTCGTTTCCCGTGCAGCAAAGCCCCGCGAGGTTGATCCCCTCCGCCCCCTTCGCCTTGGCGAGCGCGATCAGTTCGGGCGACTGCGCGGCTTCCACCAGCGTTTCCGACACGATGGGATTATGCCCGTGGAGCAGTATGTTCACGTGGCTTTCCTTCAAAACGCCCAGGTTTGCGCTCGACGTGACGGGCTTCGGCGTCCCGAAAAGGACGTCCGAAACTTCGGTTGCGATGAGCGACCCGCCCCAGCCGTCGGAGAGGGCGTTTCGAGCCCCATGGAGCAGCAGGCTCACCCAGTCGTTATCGACGCCCATGTGCGTCCGGTGCATCATCTCGGAGGTTTCGCGGTCTACTCCGCGCGGCGTCACGCCAAACTTGGTCCACACGTCGCGCCGCTTCTGCGGGGCGCGGTCGAGAAGTTGCAAGCCCTTCTTGCGCGTCCCATAGTCCTCCTGCATGGCGTTCGCGAGTTCACCCGCAATTTTCAGGACGTCCTTGCCGTCCTCCACGCCCACGCCGTATTCGGCGGCGACCCTCTTGAGCTTCTCCGGGTCCCGGATTTCGTAGCCGGGGGCTTCGCCCATCGCGACTTTCTCGAGAACCTCGACGAGGTCGCGGCCATGGTCCGAATGCGACGCGGAGCCCGCCGCGATCATGCGCCCGAGGTTTCGCGCCACCACGATGTCCGCGTCCGCCCCGCAGACGCCCCGTTGCGGCCCGTCGCCGAAGGGGTCGATGCGGCAGGGGCCCATCACGCAGATGCGGCAGCTCAAGCCCATCTCGCAGTAGCCGCACTGGGGCTGCTGCGCCTCGTGCCGTTCCCAGACGGTCTCGATCTGGTCCTGGTCGGCCTTTTTCAGAAGCAGTTGCGCGTCTTCCGCTATCGAATACGATTTAAACCTGTCGTCCTGCCAGCTCATATGCGCTCATCCTTTCATGGTTGAATCGGCGCTTCAGCAAACCGTTGCACGCATTTCGGCGCGTCCGCCAAGCGGCGGTCGCCTTTTGGATTTTGATCGGATTTATTTGCGCTCGTTCATTTCCTGCTGCGCCTTCTTGAGCGCATTCAGGAGCGCGAATCCCGGAGAGGCGACCATCTCGCCCTCGGCGCCCCCCGCCATGGAGAAGCAGCGGGCCAGCTCTCCGCTCTTGCGCTTCGATGCTTCCGACGGTTCCTCGAAGGTGAGCGCGCCGCTCTTGCACATTTCGACGCAGGCAGGAATGAGGCCGAGCGCCTGACGCCCCACGCAGTTGTCGCACTTGACGGCGACGACCTTTCCGGGAGGCGCTCCCGCGTCCTCGTGGAAGCGGATGACCCCGAAGGGGCAGGCCATCGCGCAGGAGCCGCAGTTGATGCAGCGGTCCGGGTCGATCAGGACGGCTTCGGGTTCGGCGTTGCGGTAGATTGCGCCGGGGAGGCACGCGAGCATGCAGGGGGCCGGGTCGCAGTGGCGGCAGCGGTTGGGGAAGCCCTCGCGGTGGAGGCCCGCCCCGATGTGGATTCTCGGTTTCGGAAGAGGCGTTTCGAGCGTGGCGCTAAAAAGGCCGCGGGTCTTGGAGTGGGCCGTTGCGCATGCGGTCCGGCATTGCATGCACCCCACGCACCGCTCCGGATGGACGATGACTTGTTTCATTGCTGCGCCCTCCTTGTGCGCGTTATGGGGAAGACTACGAGGGGGCCTGGTTCGGCTGTCAGTCTCCATTTTACTGGTTGGTCATGCGTTGGGGCGAGGCCCAACAGGATGCAGGCCCTTGTTGGGATTTGCATTCGCTCCTCCCAACCTACAGGAACAGGCCCGACAAGGCGCTAGTGCGGCAGGCGGCCGCAGTGGAACGACGCATCCAGCAGGCGCTCCGGCGGGATCGCGAGCGGCGCCTGTTTCTCGATGAGCGAGAGGAAAACCCCTCCCTGCTCGATGCCGTTCACCATCACCACTCCGACGAGGCGCCCGTCGCGGAGGACCACCTTCCTGTATGCCCCCCGTCTGCGGTCGGTCCGGTGCAGGACTTCATACTCCGCCGCTTCGCGCGGCGGGTTCACTATCCCGGCAGTCAGGACGTCCATGTCGAAAATCCGTATCACGTTTCGCCCGAGGCTGCCCCTGCTCGCGACGCGCCGCCCGGCCATGTTCATGGCGGCCACACGCCCCTGCTCGGCGGCGACGGGCCATATCGCGTTGACCCAGCGCTCCTTGCGGGCGACGTCGAAATGCTCC
The DNA here is from genome assembly GCA_937958025.1 of uncultured Syntrophobacteraceae bacterium. Classification (GTDB taxonomy): domain Bacteria; phylum Desulfobacterota; class Syntrophobacteria; order Syntrophobacterales; family Syntrophobacteraceae; genus CALFXO01. The sequence continues at coordinate 55,305 of CALFXO010000074.1, forward strand.
GCCGCGTCCCCCGCCGCATAGATTCCGGGGGCGCTCGTTTCCATGTGGTCGTTGACCAGGATTCCCAGGTCCACTTCTATCCTGTCCCTCGGGACGAAGGACGTGGCGGGGCGCACCCCCTTGCCGACGACGACGAGGCCGCAGTCCATGACGGAGCCGTCGCTAAGGCGGGCGCGCCGCACCCGCCCGGAGGCGTCGCCCTCGAAGGCCGTCGCCTCCGCGCCCACCTCCACGCGAAGTCCGTTGTCGATGAGCTTGCGGAGGATGAGCCCTCCGGCGTGGCTGTCCACCTGCATTGCCAGCGGATGGCCCGAGCGGATCAGCATCGTCACTTCAAGCCCCCGATGCATCAGGCCATAAGCCGCCTTGAAGCCGACGAGCCCCCCGCCAAGCACCAGGGCCTTCCGGGCTCCGGGAAGCGCCTCGACAAGGCTTCGCGCGTGCGCCGCGGTCCGGAGGAAGCCGATGTTCCCGAGTCCGCTCCCCTCGGCCTTCACGGGTCTCGGGTCGGCCCCGGAGGCGATCAGCAGCCGGTCGAAGGCGACGTCCCCGCCGCTTCGCGTGCGCACCACTCGGGCGTCTACGTCGATCGACTCGACCCACTCCCCAGTCATGGGCGTGATGTTCAATTTGTCGTAGAAGTCCGGAGGTCGTATGGGCAGCTGATCCGCGCGGGCCTCTCCGGCCAGGACCATGCTTATCATGGGGCGTGAGTAGGGAGGAAACGCCTCGCCCGCTATTACGGTGATCGAAGCGTGGGCGTCCAGTTTCCGGAGGGTTTCGGCGGCTTGCACTCCGGCAATTCCAGTGCCGATTATAACGTGCTTCATGCGCGTCCTTTCATGAAAGCTTGCCGCGCCGGAGGACAAGGCGACGCCCTCCGGCATCCTTCGTTCCCATTTTAGAATAGCAGTTTGTTTTCTTTAATAGTTTAAGTGCAATAGATAGTACAAGCGCTTTTTGCTCCGGACCAGGATCAGGGCGCTTCGGGGCTGTATTGGATGCGGGGTTGCGAGGATGTCGGGGCTCGGAGGGATTTTGAGCGGTAAAGGGTGATCTTGCGGAGGCGTCGGATGGATTGAGGAAAGCGCGGCTCCCCCTTCGTGGAGGAAGAGCCGCATGCCGCCTGCTGAAAGCCGCGTCAGCCCCGGCCGTTGGATCGAAACGCCAGCCGCGCGCCGGATGAAACGCCCTTTCCGGCGTCCCGATCTATGGCTCCGAGCAAATTCTTCCCGTTCGCGGAGGCTATTTCTCGCCGGAAGCCGCCGGCTGCATCGGCGTCCATATTGGTGTGCGCACGGGCGTCCCGTCCGCCGTTATGGAATTCTCCCACCATGGATGCAAGCTCTTCCGCCTCCCCGGCGTTCTGGTTCGTGATGGCCCGCATGCTGTCGATAATGCCGGCAACCCGGTTGACGCCGCTTGCGGTTTCGTCGGAAGCCGCCGCGACTTCTCCCATGCACTCCCCCACTTCCAGGGTGATGGCTCCCACGCGGTCGAACTCCTCGTTCGTCTTGAGCACGATCCGGGCCCCATTTCCTATCTTCTTGACCGTTTCCTCGATGAGTGCCGCTGTGTTTCTCGCCGCCTCGGCGGCGCGCATGGCGAGGTTTCTCACCTCGTCCGCCACCACGGCGAACCCCGCCCCCGCTTCCCCGGCCCTCGCCGCCTCCACCGCGGCGTTAAGCGCCAGGAGGTTGGTCTGGAACGCGATCTCGTCGATGGTCTTCACGATCTTTTGCGTCTCTTCACTCGCCACGCTTATTTCCTTCATCGAAACGGTGAGGAGGTCCATGGAGTCGTTCGCCGTGCGGACGACCTCCTTGGCCTGATCGGTTAGCCCAGTGGCGTGCACCGAAGCTTCGGCGTTTCGCTTCGTTGCCGAAGCCATGCGGTCGAGGGAGGCGGCTGCTTCCCGCAACGCCTCCGCCTGCTCCGACGCCCCCGACGAAAGGGCTCCGGAAATCGACGCGGCGCGCGATAACGTGCTGGCAAGTCGGGACGTCATGCCGTTGAATGCCTCCGCAAGCTCGGCGATTTCATCGTTGGTGTGGATCTCGATCCTGTGCGTCAGGTCGCCTGAATTTTTCTTCAGGCTTGACGTGATATTGAGGAGCGGGTTCAATATCAAACGGTTTAGAGATAGATAAAGCGCCCCCACGATGACGAGCAGCGCCGCGCCCCCCTTGAGAGCAATACTCACGGCGCGACCCCGGAGTTCTTCCGCCAGGAAGCGGTCGGTGTAATAGACTTCGAGCTTCCCGATCGTCTCCCCCGGTTGGTTCGCGCCCTTGCTCCTCAGGACGTCGTTCTTGCCTGAAATGAGCCCTTCGCCCGATTCCGGTTCGCCGTCGACGATCTTCCAGTCCTTGTCTCGACGCTTGGAAAGGATTGCATTTTTCCCATCGGGGCTTCGGATGACTACGGCGTAGAGTCCGTCATCGCCCATCTCGGAGTTGACGATCTCCTCCACCTTCTGCTTCTCCATCTCCCAGAGAGGCAGCGCTAGGGCGCCCGACAGTCTCCCCGAAGCCATTTCGGCGGTGTGTCGGAGCTGGCTCACCCCCCTGTCCCTAACCCACAGGACGTCCCATATCCCGGATGCGAGGAGGGTGAGCGCGATAACGCAAAACACGACCATGCCAAGCTTTATCCGGATTCCAATGCGCACGTAAGGCCCTTTCAAGGTCTTCCGGCGGCCTGCATCTTCACCGCATTTCGAGCCGCGAGCCAGTAGCTGCATGATTCCCCCGATTCAAAACCCTCTACTCGATCACATCCGCGCCCTTCAGCGCATCCTCCGGCAGGGTCATCCCCAAAGCCTCCACGGTCTTCTTGTTGACGACAAGCTTCATCGTCTTGGGCTTTTGGACGGGAATGCCGCTCATGGCTTTTCCCTTGCGGTTCTGGTCGACTATCTCCGCCGCCATGCTTCCCAGCTCGTGGTAATCGGCCACGGACCCAAGGAACGCGCCGTTCTTGACGTATTCCTCCTGCGCCGCGATGGTCGGGAGCTTCGCCGCGTTCAACTTTTCCGCGATATGCTTGGCATTGGATATGAGATAACTGTCCGTCGGCAGAAAAACGGCGTCTACCGCTATTTCCCCCGAAGCCAGCTTCTGAAGGTTCTGCTCCAACTGGTCGCCTTCGGGGGCGCAGTTCAGCTGCACGACCTCGAAACCGTACTTCCCGGCGGCCTGCTTCACCTCGTCGCTCAAGGCCACGGCGTTCTTTTCCCTCGGGTTGAAGAGGATTGCCAGCTTTTTGAAGTTCATGAATTTTTTCGCATTCTCGATGTGCATGGAAACGGGGATCTTGTTGGTCGCACCGGAAACGTTGTCGCCGGGCGCATCCATGTCCTTCACCAGTTCGCCCTCGACGGGGGCCGTCACGGCCGTGAAGACAATCGGGACCTTGTTGTTGACCACATTCTTGGCCATCTTGCAGACCGTCGTCCCGAAGGCGTAGATGCAATCATAATTGGAAAGATTGGGTTCGACGTCCTTTCTCAGGATCTCTGCCAGCTTGTTCTTGTCCTGCTGAGCATCGAGCACGGTGTACTGGGCGTTGTAGCCCATCTTGGCGAGGGATTCCTTAAATCCCTGTTCGGACGCGGTTTCGCCGCGCCACAATAGCATCAGCACCCGGACGTCCTCCGCGGCCGCGGGAGATTGAGCGAAAACTCCAAGAAGGGAAAATGCAAATACAAACAGACCGATGGCGGCTACAGCTTTTTTCACGTACATCTCCTGTTCTAGGGTGAGGTCCAGGCGTTCAGCATTCGATGAGTCCGCACTGTTGCATTCATCGCGTCGCTTTCAGTATCCGATCGCGTTGTAAAGGGAACATTGATCGTGAGCATCGGCAGGACGCATGCAAAACTTTAGGGATTTCCACACAGCCGCCTCTCATGGCGTCAGGGCCGCGTCTCCTGGAGATAGGGGCCTAAGGGGATCAGGGTCTTTTTGGCACGGATCTTGACTATCATACAGGGCAGAGACCCCCCAAAAAGCCCGCCTAACAACCTGGAAAAGCCGCGGTAGGAAAGCCTACCGCGGCTTTTTTCTTTTTCGCGCCCGTTTGCGGACAATGCCAGGAATGTCTAGTTTTCCATACAGTAGCGTATACAATTTCATACACACGTCGCATCAATTAGGCGTTGGTGCAAACAGCTATCTTTCTAGACAGCGGACTCCGGAAAGGATGCGGAAGAAAATTCGTTTGGCGTGGGAGCCCTGGAAATGGTACGAAGAGGTTTGGGCTTTTTTCCATTCTTCATCAATGTCGCACGCAGGAGCGCGGGAAAATGTCGAGAGAAGGAATCGCGGCCGTGCTGAGCCTGATTTTGCCGGGGGTCGGCCAAATCTATAACGGCATGTTCTTGCGGGGGATTTTTTGGCTCATCATCACGCCTGGGTTCTGGATTGGCTCGGGCGGGACGCTCGGCTGGGTTTGCCACGTGATTTCCTCCTACACGGCCTACCGGAAGGCGCTGGAATTGGAAGGGCTCGCGGGAGAAGAATTCTGAAACGAGGATGCCATGGAAAACAAATACATCTGGACCGAATCCGCGCTCGAGCGGATCATTGCCGCTGGAAACTCCCAATCCGCCGAGTGGGCGATCTCCACGCTTTTCTCCATATATCCCGAAGCTGCCTCCGCGCGGCTCGCAAGTCTGCTTGCGGATAAGCGGGAGGCGGTCGTTCGCGCCGCGCTCCGAAATCTTCCGGAAGCCAGGGTCGAGGATGCCGTTCCGGCCTTGAAGAAGCTCTACTTGGAGGGTTCCCCGGCAATAGCCGCCTCGGCTATGCGGGCCATAGGAAAATGGAAGGGTCCGGAGGCCGTCGCGTGGGTGGAGGAGCGCATCCTGGCGCCGGAGCGGGTAGCGCCCGAAGTGGGCGAGGCCACGATCGCCGCCATGGGGGAAATCCCCACGGAAGAAGCGTTCAGCTTCCTCAGGCGGACAGAGGAGGCAGTGAAGCCCAAGGAGGGCTCCTACCTGAATAAAATCCTGCGACAGGCGATGCTCCTCCACGAGGCGCGAAAGAATTCCGCCGAATCGACGACTGAACCCGTAGCCAACTGGCGCGAAGAACTGGAGCGTCTTCTTGCCAGCCTCTCAGTGGGAGAGGGGGACCGGGCGCGCGTAAAGGAAATCATGCGGGACGCCTCCCGCGAGGAGATCGTCGCGGCGTTAGCGGCCCACATCGAAGGAAATGGCGCCGGGCGCGGCGCGGCCCTCGCGGTGGAGATGCTCGGATCGCTGCGCGCGGCGGAAACCGTCCCGGCCATCATCCGAATGCTCGGGGAGACGAAGGACGATGAAGTTTTCGATGCGGCGGAAAAAGCCCTGCTCGCCATGGGGCCGGCGGTCGCGGACGGCCTTTTCGCGCTCCTCGACGAAAGAAGCCCGATGTTGCAAACGGTTGCATTGACGACCCTTGCCCAGATGCCAACCGTGGAAGTCGTGAACGCTCTCGTCTCCCGTTTCCCGAAGCTCATGGAGGATTGCCAACCGGCATTGTTCGCCGCGATTGGCATGATCGCCGCCGAAGACTTTCTCCCTCTTCTCGAAGCCGCCTACCAGCCCGGCGAATGGGACATTGGAGGCGTTTACGCGCACATTGCCCGGATCAACGGCGTTTCCGCGCCACGGCTCGAGGAGATCGAAAAAGACGTCGAGCGGGGCGCGGATCTCCGCGACCTCCGCCGCAAGCTGATGGACGGCGATTTCTCCCGGTGGCCCAAGGAGGTGGAGCTGCGGCTCAAATGCCGGGCCTGCGGCAAGGCGCATCATTACCTGGTGAGCGAAGTCCACGTCCATCCGGTGGATCGGTCCGACGAAGTCAAACAGGCGGATGGCGCTCCCTACCACAGCGGCGTCGTGGTCTGCGACGATATCCGCTGCAAGGGCTGCGGGGCGTTGAACGCAATCGACCTGACGCCCGAGGCGTCCGAGCGCATAGCCGCCGAGATGCTCATGCTCCTTGCGCTCCGTAAGGCAGGGGCCCCGTTCCCGACGGACTACCCGGTGAAGCAGGTGCAGACGGGTGAAAAAGACGGCAAGCCGCTCACCCTGGCGGAAATCGAGAGCGATCGCCTCACGGCCGTCCGCAAGGACCCCACGAAAGCGGAGCGGCATCTCGCGCTCGGGAAATTCTACGAGTACGTCAAACTCTATCCGAAGGCCAGGGCGTCCTACCTGAGAGCGCTCGACATGGAGCCCGGCGCCCTGGAAGCCATGGCGGGACTCGCCAGGATTTTCCACGCGGAAGGGGAGCCGCAGCAAGCCTACGACTGGGTGGAGAGCTGTCACCAAAAGCTCGGAACGGGCCGCATCTATTTTTCAAATTTTCAGGAGTTGAAGAAGGCCGTCCAGGAGAAGCGCAGGGAATACGCGCGAGAGCTTGGCGTGCGCGTGAGGGACGACTACCCGGTGGATATCCGCTTTCGCATGGACGACCCGCCCGAGCACCCCAAGAACCAGCCATGCCCCTGCGGGAGCGGAAAGAAATACAAGCTCTGCTGCATGAAAAAATCGTAGCGCCGCCTCGCCGGGCCGCGCGCCGATGAAAGCGAAAATAGATGCACGGGGGAGCGGCTCCATGGGCCGCCCTCTCCCGACAACCGCCTCGCGCCGCTACGTGAACATGTTGATCTTGCACCCTATCGCGTGTTTGAGGAATTCCTCGGCGTTCTGAATCTCCACCCCTTCGATGAACTCGTTCGGGTCGAGCTTCATCATGTCGATGGTCATCCTGCACGCAACCAGCCGGACCCCTTCCAACTGGGCAATCTCCAGGAGTTCCTCGATGGTGGGAATCTGCGCTTCGCTTATCTGCTTGGACATCATCCAGGTCGCGACGCCCGACATGCCTGGAATGGCCCCGAGAGGGCCCGGCGGGATGAAGCGCAGCTTCGCGGCTTCGCCCTTCTTGATGACGCCAATCCCCATGAACGTATAAAAAACGGTTGCATCCATCCCGAGCCTGCGCGCATTGATCGCCAGGATGAGCGAAGGATACGCTCCGTCGAGCGTCCCCCGGCTGCATATGAAGGTGCAGGATTCCTTCGCCTTTTCCTCGGCGACGACAGGGGATTCGACTGTTGCGGTTGCAGTGGCGCTCATAAAAGATCCTCCATGGAATGAATCGTCAATTTACTGGGTTTATTTTCGCTCGCCGGAAATGGTGGCGGAGCGCCCGTCGGCCCGGTCCTGCTCGTCTCTGGCGAGGCATTTTTCAAACGCCCCGTTTTCCCGAGTCTCTCCCTGGGCTCGCACGCAGTGGATGATCTTCACCACGTTCCGGTTTGCTATGTGGTAAAAAACCTGGTTCCCCTCCCGGCGCGACGCCAAAATCCCCTTCATCTTCATGAGGTTCAACTGCTGGGAGGTGTAAGGCTGCGGCGCTTCGAGGATGCGGCAAAGATCCGAGACGGTTCTTTCTCCCGCTTCCAGGGCATCGATGATTCGCAGCCGCATCGGGTGCGCCACGGTCTTCAGAATTTCCGCGGCCCGTTGCAACTGCTCGGATTCCAATGTGGAAAAACCGCCGTCGTCCATGCTCGTCCTCGCTGGGGTTTAATACATTACATTATTTGCATACTGATATATGCGACTATTTCTATATAGTCAATAACTAATTATTCAGAAAACGCCGATCCAGGGTGACATCGCCTCCTCTCCCAGGAATTGGACCCTCCGGGAAGACATCGGCCATCGATGCACGCGGCTCGGCAAGCCTCGCATCTTGCCGATTCGTGGTTGTGATGATCGCTCCGGTTGGGTATTATTATGTATGAAAGCGTTGCATGCTTCCCACGCGACATTTCGTCATGCGGCTCCCGAGGCAGAAAAAGGCGGGGCAGCGTCCTACACACCATCCCCACGGGAAGCGGAAACGGGATATACGATGCACTCCACCGAACCTCCACTCCACTACAGCGACCTGACCCTGCGGCCGTCGGGTCCTTCTCCCAGGATTCCGGAGCCTTCCCGCGCCTCCCTAATCGCCCACTTCCGGCTCGACCGCGACGTCTCGCCCCTCTTTCCGTATATCAACGCCATCGTGGACGACGCGGCCTATTACGACCACCCGCTCCATATCCAATTCAACCTGGACGATATTCACTGCTGCCTTCTCCCGAGGGAAGGGACGGCCGGAATGTGCCAAGATTTCCCCGATGCACAGCGGTTGCTGGGCCGCCTCATGGCGTTTCTTGAGGAAATAGAAAGCCGCAAGGGCGATATCCGGCCAAACCCCGCGAGGCGAAGCCGCACGCCGGTCCTGGAGATCTACAAGCTGCTGCCCGGCGTCAACTGCGGGGAGTGCGGCCATCCCACGTGCATGGCTTTCGCCGCCGCGCTGAGCCTCCAGCAGGCCCATCCCACGGACTGCCCGAACTTCGTCGCCCCCATGCGGCAGCAGGCTGTCTATCCCGTGTACGATGCCGAGGGAAACGTGCGGAAGACCGTGGCGATCCCTATCGACGCGACAAGTCTTGCGCGGTCGCTGCGCGCCAAGACCAGCAGGATCGAGGAACTTGAAAAGCAGCTCGCGAGGCTGACGCGGGGCAATGAATCCGCGGCTGCCGAGGCGAACAGGGCGCTGCCCCTCGCCCTCACCAGTCGAGAAATCCAGGTGCTCCAGCTCATGGGGCGCGGCGCGACCAACGCCGAAATATCCGAGTTGCTGCAAATAAGCCCCCACACCGTCAAGAGCCACGTCATCCACATATTCAACAAGCTGGGAGTATGCGACAGGACGGAGGCTTCCGTGTGGGCCGCCCGGCAGGGACTGCTGTAGCATTTCCGCCCGCTCGCCAGCCGTAAGCCGCCCTCCTTTCGCGGCCCCACGGATTTCACTCTTTTATCCAAAAATCGGTCCAATCCCCCGAATGGGCGATTCCCCGGCGACGGCTTTGTGCAAAGCTCAATCGCGTAAAAGAAGGCCACGACATTCGTCGCTCGAATCGCCACAGAAAGAGGGAGTGGAAACCATGCCGAAGCTGAACCACCTGCAAATCTACAAGATGCTCCAGAAATCGAACTGCCGCGAATGCGGCGTCCCGACATGCCTTGCCTTCGCCGCCGCCGTGCTGGGAGGCGAAAAGCGCGTGAGCGAATGCCCCCACCTCGACGCCGAAACGGCCCGGGAGCTCGAGGAGCAGCTGGGGACCCCGCAGCGCCCGGTCGATGACGACTGGGAGCAGGCCCTGAAAGAATTGAAAGCCCGGGTCGAATCAGTGGACTTGCCCTCCCGGGCCTCGCGCCTTGGCGGCGAATTCATCGATGGCAGGCTCGCCATCAAATGCCTCGGGAAGGATTTCTTTGTCGACGCGAGCGGGAGCCTGACGTCCGCGTGCCACAACAACCCATGGGTCGTCATCCCGCTGCTCGGATATATCATCAACGGCGCGGGCCTCGAGCCCACGGGCAGGTGGATGCCTTTCAAGGACCTGAAAGGGGGCGAGGACTGGGGGCGGCTCTTCGCGCAACGGTGCGAAAAACCGCTGAAGCAGATCGTGGACAACCACACCGAGCTCTTTGAGCTCGTCATCGAGATCTTCGAGGGAAAGCCGGTCGAAAACGAGCTGGCCCCCGATATATCCGTGGTGATCCATCCCCTGCCGAAGTTCCCCGTCCAGATATGCTACTGGAAGGAGGACGGCGCCATCGAATCGACCCTCAGCCTCTTCTTCGATTCGAGCGCCAACGACAACCTGAACATCCACGCAATATACACGCTCGGGGTCGGACTGGTCACCATGTTCGAGAAAATCGCCCTGACGCATGACAAGAGGTGATGGGAGTGGCGGACCAGTCAATTCTTGGACCGGGAACGGCAGCTGGAGGGAGAAGCGGCTGCCCTCCAGTACAATACTTGCGGCCAGAAGAAAATCAGGAAACGAGTGCGGAATCATTTGTAAAATGTAAAATTACACTTTACAATACATTTTATGATTAGATCCTTTCAACACAAGGGACTGCGGCGGTTCTTCGAAGAGGACGACGGCAGCAAACTGCCGCCGGATTCGCTGAAGCGCATCGGCCTCATTCTTTCGGCCTTGCACGCTTCCCAAGAAATTGAGGGTATGAACCTGCCGACCTTCCGCCTGCACCCTCTCAAAGGTGAGTTGAAAGGGTTCTTTGCGGTGACTGTCCGCGCGAACTGGCGCATTATCTTTCGATTTCAGGATGGAGACGCCTTCGACTTGGATTTTGTCGATTATCACTGAAAGGAGGCAGAACAATGGAGATGAAAAACCCCTCGCATCCCGGTCTTCTTGTAGAGGAATGCTTGAACGAGCTTGGACTAAGCGTCGCGGAAGCGGCTAAAGGGCTTGGAATTACGCGCCAACAGCTTCACAACGTCATTGCCGGGCGGAGCAATGTAACCCCGGAAATGGCGGTTCGCTTTGAAAAAGCTTTTGGCGGCACGGCGGATACGTGGCTTCGGATGCAAATGAACTACGACCTTGCACAGATTCGCAAACGGGCGTCCGACATTGTCGTTGAACGGCTAACCCCAAAGGTTGCTTAGCGTTCGTCACTCGATTCAGGAAGCCAATGCCACATTCTATTTGCATGGGCGCAGCCACAACGCGTTTCCAAAGCACTCGCATGGCAAAGTGCGAGGAGAAAAGGATTGCTGCGTTGATCCCAAAACCGGCATTCTCAAGAATGATGAGATGAACGCTATCATCCTTCTGATTGCTAAAGCCGTTTGTGCCCATTAGTCCTCATTGGATAACGGGATCAATGTAGATGCTGATCCTAAAAGCAAAGCACCTTATCGCTTTTTTTGATGGCCTCATAAAGATCTTTTTGAGTTCCCTTTCTAAGATACCCATCTTCTTCCACACCGTGGAAGCTCATACACTTTCCTCAAGCATAAAAAACACCTTCACTGAGAGCAAATGTCTTGGCCAAATCCATGATGGGGAACTGATCGGAATGCAGGTCCTTATAGTTCACTGCCGGTCCGTTTATGAAGAGGGTAACATCATCATCTTCGCTGAGCATCAAATTTGCCATTCGAAACGTATTCCATACGACTTCAGGATTATTGTTTATAAGAATAATAGTAAATTTCACAGATTTTTCTCCTCGGATGCTGAACTCTCATGTCGAGAATTGGAAAAGATAAATTAGTAAAATATCTCGTTTAAACTTTGTTCGTTGCGATTATTCCTCCATATTGGCGGTCAAACAATCAGAATAACTTGCCACGCACAAAACCAATTTCCTTTCAAAATAGCATAGACTACATCTATATTTATAAGAAATAATATCACTAAAATCTATATATGGAAAAATTTTAGATAAACCTATTATTTTATCACAGGATTGCTTTGCGATTGGCAAAAAACTGGACAAAACGTCGTATTTTGTCCAGTTGTCAGAACCGAAATAAGACAATATGAAAAGTTGCGGATGAGCCGGAAGGCCCATAACTGGACAATACGCCGAAAGGAACAGAAACCAGAACGGCTGACAGGATAAGAATGAAATTGATGCGCACGCTAAATCTTGATAAATTTCGAGATATTTGAGATGCAAGGAGTATTGAGATGAAGAAAGAATGCTTCATTCAGCATCGGCGAGCTTTTTTGCGCGTTTGTTGCCACTCAGGTGGAGCTGGGACGCTCTCGCGAGCGCACAACTGAGTTCGGACAAAGGACTGAAGCCATGCCGCGAGTTCGGGTCTTTTTGATTGCCTGTTTTTCTCGATTTATGGTAGGAAAAATTACTACCACAGAGCAAGGAGGCGTCTAACATGCCAAATGTCGAGAAGGTGAGCGTAGCCCTGACTCCTGAAATGGCCGCCATAGTCCGGAAGGCCGTGGAAACAGGAGAATACGCCAGCAGCAGCGAGGTTATTCGGGAGGCCTTGCGGGAGTGGAATCGGAAGCGTTTACTGCGGGAAGAGGAGATCAAGGAACTCAGACGGCTCTGGAATGAAGGACTGGAGAGCGGGCCGGGGAATTTCGCCGATGTCGGCGCCATCAAGGCCGAAGCCCGCCGCAGGTTTGAAAGCGGGAAAAAACAGAAATAATTGGCAGAGGGATCATGTCCGTTTTCAAACTGACGGCGCAGGCCGAAGAGGACTTGATAGAAATCTGGACCTACATTGCCCAGGACAACCCGGACGCTGCGGACCGTTTGCTCGAGCGTATTTCCGGTAAACTCCCCCTGCTCGCCGAGCAACCGGCTCTAGGCCCTTCCCGCGAGGACATAGCGCAGGAGCTTCGATATCTGCCTGTCGGCAATTATCTGATCCTATATCGCATTATTGCGGACGGCATAGAGGTCGTGAGGATTGTCCAGGGAATGCGGAGCCTGAAGAATATGGTTTGAGGCCGAAAACCTACCATCGAAAATGGCTATGAAAGCAAGAGCCGACACGAGTGGAACGGACAGACGGGTGGAGGCAACCCCGGACCGAAACGCGAACGCGTCTTTGAATGAGGAGAGTATGGAACGTTTCGACCGGATCACCAGGACCCCAGGTGTAATGGGCGGGAAAGCCTGCATCCGCGGCATGCGCGTCACGGTGGGCATGATCGTCGGCCAGATTGGCGCGGGCCACGGCATAGACGAGATCCTCGCGGACTACCCCTACCTTGAGCGCGAGGACGTCATGCAGGCGTTGCGATATGCCGCACTGACTCCCACAAGCGGCAATCCGCCCAGGCAGTAGCGCGCTCCCCCGCCCAGCGTCTCGCATTCCAGCGCATTTCAAAAAACCCCTTGACAGCCCCCTCGTTTTTTGTCTTAATTCACCCCGACAAGGCGTCATTTTCCACCATCCCGGAACACGGTGCAAATCCGTGGCGGTCCCGCCGCTGTAATCGGGGATGAGGGTTCGCGAAGGGCGATATGCCCGGTCACTCCCGGAGGTTTTTCCGGGGGGAAGGCTGCGAATCCTCAGACGATCCGAGAGCCAGAAGACCTGATGGAAAATGGAGCGCCGGGCGACGGATGGCAAATGGAGCCCGGATCAGCCGTTATAACGGTTGGTCCGGGCTTTTTGTTTTTGGAGCCCACTACCCGAAAACTCAAAAGGAGAAAGCGCTATGAAAAAAGAAAACATCATTTCCTATCGCCGCAAGTGCCGTGACGCCAACCAGGGCACCGGCCTTTCGCACTACATCCTTCTGACCCCCAAAGCCGTCAAGAAAAATTAAGGAAAGCCCATGAGCACTGCACTCAACCTTCAGAAAGCCCCCCTTTACGCCAACACCGGATACGGGCCCAGGTTCAGCGTCCTGGAAGTGGGCCTCGCGGACAAGGTCGCGGTGATCGAGCCCGACTTGGCCTTCTGGGCCCTGGTCCGGCGCGACGCCCTGGAAGAAAGCCTTGCGGGAAGCCTCATCGAGGCGTTCTACAGGGAGGAGGAAGCCATCCGGAAGGAGATGGACTATCTGCGCTTCCAGCTGAAGCCATCGGCGGTCTACTTCAACCCGACGGAGCGCTGCAACTTCAACTGCGGGTATTGCTACCTGCCGGAGGAGATGCGGCTGAACGGGAAGACGATGACCCCCGATGAGCTTTGCAACGCGCTGGAGCGCCTTCTCGCTTACTTCCGGGGTCATATGCCCGAAGGCGTGAAGCCCCAGGTGATCTTTCACGGCAGCGAGCCGATGCTCGCCCGTGAATCCGTTTTCGCCGGGATCGAGCGCTTCGGGAAGGACTTCCACTTCGGCGTGCAGACCAACGCGACGCTCCTCGATGACGAAGCCATAGCGTTCCTCACGGAGCACGGCATCGGCATCGGGATTTCCCTCGACGCCCCGAGCGCCGACGTCGCGGACCTCACGCGCAAGAACTGGCAGGGCAAGGGCGCATGGAAACAGGTGACCGAGGTGCTCGACAAACTCGTCTCCTACCCGGCCTTCAACGTCATCACCACGGTGACGAAGGTCAACGTGCACACCCTGCCCGCCATGGTGGACTTCTACCACGAGCGCCAGGTCCCGGTGGTGATGTTCAACCCCGTCCGCTGCACCCTGCAGGGCGGGAGGGACCTCAAGCCGGACAACGCCGTGCTCGCGGATTTCTTCTTCCAGGCGCTCGACCGGACCTACGAGCTCTACGAAAAAACCGGGCGGAAGGTGACGGTGGCGAACTTCGCCAACGTCCTCGCGGGCGTGATGGGGCCGACCGGACGAAGGCTGATGTGCGACATTTCCCCCTGCGGCGGCGGACGGTGCTTTTTCGCCGTGTCCGCGCACGGGGACATGTTTCCGTGCAGTGAGTTCATCGGATTTCCGGAATACAAGGGCGGCAACCTGTACGAGGACGACCCGCGCAAGGTGGTCCAAAGCCCGCCCTTCCAGGAGGTGACGGGGCGCAAGGTGGAAAACATCCAGCCCTGCGCCACCTGCGCCGTGAAGCATTTCTGCGGGGCCCCGTGCCCGGCGGAGGTGAAGGCTTGCTCGGGATCGATCAACGCGCCGAGCCCCTACTGCGAGTTCTACGAGGAGCAGGTGCGCTATGCGTTCCGGGTGATAGGACAGGGGCGGGAAGAAGCCTACCTGTGGGACAACTGGCAGGAAGAAACCCTGGAATCGTTCAATCTGGCCAAGTAAGGCAAGTATAACCTAATATCCAGACCTAATGGACGCATGCGCGGCGCGCCCAACGCGTCGCGCCGATTCGGATAGTGGGCTCCAACACGGGCCGTGGGAATTTTGCCGATTCCCCGGCCCGAGCCTCCCGCCCGCGCCCCTTCAGGCGCCGCCTTCCCACCCCATGCCCCGCCGAACCCATCCGCCAAGGATGGGGCCGTACTCAGGGTCCGTAACGGTCACGCGGGGACGCGAGCCGGGCCGCTGTTTGATCTCCACATGCCCGTCCGCCAGCCAGCGGATGCACTGCGCGTACACTTCGTACTCGAGGCCCAGCCCCCGCGCGCGCACCGCGTCGATATCGTCCCCCGGCCATATCGGGTAGACCGCCTGCGCGATAACCGGCCCCGAATCCTCGCCCTCGTCCACGAAGTGCACCGTCACGCCTCCCCAACGGCACCCGTAGGCGAGCGTGTCCTCGTAGCCGTGCTCCCCGGGGAATGCGGGAAGAAGCGCGGGGTGGATGTTGAGCGTCCCGTAGCGCCCCTCTCGATTGAACCGGTCGAGAAAATAGGGCGTGACGAGGCGCATCCACCCCGCGAGGCAAATATAATCGGGGGCGTAGTTATCGAGGACGCCGATAAGTCGCCGCTCCGCCGCCACGAGGCGCGCGAGCCGCCGCAACCGGGCCTCGGGGTCCGTCTGGCGCAGGATGCGCTGCCTCCGGTCGATCGCGGCGAGGTCGATCCCCGCCAGCTCCTCCTGGGAAGGGCCGGCGCCATATTCCACCACGTGCGCGGGGACTCCCGACTTCTTCGCCCGCTCCAGGGCGAAGGCCCCCGGATTGTCGCTCACAACCGCCACGACGTCGGCGGGTAGGCTCCCGTCGCGGCTCCGATCCAAAATCGCCTGCAAGTTCGTCCCGCCGCCGGAAGCCAGCACCGCCAGCCGCAGTTTCTTTTCCGTCACCTGCCATCCTTTCTAGAACCCGAATTGCGCGAGGAGAGCGTCCACGTCGTCTTGCGAATGGACCGCGCCCTCCACCTTGGCGCTCGCCGGCCCGTAAAGCTCGTCCGGCTTTTTCTCCTGTTTCTTCATTGTCTTCTTGCTCGCCTTGGCTCCGAATGTCTTCACGAGGTCGATCAGCTTCGCCTCGAGCCCCTTCTGGAAATCGACGATCTTCGTAACGATTTGCCCTGTGAGGTCCTGATAGCCCTGGGACGTCAGGATGGTCGAAAGATCGTCGCCGTTGTTGGCGATCGAGGATTTCAGCTCCCGGATGAGCCTCGCGCTCTCGTCCATCCGCGCATGGGCGGAATCGCCGACGGGCTTCAACGAGGCGAGATGCCGCTCGAGCCGCTCCAGCTTCTCCTGGTCGCCCTTCATCCGGTTCTGGATGGCTTCCGCATGGTCGAGCGTCGTGCTGGCGGCTTCGTCCGTCAATTCGAGAATGTGCTCCAGTCGGTTGCCGGAATCCGGCATTTGATCTTCCAATATCTCCTGGAGGCCATCGGTTATCGTGGAGGCCATATTGTTCAGGAGGTCATGAAGCTCCCGCGCGAGCCCTCCGATTTCCTTGAACAGCTCGTTTTCGCCCTGGAGCCCCGCGAGGTCCTCCAACACCTCCTGCGCCTTCTCCAGGTTTCCGTCGGCGAACGACGCCATAAAATCCTTGATGCCGTTCACCACGTTCCGCAGGTGCTCGTCCTCGGTCGGGATCTTCTCTGTGAAGATGTCGCCCGCATCGGCGGGAGAAAGGAGGAACATGACCTTTGCGAGGCTGCCAGTCGGCAATTCGAGGCGGAACGAATCTCCCCCGTCGGAGGACATCACCAGCTTGCCGCCAAGCTGGTCCGCGAGGCGCGCCATTTCGGCGCCTTCTCCGGTTGGCTCCGGCTCGGGAGCGGGCTTGGGCGCCGGGGGCTTGGGCTTAGGCTGCGGAGGGGGAGCAGGCGCGGGTCTGGGGGCCGGGGCTGGCTTTGTCGGCGGTTGCGGCGCGGCGGGCTTGGGAGGGGGAGGCGCGGGCTGCTGCTGCTTCGGGGCCGGAGGTTCGGGCTTTTGCTCCTGCGCCTTGTTGTCGATCATCTGCACCATGAACGGCGTCTCGGCGTCCTTTTTCTTTGGAGGCTCCTTGGGGCGCTTCGCCGACATGACTTCGAGCGGCTCCACGCCGAGCAGTTCCAGCGTTTCCATGATCGCCGACCGCAAGGTTTCGTAGCTCCCATCCTGCACCCCCGCGCGCAGGGAGCCCAAGGCATAGGTGATCGTGGTGAGGTCTTCCGGGGTGAGCGACTTCTGGGAGGCGATCTTCTGCAGCTCCTTGCCTATCCGCACCAGCGCCTTGATGCTGAGTTTTCCCGCTATGTCGCAAAGCTCATCGAGGAGCCCCCTAACCCTTCCCAGCACCTCGTCGACCGGTCCAAAGCCGCCCTCCAGGGTGGCCATGTCCCGTTCCGCCTCTTGCAGGATATCCTTCAGCTTCTTCAGATCTTCTTTTCCCATGGCGCGTCCTTGTCTCTATACTGATAATGCATACTCTGCCCGGCTCCCCTCTCGCCGGCTCTTCCACGCAACACTGGCGAACAAGCGCAAAGTAGTCGGGATGGTCCGTTCAAAGACCTCAGTCGTTCGCCGACTTCGTCGGCAGGTAATCCTCCCGCACGGGGGAGAAGACCTCTATCGCGATAGAGTCCTTCAGGATTTCCGCGCCATGCTCGGCGCCTCCGGGGATGCACCAACAGTCTCCGGCTTCGAGATCCATCGTTTCGGCGCCGATGCGGAGCCGCAGCCGCCCCTCGACGAGGTATCCCGTCTGCTCGTGCGGGTGGCTGTGGGCCGGCAGAAGGCTTCCCGCCTTCAGGCGGAATTCGGTGAAAAGCGTTTTCTCTCCAAAGACCAAGGTCTTAAGCTCTATGCCTTCCAGGGCCTTCTTGTAGCCGCTGTCGCACTTCTTATAGAACATAGACGTCTCCCAATCAATCGAAGCCATTCCGCGAGCAAGTTCCACCTCGTCCATTAGACTGCGTCTATGAAGCCCCCGGGCGGGGCGTTGCAAGACGCGCGCTTCAATCTAAACCATACCATTCGCCGGGTCAAAATACTTTTTCTTGATCAGCGGATGCGCCAGGAAAGGCGATCAGGGCTTTTGGAAACGGCAGTCCCGTAAGATCGCGCGGCGGCCTGTCGCCGGAGGAAATGAGCTTCGCAGGTCTTCGCCTAAATATTATTGACGTTTTAATTAGCATATAATATAAGCTAAACCCTTATACAATGACGTATATATACATTATATTGGCAATATCAACCGCCCTGACGCCGCAATGACGCCGCGCTAGCGGTCTCCAGCCTACTTCCGTCCTTGTTTTATAACAAGGCGAGTATTTGGCGCAGCTCTCTCCAACCGAAGCGAGCGGCGGCGTTGCGGAGATGCGCCTTTTTAGCTTTTTATAACGACTAATGACGTTGATAAAAATCATGGAAGGAGCGAAATAATCTATGAGGCGGATGAACTGCGCCATTCTGACGGTCCTGGTTCTTGGAGCGGCTTTCTGCGGCCCTCTTTATGCACAAACATACGAGCTCCCCTCTGTCGTGGTGACGCCCACCATGACGGAGCGAAGCCCCGATTCGGCCCCTGGCTCCGTCCAGGTGATAGACCGCAAAGAAATAGAGTCCCTCGGCGCGGAGACGGCGGCCGACGTCCTCCGGTACGCGACGGGCGCCGAGATGCTGAGCGGGACCGGGCGCAGCGAGGGGCTTTCCATCCGGGGGCTCGGCGCGCAGCGCACTCTCGTGCTTCTTGACGGACGCCGTATGAGCCTGGGTTACAAAGCGACCTTCGACGTGAATCAGATTCCGACGACAATGATCGACCACATCGAGATCGTTCGTGGACCGGGATCGGCGCTATACGGCAGCGATGCCATTGGCGGCGTCGTGAATATCATCACGCGGAAGCCGCCGCACGAAGTCGAGGCGGAAGTCGACGTGAGGGGGGGCGGAGGAGAATCGGCTGAACGCTCCGGGGAAGGCGTGATCGGAGGAGGCTTTGGGCCGCTTCGCGCCAACATCGCGGCGTCGCATTTCGAGAAGGACGGATGGGATGGCGATGGAGAACTGCCCGACGATATCGACGACACCTCGCTCGACGCCGTCCTGTCGAGGGCCGTCCTTGATCTTGCCTCCTCCCACGCCGTTTCGGCGGGAGGCGAATGGAGCGCCTTTTCCCGCGAGGGCCAACGCCTCTATCTCAACAAGGAGCGCACCTATGACGCCGACGACAAGCGCTGGGGAGGGTTCGTCCAGTACGATTTCGCCCCGAAAGAAGGACCATTCAACGCCATGCTTCGCGCTTACGGGAACAGATATGAAGGCTCCCCCCATTTCACCCCCACTGCCGACGAATCGGACGAGAACCGCGAACTGCTCCAGGCGGAGGCTCGCGGGTCCTATAGCATCGGCAACTTGCTGACCCTAACGGGTGGGGGCGAGTTTCGGGAAGAAACTCTCGACGGCGGCGACCTGACGCTCTCAATGGACGATGAGAAGTCCCGGAATGCCGGGGCCGTATTCCTCCAGGGCGATTGGCAGCCCCTCGAGCGGCTTAACATCGTGGCGGGCGTGCGCTTCGACGATTACGAGGAATCGGGGTCGCACGTGACGACGCGCGTGGTCGCGAGCCTGTTCATCCCCTACGGCCGCGTGTGGGCGGGTTATGGACAAGGATTCAAGGCCCCGACGCTCGACCAACTGTACGGCAAGACCAAGATGAAGGGGGGAAATGAAATCTACAACGGCAACGAAGACCTGGACCCCGAAACGTCGCAGGGATGCGAAGCCGGCGTAGAGCTTCGCAAAGATTGGGCATGGGGCCGCGTGACGGGGTTTTACAACCACCTGGAAGACATGATCGACGCGGAGCTCTTGAGCAAAATCGGGAAGACCTACACCTACACCTGGAAAAACGTGGATGAAGCCCGGACCGCCGGGGCGGAAATGGAAGCCGGCGTCCAGCTTCCGATGAACGTCGCCCTGTCGGGAAACATGACCTACCTTACGACCGAGAACGAGGAGACCGGCTTCGACCTCGCCCAGGCCCCGACGTGGAAGGGCGGCGTCACGCTGTCATGGCGGATTCCCTCGTGGGGCGTCGAGACCCGTCTCCATTACCTCTACTTCGGAGACTCGGAAGATGGGGAAGGCAATAGCCTCGACAGCTACAATACCGTGAATCTCTATGCATCCAAGACCCTGACCGAGCATCTGCGCCTCTACGCCGGAGTGGACAACATCTTCGACGAGAGAAACGAAGATTACACCATCTCTCCGGTGCAGGTGTACGGGGGGCTGAAGATGACCTTCTGACGGCAAGGCGCCGAAACGGCCTCGTCAGGCGCACTTTTGCAGGTTGGGGTGAGCGAACGCGAACCCCAACCAAAAGTATACCATGAAGGCTGACGGCCCACTGACCGCTCTCAGCGCGAGCAGCCGTTGCCTCTCAACATGTTCTTATACCCCCGCACCGCCCCGGAGATATCCTGGGCCTGGGTGATGGCCGTCACCATGGCGACGCGGCGCGCGCCCGCGGCGATAACCTGCCCGATGTTGCTCCCGCAGATTCCGCCCATTACCGTAAACGGAATGCGCACCTTGGACCCTATGGCCGCGATGGACTTGGGACCCAGGAAGTCTTTCACGCCCTCCTTCGTGCTCGTGGGGAATATGGGGCCGATGTTCACGTAGTCGGCGCCCTGGCTTTCGGCGAGAAGCGCTTCATCGAGGGAGTGGGTGGAAGCGCCGATAATGAGGTCGGGGCCAAGACGCCGCGCCGCCGTAATGGGGAGGTCGTCCTGCCCCAAGTGCACCCCGTCCGCGCCCACCGCAAGGGCGATATCGACATGGTCGTTTATCATGAGCAGCACGCCCGCCGCCGCCGTGACCTCGCGGAAGTCAACCGCCATCTGGAAAAGCTCCCTCTTCGTGAGCTTCTTCTCCCGGAGCTGCACGATCCCGGCGCCTCCCCGAATCATGGCCCCGAGGACCTCCAGGTTGCTCCGCCCCGCGGAGAGGCTTTCGCACGTGACGGGGTAAACGTCCACCTGCCGCTCAAATATCGCCATTCGAGTCTGTCTGTCCACTCATGCAACTCCACGTGAGGGTGCTCTGGCAAATTGGCCGGGGCGCCGCAACGGGGCGGCCCTCCGGACGCCGGTTCGCCGAGTGCGCGGTTTGCGAACCCGACCGCTTCATTATTACCATGCGAAACATTACGCCAGCATGACGATCATCCCCCGCCAACCATGCGAATGATCTCGATGCTGTCGCCTTCGCTCAACATCTCCCCGTCAAAGGCCGAGCGCGGCGTGATTTCAAAGTTGCGCTCCACCACAACCAGCTCCGGGTCGATCCCGAGGAGCCGCAACAGTTCGGAAACGCTCAAGGGGGAAGAAAAACTCCTGATCTCGCCATTCACGGTAATTTCCATGTCGATTGGCTCCTCTCGCATTTAGAAGCACGCGACTTGCGGGGGGGGAGGCGGTCCCATACGCCGCCGTCCGCTTAAGCTCTTCACGCAACTCCAAAGAATTTTCCCGCCAAAGGACAACTTCCTTCTTTAGTGTAGGAGCGGCTTCCAGCCGCTATGAAGAATTTGTCCAAGCATGGCATTTCCTGGAACTTGCCTTACGCCCTTTACTGAAGGAACGCTGCGTCCCAATCTTTCCAAACGGGCTCGTAGCCTTGCGCCGCGATGACTTTTGCCACGGCTTGGGGCGACCTCGGGTCCGCAATCTCGAATTGCGCTCCCGCCTCTTTCTCGTGGGCATACCCGCCGGGCTCCGTCTTCGATCCCGCGCTCATGGAAGTTATCCCGAGCGGGATGAGATTGTCGCGGAACTCCGGCGCCTCGCGCGTCGAAAGCACCATGCCCGTATCGGGCAGGAAGAGCCGCAGGGCCGTCAACATCTGCACCATATCGAAATCCGAGACAACCTGCAACGGTTGGAAGCCCCCGGCCGCGGGCTGGATGCGAGGGAAAGAGATGGCGGTGCTCGATTTCCAATAACGGCGCATCAGGTAACGGGCGTGCAGGCCAAGAAAAAAAGACTCCACGCGCCAGTCGGCGAGCCCGAGAAGCGCCCCAAGGCCAAGCCTCCGGAATCCCGCCTCGCCGCCCCGGTCGGGCGTCTCGAGCCTCCAGCGGAAATCCCTCTTCCGCCCGGCGGGATGGAGCGTCGCATAAAGCTCCTCGTCGTACGTCTCCTGGAACACCACCAGTCCGTCCACCCCGTGGGCGATAAGCTCCGCGTAGGCTGCGGTTTCCATCGGGTAAATCTCTATGGATACGGACGGAAAGAGCGGGCGGAGCCTGTCCACCACATCCGCCATGTAAGCCGTGGATACGATGTGCGGCGCTTCGCCCGAAACCAGGAGCAGGTTCCGGAAGCCCATGGCGTGCAGGAGGCGCCCCTCCTCGACGGCCTGATCCGGCGTCAGGCTCAGCCGCTCCACCTTGTTGTTCGCGTTGAAGCCGCAGTAGACGCACCGGTTGATGCATTCGTTCGAGAGGTAAACGGGGGCGAAAAGAGAAACGATCTTTCCGAAACGCTGCTGCGTGAGATGGTGCGCCCGCTGGGCCATGTCCTCGATCAACTCCCCGGCGGCGGGGGAAAGCAGGCTGACGAGATGGTCGAGCGCGAGCGGTTCCGGTGCGGCGAGGGCTGCCTCCACGTCGGAGCGCGTGCAGGAATCCATGGCTTTCCGGATCTCCGGTCCTTCGTATTGCTTTAAAACGTCATAAAAGCTCATGGCAGACCCCCTTTCACCTAATGAACCCGGTCAAGGGGCTCGACGCTTCCGCCGTTATCCGCTCCCGTCCGAGTCCGGCCAGGAACGCCTCGCGGCCCGCCTCCACGCCTTTCTTGAAGGCGCGCGCCATGGCTTCCGGGTCCCGCGCGACGGCGAGCGCCGTGTTCACGAGCACCCCGTCCGCCCCCATCTCCATGGCTTCCGCCGCGTGGGAGGGCGCTCCGAGCCCCGCGTCCACGATGACTGGCACGGTGGCGTTTTCAATGATGATCGCGACCGCGTCACGGGTCTTCAACCCCCGGTTAGAGCCGATCGGGGCCCCGAGAGGCATCACCGTCGCGGTCCCCGCGTCCTCCAGGCGCTTGGCGAGGATCGGGTCGGCGTTGATGTAGGGTAACACGGTGAAGCCCTCCTTTACCAGGATTTCGGCGGCCTTGAGAGTTTCTACGCCGTCCGGGAGGAGATAGCGGGGATCGGGGGTCACTTCCAGCTTCACCCAAGGCTCGCACCCGGCCGCACGAGCGAGGCGCGCGAGGCGCACCGCCTCGGCGGCGTCCCTCGCCCCCGAAGTGTTGGGAAGGAGCAACCAGCGCTTCGGGTCTATCACGCTCAGGATGCTGTCGTTCGGGTTCTCGAGCTCCACCCGCCGGAGCGCCACCGTCACTATTTCCGCGCCGGAAGCCTCTATGGCGCTTCGCATCGCCTCGGGCGACGAGAACTTCCCCGTGCCCGTCAGAAACCGCGACTTAAAGGCGCGTCCCGCTATGATCAAAGAATCGTTCATGGGTATTAGCCTCCTCTGCATTGTTTGAATGAAGGCTGGTCATAATTGCCGGGGAAGGGGGCGGGAAGCGCCGCAAGGGGTCGCCGCCCGTCCATCACCGTGATATGTCGCGGCGGAGCCTCGGATTGGATTATGATCACGCCGCCGGTTTAAAAAGGTCCTTTACAACAAGGCATATTTCCGCATTCCATCCATTCGGGCGGAGCACAGGGCGCAACGTCCTCGCACGGGGAGCCGCGCCTCACGGAACGTCATGGCGATGGCGTCCCACGAGAGCATCCTGCCAAGCAGCAGGCCGCCCAGTCCCAAAAGATATTTTATGGCCTCCGTCGCCTGCACAAGTCCCATGAGGCCGGGAACGGTCCCGAGCACCCCGGCGCCTGCCCCCTCATCGGCCCTAGCGCCGGTTGATTCGCAGGCATCCCCGAACACGCACCGGAAGCACGGTCCCTCGCTGGGAACGACCGTCATGGCCTGCCCGTGGACGCCCGACGCCCCCGCGTGGGAAAACGCTTTCCCGAGGCGAACGCAGACGTCGTTGACCAGAAATTTCGAGGCGAAGTTGTCGGTCGCCTCGACGACAAAATCGTAATAGCCTATGACGTCTTCGGCGTTTTCAACCGTGACCCCGGAGGGATGCTCGACCAGCCGGGCGTTCGCCCGCAGGCGCTCCACGCTCTCACGGGCCGAGGCGATTTTGGACTTTCCGACATCCTTCCATCCATGCAGGATCTGGCGCTGTAAGTTCGACGGATCGACGGCGTCGCCGTCCGCGAGTCCGATCTCTCCCACGCCGCAAGCCGCGAGGTAGTAGAGGGCCGAGCTTCCAAGGCCTCCCAACCCCACGACCAGCACCCGGCTCTCGAGCAGCTTTGCCTGCCCCTCCTCGCCGATTTCGGGCAGCAGGATGTTTCGGCGGTAGATTCCCCGCTCCTCTTCCGTCAGTCCTCTATTTACCATGCTCCAGCTTCCCGCGCCCCCATAGGGACGTCACCCTCCCCAGGATGCTTACCTAACAAAAAAACCGCTTCTCCCGAAAGAGAAACGGCCATGTAAGAGCGCGCCCAAAGGCGGATTGATTTTGTCTCTTACAACCGTTTCCCTACGCCGGCATTACCCGGGTCAAGTATTAAGGGTGTCATCTCAGCTCAGAAATCCGAGCACCCCTAACGGTTGATTTCAAGTGTAATTCTAATGTCCGGGTGGAGGTTTGTCAAATGCATCTTTTGCAATGCATCCTTTTGCGGAAGGCAACGAGCAACCGCGCAGGTTAAATTCAATTGGGCCGGCTGCCTGAATGACCCCGAGCTGTTGCGCCATCGTGAACCATCAGGATAGGAACGGACCGTCCCTGCAAGCTCATGCCTTTCGGCTTCGGCGCCGATGCGTTTGTTGGTGTGAAAGCCGTAATAAATTGGCCATTGGCGGCCGGAAGCCGTCCCCTGGCGCGGGAATAACGCTCGGCGGGGGTTATTGGCTTGACATAAGATTTTTGCACGTGGTATCGGTTGCTTGCTGTCTGACTCCAATGCGGCGGCGGGAGAGGGCGTTTACGGTTCCCCTGCTCCCGGCCCGCTTCGATAATTTCGTCAATGCTCGCTATGGGGGCTGGAATGAAGAAACAGCAAAAGACTTTCAACTGGGATCAGAACGATCTGGAATCTTCCGATGAATTGGATGGTGGCGTCCTGGACGGGCTCGAAGGACTTGATGATTTCGACGACGAGGAAATCATCGACCTCAGCGAAGGAGATATCATCGATGACGATTCCGAGGGATCCATTATGGACGATTTCGGGAGCGGGGACCTCATGGAGCCGGATGTAGACCTCGGGCTCGGGGAGCTTGGCTCCGGAGGGGGCAAATCCAGGCCCCATTCGCTAACGGACGAGGACCTGATGGACGAGATGGCCATCGTGGACGAGGACCTTGCCTTGGGGGAAGACGAAAGCCTGGAGGTGCGGGTCCTGGAGGAGGAGGACGTCGCGGAGGCGGAGGTCGAAGCTGAAGCCGAAGAGGAGATGGACTTCTCCGATCTGATGGGGCTCCTGGATGATGCGCCCGGGGATCAGGCCGCGGAGGAAGACGGGGGCGAGCCTGAGGTGGAAGAGCCCGCGGCCGAAGGGGAGTATTTCAATGCGGCCCCGGCAGAGGCGGACGCGGCGGGGGATGATCCAGTGGAAGACCTTATCGCCCGCATCGAGTCCAGGCTGGAGGACGTCGTGCGGAGGATTGTCGACGCCCGGCTGCCGGAGATAGTGCGCGAGGCGTTGCGCGAGGAAATCGAGCGGCTGAAACAATGATCGGAAACGGCGCGGGATGACCGCAGCCGCCGGAATAATCCATGTGAATCAGGGGGGTGCTCCAGATGACGGAAGGCTCTTTGCCTAAAGCCTATGAATTTCAAGAAGTAGAAGCGCGTTGGTACGCTTACTGGTTGGAGAACGGTTTTTTTCACGCGGACGAGCGGAACGGCAAACCTCCTTTCTGCATCGTTATTCCGCCCCCCAATGTAACCGGACAGCTCCATATGGGGCACGCGTTGAACAACACCTTGCAGGACATCCTGTGCCGCTACAAGCGGTCGAAGGGCTTTGAAGTGCTTTGGATGCCTGGCACCGACCACGCCGGAATAGCCACGCAGAACGTGGTGGAGAGGCAACTGGCGGCGGAGGGGCTCAGCAGGGGCGACCTCGGGCGGGATGCGTTCCTCGAGCGCGTGTGGGAGTGGCGGAAGAAGTCGGGCGGGGCCATCATCAACCAGTTGAAGCGCCTCGGGGCCTCCTGCGACTGGGAGCGGGAGCGCTTCACCATGGACGAGGGGCTCTCGCGGGCGGTGCGGCACGTGTTCGTGACTCTGTACAAGGAAGGGCTCATCTATCGCGGCGAACGGATGATAAACTGGTGCCCCCGCTGCATGACGGCCCTTGCCAACATCGAGGTGGAAGGCGAGGAGCAGGACGGAAAGCTGCATTACCTGCGCTACCCGCTGGCCGACGGCGGCGGCGAGCTGGTGGTGGCGACGACCCGGCCCGAGACGATGCTCGGCGACACGGCGGTCGCCGTGCACCCGGAGGACCCGCGCTACAGCGACTTCATCGGCCGCGACGTGATCCTTCCCCTCGTCGGGCGCCGCATTCCGGTGATCGGCGACACTTACGTCGAACGCGAGTTCGGAACGGGCGCCCTCAAGATCACCCCTGGCCACGATTTCAACGATTTCGCCATTGGACGCAAACACGGCCTCGAGATCGTTCAGGTCATCGCGGAAAACGGCGTGATGAACGAAAACGCCGGTCGCTACGCGGGGATGGACCGCTATGCGTGCCGCAAGGAAATTTTGAAGGACCTGGAAGCGGACGGCTTCCTTGTCAAGATAGAAGACTACAAGAACCGCGTCGGCCACTGCTACCGCTGCAAAAGCGTGGTCGAGCCGATGATCTCGCTCCAGTGGTTCGTCGCCACGAAGCCGCTCGCCGAAAGGGCCATGGAGGCGGTGCGCAAGGGCGAAACCCGCATCGTCCCGGAGAAATGGGAAAAAGACTACTTCATGTGGCTCGAGAACGTCGAGGACTGGTGCGTGAGCCGCCAGATATGGTGGGGGCACCGGATTCCGGCGTGGTTCTGCCAGGACTGCGGGGAGGTGATCGTCGCCGAGGAAGACCCGGCGAACTGCCCGAAGTGCGGAGGCTCCAAGCTCGATCAAGAAGCGGACGTCCTCGATACATGGTTCAGCTCCGCCCTCTGGCCGTTTTCCACGATGGGGTGGCCGGATGAGACGCTTGAGCTGAAAAAGTTCTATCCCACTTCCGTCCTGGTGACCGCCTTCGACATCCTTTTCTTCTGGGTTGCCAGGATGATGATGATGGGCCTGCACTTCATGAACGAGGCCCCTTTCAGCGACGTCTACATCCACGCGCTGGTCCGCGACGCGCAGGGGCAGAAAATGAGCAAGTCCAAGGGGAACGTCATCGACCCGCTGGTGGTCATCGACCAGTACGGGACGGACGCCTTCCGCTTCACCCTCGCGGCTTTCGCGGTGCAGGGGAGGGACGTGAAGCTCTCGGAGGAGCGCATCGAGGGCTACCGGCACTTCGTCAACAAGCTCTGGAACGCATCCCGCCTGGTGTTCATGAATATCGAGGGCGTGGAGAAGATAGGCGACATTCCGGAGCAGCCGAAATCCTTGATGCACCGTTGGATTCTGAGCCGCCTCCAGCGGGTCGCCGGGGAAGTGGAGCAGGCTGTCGAGAACTACCACTTCAACCAGCACGCGCAGGCGCTCTACCAGTTCGTCTGGCGGGAGTACTGCGACTGGTATCTGGAAATGATAAAGCCCGATCTCTACGGCGAGGACGCCGGGGCGAAGGCGGTCGCCCAGAATATCTCGGTCGGGGTGCTCGAACGGGTGCTCGTCCTGCTGCACCCGATCATGCCCTTCGTGACGGAGGAAATCTGGA
The DNA here is from genome assembly GCA_937958025.1 of uncultured Syntrophobacteraceae bacterium. Lineage (GTDB taxonomy): Bacteria > Desulfobacterota > Syntrophobacteria > Syntrophobacterales > Syntrophobacteraceae > CALFXO01. Next base: position 82,929 of record CALFXO010000074.1, read on the forward strand.
GCAAGCTGCCGCGCACCGAAGGAAGCATCATGCTCGCGCCTTTCCCGGAGGCGCATCCGGAGTGGATCGACGCCGAGGCGGAAGCCCAGATGGACGTCATCATGAACGTGGTGAGCGGCATCCGGAACATCCGGGGAGAGATGGGCATAGCACCCGCCGCCCGCCTGGATGTGGTCTGCTTCTGTTCGGACGACGCGGAGAAGGCGCTCCTCGAAAACCACCGGGGCATGGTGGTTGATCTTGCGCGCCTCTCCGGCTTGGTGGTGGAGCGCGCCGGGACCGTGGAAAAGCCGAAGGCCGCCGCAAAGGCGGTCGCGGGCAACGTGGAAGTGTACGTGCTGCTTGCGGGCGTCCTCGATTTCGACAGCGAGTCCAAGCGTCTCCAGAAGGAGATGGCGAAGCTCGAGAAGGAAATATCCAACACGGAGAAGAAGCTTTCCAACCAGGAGTTCCTCCGCAAGGCGCCGGATGACGTCGTGGAGAAGGAAAAGGAAAAGGCCGCGCGGCTCGGCGAGAAGCTCGACAAGCTGCGGCATCACCTGGAGCGGATCAAGGAGCTGCAACAAGGCGGCTGAGAGGAGGAGCCACGTGGATAACCTGACGGGCCGTCTCGACATACTGTTGCGCATGGCCCTCGATGAAGACCTGGGGCATGGGGACGCGACCACCGAGAGCGTCATCGCCCCCGGCGCCCTGGGGGCGGCGGACGCGGTGGGGCGGGAGTCCTTCGTGCTCTCCGGCGCCGGACCGTTCCGGAGGATTTTCGAGATCCTCGACCCGTCGCTTCGGGTGGAGTGCTTCTTTCCGGATGGGGCGCTGGTCGAGGCGGGCGCCCCGGCGTTCCGGCTCTCCGGGTCCGTGCGCACTATCCTCATGGGGGAGCGGACGGCCCTCAACCTGCTGCAACGGCTGTGCGGGGTCGCAACGCTCACGCGGAAGATGGCCGATGCGCTGACGGGGACTTCGTGCCGCCTGCTCGACACGCGGAAGACGACGCCCCTTTGGCGGGCGCTCGAAAAGCAGGCGGTGCGCCATGGCGGCGGGGTGAACCACAGGTTTGGCCTTTCGGACGGCGTCCTCATCAAGGACAACCATGTCGCCTCCGCCGGAGGCGTTCGGGAAGCCGTCGCGCGGGCGAGGGCCGGGGCCTGCCATATGCTCAGGATAGAAGTGGAAGTCGATTCCCTGGAGCAAATGGACGAAGCGCTGGATGCGCGCGCGGACGTCATCCTGCTCGACAACTTCACGCTCGACATGCTGCGGGAAGCCGTCCGGCGCAATGCGGGGCGGGCGATGCTCGAAGCCTCCGGCGGCGTGAAGCTCGAGACCGTTCGCGCCATCGCCGAGACGGGCGTAGACTTCGTGAGTTGCGGGGCCTTGACGCATTCGGCGAGGGCCATCGACATCGGCCTCGACATGCGCCTCGAGCCGGAGCGCGCGGCGTGATGGAGGTGAGATCGTTCGTGCGGGAGGAATCCGGGAGCGCGCGGCGGATCGTGTGGGAAGGGTTGACGGCCGGGTGGCCCATCTGCCTGGGGTACGCCCCGATAGGGTTGGCCTTTGGGGTGCTGGCCCAGAAGGCGGGGCTCACGCCCGTCGAGATAGGCCTCATGTCGCTCATCGTCTTCGCGGGGAGCGCGCAGTTCATAGCCGTTTCGATGATGAGCGCGGGAGCGTCCATTGCGACCATCGTCGCCACGACCTTCATGGTCAACTTGCGGCACCTGCTGATGAGTTCCTCGCTGGCGGAGCCGCTTCGCGGCAGCAGCCCGAAGTTCCTCACGCTTTTCGCCTACGGCCTGACCGACGAAAGCTTCGCCGTCAATATAATTCGGTTCCGAGAGGGTGCATGGAGCCGCTACAGCGCCCTGACCGTAAACCATGCCGCGAACCTCGCATGGTTCGTGTGCACGGTGGCGGGGGGCTATGGGGGGCAGTTCATCCCGGCGGGGGCGCTCGGGATGGATTATGCGCTCATCGCCATGTTCCTATGCCTCCTCGCATTCCAGCTGCGGGGGCGGCTCTATGCGCTGACGGGCCTCGTGGCCGCTGTGGCGGCGGTGCTGCTGTCGCTCGTGACGCCGGGCAACTCGTACGTTATTGTCGCGTCCCTCATCGCCGCCACGACGGGTTTTGCCGCAAAGAGGCTCCAGGGAAGGAAGAGCGCCGCATGATCCACGGCTCCGACTACCTCCTCCTGCTTGCCGGGATGGGGCTCGTCACGTTCCTTCCGCGCTGGGCGCCGCTTTTCTTTCTGTCCCGGCTGAAACTTCCGAAGTCCCTGGTGGACTGGCTGGATTTTATCCCGGTGGCGATCCTGAGCGCCCTGGTGGCGCCCGAGCTTTTCACTTCCGGGTTGGAACGCCATCTGGACCTTTCGCAGCCGAAACTGTGGGTGGCCATCCCCACGCTCGCCGTGGGGCTTTGGACGAAGTCCCTTGGCGGGACGGTGCTTTTCGGCATGTTTCTCTACTGGCTCGCGGGGCGGCTTCTGTAGAACTCCGCCCATGAAGGCTATTGCGATGCGAAGATTTTAGGAGAAGATTATATGGGCAAGATTCTTGCCGCAGTGGGATTATCGCTTGCGCTGCTGCTGCTTGTTGGAGCGCCGCTCCGGGCGGAAAGCAATGGGGGCGCCCTTTTTACGAGCATGAAGTGCGGTCTTTGCCACAAGCCGGACAGGAAGGGCGCGGGGCCGAGCTTCAAGGAAATAGCGGCGGCCTATGCGGGCAAGGAAGGGCGGCTTGCAGCGTACTTCAAGGGGGCCGCGGAGCCGATCGTAAAGCCAGAGAAGGCAGAAACCATGCAGTCGTACATAGAAAGGACGAAGGCGCTGTCCGACGAGGACCTGAATGCCCTGTCGGATCACCTGCTGAAAGCGCAGCCGCAATAGCGCCAAATGCGGCGGGAGGCGGACGCGGCGGGGCGGCTCCGATCCGTTTCCGCCTCCGTATGCCGGAGCTTCCACGCGCTTATTTTGCCTTGCCTAGCTCCTTCGAACGGATGGTCGCCGCTTCGACCGCCCGCATGAGTGCGCCGCGCACGCCGCTGTCCTCAAGTTCCTGCAATCCGGCGATGGTCGTCCCGCCGGGGGAGGTTATCATGTCCTTGAGCTCCGCCGGATGCCTGCCGGTTTCAAGGACCATCCGGGCCGCGCCGAGAGCCGTCTGCACGGCGAGGTCGCGGGCCACGGGCCGTGGGAGGCCCATGAGGACGCCACCGTCGATAAATGCTTCCATCAGGAGCAGAAAGTACGCCGGGCCGCTTCCGCTAAGCCCCGTTACTGCGTCCATCGATTTCTCCTCGACCTCCACGGCCATGCCGACTGCCCGGAAGAGGGCGAGCGCCGTTTGCATCTTCTCGTCCGTTACGTGAGCGCCGCGAGCGAGCGCCGAGGCGGCCTGCAAGACGAGGGCAGGGGTGTTTGGCATGACGCGAACGACCGGGGTCCCTTCCGGCAGGCCCCCGGCAATCGCGGCGATAGGGACGCCCGCCGCGATCGAGATGACGAGCGGCGCGTGGGCAACGTGGGGGGCGAGGGTCTCGAGCGCCTGCGCCATGTTCTGGGGCTTGACGGCGATAAAGAGAACGTCGCGGGCCGCTTCCGCAAGCTCCGCTATCGTCTTGCAGACGCCCACCTTGTACGTCTCCTTGAGATAATCGAGCCGCGCGGGGAGCACGTCATAAACGTAAATCTGTTCGGGAGCGACGAGCGAGGCGCCGATCAGCCCCTTAACCAACGCTTCTCCCATATTGCCGCCGCCGATAAAGCCTATTTTGGATTTTTCGATCACCTAAAACCTCCTGCACTTGTGCACATCAAAGAAAAAGGGGCGGTCCCAAAAAGTGACGCCGCCGTAAACTGATCGCAAGAAGGCGATGGAAGAACTGCCGCTTAGCCATTGCCAGGGTTTGCAACCGCCTTGTAATGATTCTGAATTGACTCTGTCAATAGGTTTGGGTCGCTCTTGGGCTGTGCTCCAGCGTTAGCTTAATGAACCTCCAGGACTTGCAGAAGCTGCGACCTAATCTCCTTAGCCGTTGCTCCGAGGTCAACTGTGGCAAACCGGATTTCATGCCCCTGAATCACCACCCATTCATTGACCATGTTTCCAACTGAAGGGTGAAGAAACAATCCCGATGCGGCGGCCGCAAGCGGATCGCCGCTGCCTTCCTGAGATCTCAGGTAGGCGTAGATTTGATAGATATAGCCGCTTCGGAGCGTCTCTTCCCGATGCCAGCCGCGCGTTGTCAGGGAGTTGAACTTGGTGTCGATGACGATGCGACGCCCCGAGCAGGGATGGTCCAGGACGATGTCGGTTCGCATGGAGGGGAGGATTTTGTCGATGCCCGGGCTCTTGCTCCCAATGAGCCAGCTTATAGTCTTGCCCGCCCTGGTGCGCCATCCTCGCCCTGAGAGCGTAACATCGTAAAATCCGGCAATGCCCTTTTCATAGAGCTTCCTGAGCCATGCGATCTCTCTGTCTGGTGATGACAACTGTTTCGAGCCCGCGGCTTCCGTGGGCAACACGAGGTTGAAGGCCAAATAAGCCGCGGAAACCACGGGTTTGTCATCCGCATCGTGCCTGCCGAAGCGATCGGCGGATGTCTCGCCTCGGCATGGGCGTTCCCCTGTGACGCCCATGCGTCTCAAACGATTCGCCAAAGATCTACACCGGTGAGTCAGGGCGTCACGGTGAACTATTTGGGCGAGTTTCTCCAGGGCTGCTCTCACGAAACGATTTCGGACCGTGTTGACGGTCAATTCGTCGAAGCGGCATGAAACCTTTCCCCGATCAAGCAGTTGACGTCTCTCCGTGTCCAGAAAGTCGATCCGGCCCCTCACGCGACATAAGACGGCCTGACGTGGTTGGCGTCCATAGCTCAGGTTGCGCTGGATGCGGCGCTCGACTTGATGGCAGAGTATTTCCGCCACCAAATCTGGAATGTCGTCAGGGTTGTCCTCGACCGCGACATTCGCTTTCTCAAGGTCCCGAAAGAGAGTCGATGCGTAAAGCATAAGCAGCCAGATGTTGCGCACCGGGATTTGGCCCGCTAGACCGGTCGCTTCATAAGCCTCTGATATGGAATTGGCTGCCGCAAGCGTCATGATCAGAATCCTTCAAGCAGGCGCGCCCTGGCTTTTTGCGACTTGTCAAGCGCATCGAACCAGTATTCGTCGAGCAGGGGGGCAATCTCGGTGTAGACAATCTGGCGGAACCATTCCCTGGCGTCGACGATTTGCGCCCCTATCGGAGGCGTGACATAGCTGTGCCCCACTCGGAACTTCGGCCCCAGACAGACGTCGGACGAAATTTCATCGTTGAGGGCGGTCATGCGTTTCTCGATCTCGTCGAGGATATCTGAATCCATGCCAAATTGAGATCCAACCCAGTTGCGCCAGGGCTCGCCGAGGATGGGCTCCAGGTCGATGATGGCAAAACGGCGGCGCAGCGCCAGGTCGACGAGAGCGAGGGACCGGTCTGCAATATTCATCGTTCCGATGACATAAAGATTGCCGGGGATGAAAACGCGCTCGTCAACCTCTCGCCGGTAAGAAAGCTCCAATGCTTCGTCTGGCGTTCTCTTGTCCGCTTCGAGCAGCGTCAGCATTTCTCCGAAAATCTGCGCGGGATTCCCGCGATTGATTTCTTCGATGACGATGGCGTATTTCATCCTGGGGGCTTTCGCGGCCGCATTTATCATCTCCATGAAAGGACCATCCACCAGCTTGAGCTTGCCGTCGCCGGCCGGTCGCCAGCCACGTACAAAGTCTTCGTAAGAGAGGTTGGGATGGAACTGAACGGCCCGGACTTTGCTGTCATCGCGCTGCCCGATGAGTGCCAACGCCAGACGCTTTGCCAGCCAGGTTTTTCCGGTCCCCGGCGGCCCCTGAAGGATCATATTTTTCTTGATGCTCAGCTGGTTAAGACTTTTTTCGAGCTTCTCTCGATCGATGAAGCAGCCATCCGCCAGGATGTTGTCGATGGAATACGGCTCAATCGGGGGCGTGGTGACTCCTGTGGCGTCCGCTGCTTCTGAGTCGTCGTCCCGCGCGTCCGAACCTTGGGGAGCTGAGTCTGTTGAGGTTGGGGGCGCGGGTGTCCCGGCATCTTCGAAATGCCACGCCGCAAGGGAAAGCTCCGGAAAGGAGTGGACTGGATAAACGTCTTCTTGGAAACGCGCTTCAAGGGCATCCAGGACAGCCAGATAATCGTTTGCGCTACAGCGCCCCTTGGGACCGCTTTTCCCAATCTGGATGTTGAGCTTCTTTTCGATGTAGCGCTGGGACTGGCTATCGAGCGTCGGAAAGCTCCAGGGGCGAATCCAGTAGAGCCCCATGGTGAGGTTCCATCCGACGCCATGGCGCCGCGCCGCATCGTCATAGGCGGCGACAAAAGCCGACAGTCCGTTTGCGTCGTCGGACTCCGCGAATGCAATCCCTTGGGCGAACACTTCCCACAGGGCGTCGATGTCACTATTTATACGGTCTTTTGCACGGTCTTTGGCAAAACCGAAAAACCATGACCTCTGATTGTTGAGAATCGGGACCCCATCAAAGGAGCTTGGAACGGGCTCAGACACTCCGAGCAGACTGGCCAGTTCATTCGCAATGGCCTTGCGATTGGCGTCCGTGATGCCTCTGTTGAAAATGCCCATCGCCGTAAACGGGCAGATGTCCTTCAACGGGCCGAAGGAGCCGTCAGCGAATCGGTCCTCCAAGTTGGTCAGGCCGGCAACCTTGGAAGCGATGGCATGGATTCCTGAAATGAGCTCCGTGCGTCGATTTCTAAACGTAAGAAGCTTGTCCGCCACGGCCTCGTAGAACCCAGTCCAGTTGAAGCGGCTTTCATCGACGGCCCTGTCGCCGAATCGTTCCCGCCAGAAAGAATGGTTGCGGAACAGGTTGATGTCCTGCGGCTTCCCCTCGAACGCGAACCCGATCAGGGCGTCAGTTGCCCAGTTGCCGGGCAGGACGCGCCACACCTTGTCTACATATGTGAAGAAGAACCACTCACGGGGAGCTTTGAAGGGTTTTTCCCATGCGACCTTCAGTGAGCAGCCATCTCTAAAGTTTTCCTTGATTGTTCCGATGGCCTTGATAGCCATCACCGAGACCTTTCGACCTCGGTTGTCGAATGGCAGGTTATCCTTCCGGACCCTGGTGGACTTGATTGCGATTCGGTCGCCAGGCT
>CALFXO010000075.1 GCA_937958025.1 uncultured Syntrophobacteraceae bacterium
GTCCACGATATCCTGCTGGTACGCCTTGAAGGACGGTTGCAGCGCCTCGTGGAAGGCGACGGCCTTGGCGGCGATGACGTGCATCAGCGGGCCGCCCTGGATGCCGGGGAAAAGATGGCTGTCGAGCGTCTTGGCGTATTTTTCCTTCGCCAGGATGAGCCCTCCGCGCGGCCCCCGGAGCGTCTTGTGCGTCGTCGAAGTCACGAAGTCCGCGACAGGCGTCGGGTTGGGATGGAGCCCCGCGCAAACGAGCCCCGCGATATGGGCCATGTCGACCATCATGTACGCCCCGACTTCATCGCATATCTTGCGGAACCTGTCGAAATCGATCACCCTCGGATAGGCGCTCGCCCCGACGACGACCAACTTCGGGCGATGCTCCCTGGCAAGCCGCTCCACTTCGTCGTAGTCGATGGTTTCGGTGTCTTTCCGGACCCCGTAGGAAACCACTTTGTAGAGACGCCCCGAAAAGCTCGCGGGGCTCCCGTGCGTCAGGTGCCCCCCCTGCCGGAGGTCCATTCCGAGAATCACATCTCCCGGCTGCAAGATGGAAAAATACACCGCCATGTTCGCCTGGGAGCCCGAATGCGGCTGGACGTTGGCGTACTCGGCGCCGAAAAGCTTCTTCACCCGATCGAGCGCCAGCATCTCCGCCGCGTCCACATACTCGCAGCCGCCGTAGTAGCGTTTGCCCGGATACCCTTCTGCGTACTTGTTGGTCATGACGGAGCCCTGGGCTTCCAGCACCGCCGGGCTCGCGTAGTTTTCCGAGGCTATCAGCACCAGCTTTTCCCGCTGTCGCCGGATTTCATCGGCGATGACGTCGGCCATTTCGGGATCGACCGACCGGAGCGACGGTCCGCTGATCGCGGCGCACTGCCCCGCGCCGCCGCCCCCCACCTGTTCGATCATTTCGACGCGCCGCTGGTGGCGGCCGCCCTCGAAGGGCTCCTTGAGCCAGACGTCGAGTATCTCGTAAGCAAGCTGGTCGCCCGTAAAGCGGGCCGCGAGACAAAGCACATTGCTGTCGTTATGGCGGCGGCTCATCTTGGCGGCGTAAGGCTCTGTCACGACAGCCGCGCGGACGCCGGGAAACCTGTTCGCCGCAAGCGACATGCCGATGCCGCTCCCGCATATGAGGATTCCCCTGTCCGCATCCCCCCGCGCCACCGCCCGCGCCACTCTGGCGGCGTAAACGGGATAATCCACCGATTGCAGGTCATGCGTCCCGACGTCTTCCACCGTGTACTCGGCGGATTTCAGGCGGGGTAAAACCTTTTCCTTCAAATCATAGCCGGCGTGATCGCAGCCAATGATAATTTTCATTTCGAGGTCCCTTTGCGGCCCTTTCCGGCCCTGCTTGCCTATCCTTGCGCTCCATCCCATTTGCGCATCACGATGGTTGCGTTCGTTCCGCCAAAGTCGAAAGAATTGGACATGGCGACGCGCACATCGGCTTGGCGCGCCTGATTCGGAACGTAGTCGAGATCACATTCCGGATCGGGATGTTCATAGTTGATAGTGGGCGGCATGATTCCCCTGGCGACGGTGAGGGCCAAGTAGGCTCCCTCGATGCCCCCCGCCGCGCCCAGGAGGTGCCCGGTCATGGACTTCGTGGAACTCACCGCAAGCGTTTTCGCATGCGCTCCGAAAATTGCCTTGATCGCATGCGTTTCATACTTGTCGTTGAGATCCGTCGAAGTGCCGTGTGCATTGATGTAATCCACGTCTTCGGGACGGATGCGCGCATCGTCGAGCGCCATTTGCATGCAGCGGGCGGCCCCCTCTCCTTCCGGGGCCGGGGCGGCCATGTGGTAAGCGTCACCCGAAAGTCCGAATCCTATCATTTCCGCGTAGATGGTCGCTCCACGCTCCAGGGCCCTTCCGAGCTCCTCGAGAATCAGGACGGCGGCGCCTTCTCCCATGACAAAACCGTCACGGTCCTTTTCAAATGGGCGCGACGCCTTCTCCGGCTCATCGTTTCGCGTCGAAAGCGCGCGCATGGCATTAAATCCCGCGACGCAAAGCGGCGTGATGGTGGATTCCACCCCTCCCGTCGCCATAATATCGGCAAACCCGTTGACGATCAAGTGGTACGCCTGGCCAATGGCGTGCGTTCCGGCGGCGCATGCGGTCTGGACGGCGAGATTGGGACCTTTGGCGCCGTGGTTTATGGAAATGAGTCCCGACGCCATGTTCCCGAGGGCCATGGGGACAAAAAAAGGGCTGACCTTGCGGGGGCCCAGTTCCGTCACCACCCGGTGGTATTCCTCGATCGTATTTATTCCCCCAAGACCACACCCCATGAACACCCCGGCGCGTGGAGCGGATTCGGTAGGGATTTCCAGCCGTGAATCCTCAAAAGCCAGGCGGGCCGCTCCCAGCGCATATTGCAGGAAGGGGTCCATCTTGCGGAGGTCCTTTTTCGGGATGAAATCCTCTGCCCGATAATTTTTCACCTCCCCGGCAATCTTGGTTGCGAAATCGGTCGCATTAAAGCGGGTTATCGGGCCGATCCCTGACTGCCCCGCCATAAGCTTCGACCAGTTTTCCTCTATGCCAACCCCCAATGGGGTCACCAGCCCGATCCCGGTGACAACCACCCGGCGACGCTTGCTATTGGCTTCCATAGCTCCTTTAACCCCTCCCTGACCCTAATACTGTTGACTCAAGCTCAATGGCGCTCAGTTAAGCGTCCGACGTCATTCTGGAAAAGCCGAAATCCGGAATCGATGCAGCTTTCAGGCCCCCGGCTTTCGCTGGAGTGACGGCAAGTCAACAACATTGTCCCTACCCCATGAACATTCCGCCGTTTACATGAAGGATCTGCCCGGTGATGTATCCCGCCGCGTCAGAAACAAAGAACTTGACGGCTTCCGCCACTTCCTCGGGCGTCCCGACGCGTCCGGCGGGAATCTGCGTCAAAAGCGCCTCGCGAGCCTTTTCCTGCATGCTGTGGGTCATTTCCGTTTCAATATACCCGGGAGCCACCGCGTTTACGGTGATGTTGCGCGAAACCAGCTCCCGCGCAAGAGACCGCGTGAATCCGATGACGCCGGCCTTCGCGGCCGCATAGTTGCTCTGCCCCGCGTTTCCCATGGCGCCCACGATGGAGGTGATATTGACGATCCTGCCGAATTTCTGCTTCATCATGGGTTTCACCACCGCCTGCGAGCAAAGGAACACGCCCTTCAGGTCCACGTTCAGGACGTCGTCCCATTCCGAGGGCTTCATCAGGGCCAGCAGGTTGTCCCGCGTGATCCCGGCGTTGTTCACGAGGACGTCAACGCGCGAGAGTTCCTTTACAATCTGTTTGAACGACTCCTTCACCTCTTCGGCGTTGGAAACGTCAAAACGATGCAGATGCGGTTTCGCCCCCCGCGCCTCCACCATCGACGCCGCTTCTTGCGCCGCGTCGGCGCTGGAGCTGTAGTTGATGACGACGTCGGCCCCAGGTTCGGCCAGAGCCACTGCTATGGCCCTCCCGATGCCGCGACCGGCGCCGGTGACCACGACAACCCGTTTTCCACTCATGCCATGCGCTCCTTACGGACTACAACCACCGAGGCCGGGCCCCCCAACGGCGCCCAGCCCCGGTCCTGCAAATGAATCTATCCATGCGTCCTCCGGATGCGCCCTTGGCGTCCCCCCCCCGGAGGAAGACGCTTCAACTGTCCCCGCGGTCAGCCTTTATCCGGCGAACAAACGCGGGAACGAACTCGAACAGGTCCGCAACAATCCCGTAAGTGGCTACGTCGAAGATCGGAGCATGCGGGTCCTTGTTCACCGCCACGATGATCTTCGAGCCCTGCATCCCGACGACGTGCTGGATCGCTCCAGCCACCCCGACGGCCATGTAGAGCGTAGGAGCGACAGTCCTTCCTGTCTGCCCGACCTGGTGGGAGGGAGCGATCCAGCCTTCTTCGACCGCTCCGCGCGATGACCCGACCGCCCCGCCGACAAGCCGCGCAATCTCCTCGACAAGCGCGAAATTCTCCGCCTTCTGGAGCCCGCGCCCCCCAGTGATGATGGCTTCCGCTTCCGTGAGTTTGGCCGTCTGATCCTGCTCGGGTCGCACCTCGAGCACCTCGACGCGGCTCTTGAGGCACTTCTCCGGAACATCCATGCGCTCGACCCGCCCAGTGCGCCCCTCCTCGCGGAAAGGCTTCATCACCTTCGGACGCACCGTGGCCATCTGGGGCCTGCTGTGCGGGCAGATGATGGTCGCCATCACGTTCCCGCCAAAAGCGGGCCGCGTCTGCAACAGGAGTTTCTCGTCGCTGACGTCGAGCTCCGTGCAGTCCGCCGTAAGCCCCGTCCCGATGGAAGCCGCCACGCGCGGTATGAAGGAGCGCCCCATGCTGGTCGCCCCTGCGAGCAGAATCTCGGGACGCTTCTTCCGGATGAGCTCCACAAGGGTCGACGCATACGCTTCGTCGGTGAAGTGCGTCAATTCGGGACGGTCCACCACGTAGACTACGTCCGCCCCATAGGCTATCAACTCCGCTTCCGCGCCGTCGACGCCAGATCCCAGCAAAACCGCCGCCAATTCGACGCCAAGCTTGTCAGCGAGCTTTCTCCCCGCGCCTAGCAGCTCATAGCTCACGCGATGGATATTTCCCTCGCGCCATTCCGCATACACCCAAACGCCGCGATACGAAGACAAATCAGCGCTTGGCCCCGATCCCACCTCGGGAAGCGACAGGGCTCCAAACTCGCAGGTGTCCACACACATGCCGCACAACGTGCAGTCGTCGGAGATCGAAACGGCAGTCTCTCCCACCGTAATCGCCCCGAACGGACAGACGTCCTGGCAGACGCCGCAAACCGTACATTTTTTAGTGTCGACAATAGCTTTCATAGCCCCGGAGCCTTCGCCTCCTTGAGATGCCGGAAAAGCTGATCCGCCATCTCCTCAATGGTCCCCTCAATCATCACGCGGTCGCTGCGACGCGGCGGGCTAAACACCCGGACCACCTGCGTGAAAGACCCCGCAAGCCCGACATCCTTCGGGTCCAGCCCCAGTTCATTGACTCCCCACACCGGAATAACTGCCTTTTTTGCTCGCATTTTGTGCTTAAGGGAAGGCACTCGCGGCTCACCCACTTCTTTAATCACTGTTAGAAGCGCAGGCATGGGAACCTTCCAGAGTTCGACTCCCTCGTCCGTCTGCCGGGCAACTTTCAGGCTCTTGTTGTCCAGGATTTCAATGTTCTTAACGAACGTTGCATATGGAATATCCAGAAGCGTTGCGACTTCCGGACCAACCTGAGCCGTATCGCCATCGATCGCCTGTTTGCCGCAGCAGACGAGATCGACGTCGCCCATTTTCTTCACGGCGGCTGCAAGAACGCGGGATGTAGCCCATGTATCGCTTCCCGCAACAGCCCTGTCGCTGAGGAGCACGGCGTCGTCCACTCCCAGGGCCAGAGTGTCGCGCAAAGCCGCTTCGGCTTGGGGCGGTCCCATCGTCATAGTAGTCACTCTCGCGTCCGAAATGTCTTTCAAGCGCAAGGCAGCTTCCACCGCAAACATGTCAAAAGGGTTTATGATGGACTCGACCCCCTGTCGCACAAGCGTGTGAGTGTCAGGGTCGATGCGCACATTCTTTGCGTCGGGAACCTGTTTTATACAAACTACGATATGCATTGACTGTCTCAAGCTCCTCTTGTTGAGCGCCGGGTCGTAAATATCTCGGCGAAACAACCTGATTGCTTCCTCAACGGGGCGTTGAAAGATTCGCTAAATTTCTATCCTCGCTATCTCCGCCAGCAAGGGAAAACACATAAGCCATCCCCTTCCCCAAAACCGCTTGGCAGTTTCCGCCATCCAATTACAACAAACCTGAGAGGGCGGCGCTGCCCTTACTCCACACCCGCATTTTCAGGCAAACACCGCCGCTCCCCTTGGCAAGTCCACAGCGGCGGGGAGCCCAGCGCCTCGGCATAATCAAGCGCGGTCAGAACAGCAAGATGAACTTGAAGCCGGTGATGACAGGGAGCCTGCGGCGCTAAAACGTCGCGGAGCGATTAAACAATTAGAAAAAAGTCTCTTTTATGCGGCCGTACTCTTTATTTAGCTCCTGCCCGATAATATTGCGCTGAATCTCGTTCGTGCCTTCGTAAATCTGCAAGATCTTGGCATCGCGCATCATTTTTTCAACCGGATAATCTTTCATATAGCCATACCCGCCAAGGACCTGCACAGCTTCCGTCGAAACCTCCATCGCGGAATCGCTGGTCAGCACTTTGCACATGGCCGCCAATTTGCTCGCATCTGGCGAGTCGTTCTGAAGAGATCGAGCCACAGCGTACATCAGGGCCCGCGATGCCTCCGTCTTAATCGCCATATTGGCCAGTTTATGCTGGACCGCCTGGAAGCTGATGATGGGCTTTCCAAATTGCATGCGTTTGCGGGCGTATTCCATAGAGATGTCCAGCGCCGCCTGGCAAAGCCCTACACCAAGAGCACCGATGCCAGGCCGCGCCTTGTCGAAGGTCCTCATGGCAATGACGAATCCCATGCCTTCCCGCCCGATCAGCCTATCCTTAGGAATGCGGCAATCATTGAGAACAAGTTCTCGGGTCGCGGAAGCCCGGATTCCCATCTTTTTTTCTTTTTTCCCAAACGAAAAACCTGGATCGCCCTTTTCCACAATGAAAAAACTCGCCCCTCGGGGCCCCTTGGAGCGGTCTGTGACGGCGAGCACCGAGTAGATCTCAGACTCTCCGCCATTGGTGATCCATTGCTTTGTCCCGTTTAGAATGTAATGGTCTCCGTCTGCAACAGCAGTCGTCTTGACGCCGGAGACATCGCTGCCCGCGCCCGACTCCGTCAAACCAAAAGCGGCCAGTCGCTTCCCTGAAGCGATGTCCGGCAGGTATGCCTGCTTTTGAGCTTCGCTCCCATGGAGGAGGATGGGATAGGTTCCGAGGGCGCTTGCGGCAAAGGAAGTGGCGATGGCAATGCATCCTTGGGCGAGTTGCTCTATGGCGAGGCAGTTCTCGAACATTCCTCCGCCAAGCCCCCCATACTGCTCAGGGATGTACAAGCCAAAGAGATCAGCTTGTGCCAAAATTCTCATAATTTCCCAAGGAAATTCCTCCTGCTCATCAAGTTCGGCGCGAACCGGGCGAATTTTCTCGCGGGTGATCTGGGCAGCCAGATCTTTAATCATCTGTTGCTCTTCGGTCAGGAAATAATCCAACTTCATCCTCCTTATCCGCCTCGGCCTTCCAAACCGGGAGGAAGAATTGATTTCAATGAAAGGCGCAGTAACGCGGCATTCATATGATTTTCAACAAGCCCTCGCCGCCGGCGCGCGTTTACCCCAAGCGCAGCATGCAGCCAGCACCTCTACATACTAAAAAATATTATCATATCATGCTAGATCCGCCAGCGCATTCATTTTTTCGGCGCAAAGCCCCACTTGTTTCTCCAACGCTCCAGCATCCACAACGCATAGTAATTTCCCACTTCAGCCAAGCTGGAATCCTTTTGCAGTTCCTCCGACATTTTCCGAAAAACGCCATTTTCAGCCAATTTCCAAGCCAGCATGACAGCATTGGCAACAGCAGACCCATTAGAGCGTCCATGCGCAACCACGACAGTATCGCAGACCCCGAGAAGGGGTGCGCCGCCTGTGCTCTGATAGCGCCGTCTTTCCTGAAAATGGCGAAAAGAGAGCCACGGGTCGCTTCCTTCCCTGAAAGTGCACCCATCGATGAGATGTTCAAAGAAACGAAGGTGGGCTTCCGAAACGCCTTCGAAGAACTTGAGCAGGATGTTGCCGACGAAGCCGTCGCAAATGACCGCATCGGTCCGGTCCGCGAAGATATCCTGAGGCTCCACGTTCCCGACGAACCGGACCCGTGAACGTTTGAGCAGTGAGAATGCTTTCTGGAGAGTCTTGGTTCCCTTGGCGGCTTCCTCACCGATGTTAAGGAGACCGACTCTGGGTTCGCTCAATCCCTCGCTGACCTTCAAATACACATCGGCCATCATCGCCGATTGCACTAAATGGATAGGATCCGCCTCCGCATGGGCGCCCCCATCTATCAGGAAAACCTCGCCATCGGGAGTGGGAATCGGAACCGCCAAGGCGGGACGGCGAAGACCGGGCAACAAGCCGGCGAAATGCTTTGCCGCGGCCACTATCGCCGAACTGTTGCCAGCACTCACAACCGCATCCACCTTCCAGTCCGCGAGCATGCGCATGGCAATGCTGAGAGACGCTTCCCGCTTTTTCCGCACCGCCACGGCCCCCGCCTCCTCCATTCCGATGACTTCGGGAGCATGAATAACGGCGATGCCATGCCTTTCGCCTTCCGGACCAAGGAGTTCACGGATTCGCGTCTCGTCTCCCACAAGCGCCAAGTCCGCTGAACATTGCGGCGCCGCCAGCAGCGCTCCCTGGACCACCGATTCGGGAGCATGGTCCCCGCCCATGGCATCCACCGCAATCTTCATAGTTGCACTCCCTCGAGAAAAAGCGCTAAGCGACTACTCTTCCTCAAGCTCCAGGACAGCGCGATCCCGATAATAGCCGCATGTCGGACAGATCCTGTGCGGCAAGCGCAGTTCGTTGCACTGAGGGCAACGGGCGAAGCCAGCCATTGAAAGGCTCTTATGCGCCCGACGCTTATTCCGCCGGGACTTGGACGTTTTACGTTTGGGAACTCCCATTCCTCAATCTCCTTTTCTTATTTATCGACCTCGGTGTCTTCCACCACTTCTTCACCCCGCGCTTCAGGCGGCATCAAGGCAGATCGCCCTTGAGCCCCTTCAATACGGTGAAAAGAGAGGCGGACGCGCCTCCCTTGCATTTACATTCTTCATCATTCAAATCGGCCCCACAACCGGGACAGATCCCCCGACAGGATTCAGAGCAAAGCAATTTGTATGGAATTGCGAGAAAAATCTGCTCCAGAACAAACCTGTCAATATCAATCACATCCCCTTCAAAAAATTCGAGATCCATTTCCTCCTCGCTGTCGACCTCAATTTCCTCGTCCTCTGTCATCCCTTCCGGAGCCTGCATGAGATAAGCGTCAACACTTTCATCCAGCGTCCACTCGAAAGGCTTTAGACAGCGGTGACAAGCAGCACGGAGCGCCCCTTGAACAGATCCCGTTATTCGCACATGATCCGACTGTCTATAAATCTCAAGGTGCACATCGAGAGGGTGAGCAAGCCCTAATTCGACCGGGTCATCAGGAGAAAAGAAATCGTGGAAGTGCTTTTCATCCCACTGAAAATCAAGCGTTTTCCCAGACTCCGGTATATCGTCGATACGCATCTTCATGGCTCTTCCTTTTCAGAAGGCGTAAATAGCTGAGTATAAAGATTAATGCCATCCTGTCAAGAAATTTCAACATCATGACCATAGCAGCCTCGCGCGCCCCTGATCCTTCCCAATGGAGCGGGATAAAGAGGACTCAAGCACATCGTTGCGTTATGCATCCTCATCCCTTTACGCAGACAAGGAAGGCAACCGCACATCCAATCGAAGATGGTCGTAGAGCATACAGTCCCCTATTCTTGTCCCATTTTGAAACATGATCTTTGACATATTGAATCCCCTCGTCTAGAATCATTTGGCATCCGTGGAAATGCAAGCTCGAAATCCTGCACAGGAAGGTTCCAGGCTTCCCTCTCATGAACCGCTCAAACCATAAGAGGATGATATCACAAAAGATGAATACTCCCACGTCTCAGATCACGGGTCTCTTCAATCACCCTATAGCATTCAAATCCCTCATGGATGAGATCCCACTGGGCGTCACGGTGCTAGATACAAAACGTCGCATCATTCTACTCAACCGTTCCATGGAGGGGCTAACGGGATTTGTTCAGCAGGATGTCGAAGGAATCCCATGCCAATGCGTCCTTCGCTGCAATATCTGCATTGAAAGCTGCCCGGCGCAGACCTTGCGGGAGGAGACAGACACTAAATGCATGGAAGGCAACATTATCAACCGAGATCGGCAGAAGATACCTGTTCGCATCACTTTTTCTCCCATACGGAACACTGGCGGCACGACAATCGGCTTCATGGAGGTAGTGGAAGATATACGTTTCATCAAGGAGTTGGATGCAAAAATGGGGCAGGCGTTCGGCTTCGGGCATCTCATAGGGGCCAGCCCCCAGATGGAAAAAATTTTTCGCGTCCTTCCGGTTATCGCCCAGTCCGATTCCTCTGTGCTCATCACGGGAGAGACCGGGGCAGGAAAGGATTTTGTCGCGGAAGCCATCCACCAAGCGTCCCCACGGGTGCGCGACCCGTTCATCAAGGTCAACTGCGGAGCGTTGCCGGAAACACTGCTTGAATCAGAATTGTTCGGCCACCAGAAGGGCGCGTTCACCGGAGCATTTGAAAACAAACCGGGGCGATTCCGCCTAGCTCACAACGGAACGCTTTATCTTACTGAAATCGGAGACCTGCCTCTATCCCTCCAGGTGAAGCTTCTTACTTTCCTCGACGACAAGGTGGTGCACCCACTTGGAAGCACGAAGGGATTTCATGTCAACGTCCGGGTAATTGCAGCCACGCATCGCAATCTCGAAAAAATGGTCCACGAGGATCGTTTTCGAGAAGATCTTCTTTTCCGGCTCAACGTAGTGCGCTTACATCTGCCGCCCCTCAGGAGTCGCGGCGACGACGTCCGGCTGCTCCTCGATCATTTCCTGAACACTTTTATCACAGAATTCAAGAAGCCCATTAAAGGATTTTCAGCAAAGGCTCTTCGGATACTACTGGACTACGCCTACCCCGGCAACGTCCGGGAGCTAAGAAATATAGTGGAATACGCCATAAATGTTTGTCAGGAGGATCTCATTCAATGGAAGCACCTGCCTTCCTACGTCACCGATGTAAGAACGAGGGAGGAGAGAGAAAGAGAAAAGAGCGAGGAGCAGCTTGTGGCATTCCCCGCACATATTGAGGCGAAAACCGCCAAGGAGCCGGGTGCGGAGGAACGAGCAGGAGATTTGGACGTAGACTGGGCGACAGTAGAAAAACGCATGATTATGGAGGCCATGATAAAAGCGAAAGGAAGGCGGAGCAAGGCTGCAGCTCTTCTTGGCTGGGGGAGAAGCACCCTCTGGCGTAAAATGAAACAATATGGGCTTGCACTATAAGGCACATAAAAACTCTGTACTTAAATGAAACATTTTGGTAATAAGGAGCGTAGTGCGACCCATGGCAAAGAAGGTCCTGATCGCTTTGCACGGCAACGAAGTGGCTCCGCGCTTCGATTTGGCGACGGAGGTGTTGATAGCATCTCTTGCGCCGGATGGAACGGTCCAAGAGGATAAGATTCTTGTTCTTCCTCGGGCCTCGGCGGAGAAGCTATGCCACATGATCCTGACTGAGGATGTCGGGGTCGTAATTTGCGGAGGAATCGAGGACGAGTACTTTCAGTACCTCACATGGAAGCGGGTGAAGGTGTTGGACTCCGTAATGGGGCCCTTTGAAACGGCTCTGGAGCGATTCAGGGAGGGGAGTCTCCAGGAGGGGGCCATTCTTTTTGATCGCGCGCGGAAGGGACAGGATGGCGATTAAGAGCTGGCTCGGAAAACTGCTGTTTATGGATCAGGAGACGGACGGAAATTCTCCGGAACGCTACGACATCCTTCGGCGCAATATCATGATCCTGATGATCTTGGTGACTATTGTTCCTCTGTTCTTCATGGCGGTTGTAAACTATCACCAATACCAGGCAACGCTCCGGGAGGAGATCGTCACGCCCATGAGGGCGCTCGTCAATAAGACGAAGCATTCCTTCGAGCTCTTCCTCGCAGAGCGCATCTCCACGGTGAGCTTCATCGCTTCTGCATACACTTTCGATCAACTTGCGGATGAAGCGACAATGAACCGAATATTCCGAGTCACAAAGGAAGAATTCGGCGGTTTTGTCGACCTCGGCCTGATCGATGATCAGGGCATCCAGGTAAGCTATACGGGACCGTACGATCTCAAGGGCAAGGATTACTCGGAGCAGAGCTGGTTCCATGAGGTGAAGGTGCGTGGGACCTACGTTAGCGACGTTTTCATGGGCTACCGCAAGTTTCCGCACATTGTCGTCGCGGTGCAACGCCGCTCGGACGACGGCAAAACGTGGATCGTGAGAGCCACCATCGACACAGAGAAGTTCGACGACCTCATCGCATCCATGGGGCTCGATGCAAGCGCGGATGCATTCTTGCTCAACAAGGACGGAATTCTTCAAACGCCCTCCAAGATCTACGGAAAAGTGCTGGAACATTTTCCGCTGCCGCTTCCGCCGGTAAGCTATGAAGCCAACGTGTGGGAGTACGAGGACGCCGAACATGACGACCTGATGCTGGCATACACCCACTTTGTTCATTATCCCTATATATTGTGCGTCATCAAGCCCAAGGGCGAAGTTCTGCGGGCCTGGTACACGCTCAAGACCGAGCTGTTTTTCTTGTTCGTCGCCAGCGTCGTGGTCATATTCCTCGTTGTTTTCAAGTTGACCGACCTTCTGGTGAAACGCATGCGGGAATCCGACGAAAAGCGGGAGGCGGCCTTCCGGGAGATGGAGCATTCGCACAAGCTTTCTTCCATCGGCAGGCTGGCGGCAGGGGTCGCACATGAGATCAACAATCCCATGGCGATCATCAATGAGAAGGCAGGGCTGATGAAAGACCTCATCGAGTTCGCGCCGACCTTCCCTGACAAAGAGCGTTTTCTTTCGCTCACAGACGCCATTTTGCAATCGGTGAACCGTTGCCGCTCCATTACACACAGGCTGCTAGGGTTCGCGCGGCGGATGGAGGTCCAGATCGAAGTCCTGGACCTCAACGGCATCATACAAGAGACAATGACTTTTCTGGAAAAAGAGGCGTCCTACCGCAATATCGACATACGGTTACAGCTCGCCCCCGACTTGCCCAAGATTGCATCCGACCGTGGACAGCTCCAGCAGGTTTTTCTGAACATTGTAAACAACGCGATTGCCGCAGTGAACGACGGGGGGCTCATCACAGTCACTACATGGGAAAAGGACACGGATTTCGTCGCAACCGCCATCCAGGACAACGGCTCCGGCATGTCCGAAGAGACGCTTAAGCACATTTTTGAGCCATTCTTCACCACGAAAAAGAGCCAGGGTACAGGCCTGGGACTCCCCATCACGTACGGCATCATCAAGAAGCTCGGTGGAGAAATCGATGTACAGAGCAAGGAAGGGAAAGGGACGACCATAACCGTCTACCTGCCCAAGAGATCCATCACTCACGAGACGACGTAATGAAGCTGTCGGGAGAGCGGCATGGAAAGATACAGGGTGCTTCTGGTTGACGACGAAGTGGAATTCGTCACGACGCTGGCGGAACGGCTCGCTCTGCGGGGAATCGACGCAAGGACAGCGTTTAACGGCGAGGAGGCGCTCCGGATAATGGAGGCGGATCCACCGCAGGTGCTGGTGCTCGATTTGATGATGCCGGGATTGGGCGGAATGGAGGTTCTGCAGTACGTCCGATCGAACTATCCGCAGGTTCAGGTAATCCTGTTAACCGGCCAGGGCTCTACAAGAGCGGGCATCGAGGGGATGCGGCTAGGGGCTTTCGATTACCTGATGAAGCCCCTGACGATAGAAGAATTGATGGAGAAAATCCGCATTGCAGTTGGCGGTCAAGTGACGGGTTAACGGCGCACAATTCTTGGTCGAGAGGCAGTGAAACGGCCGCGAAGCGGCGATAATCCGGCTGTTGAATGGCACATGATTATATATTGGTAGAGGGGTAATTGCGTCCTAATTAGCAACTTTTTTCACATGCACTGCATTTGAGGTAGACGGCGGCCATGATACAACGATTTCTTCCATTTCTAGGTTGGGCAAAGGACATCAATGCGACCACGCTGAGGACGGACTTCATAGCGGGCTTGACCGTGGCATTGATCTTGATTCCTCAATCGATGGCGTACGCGCAGCTGGCGGGAATGCCGGTCCAGTACGGCCTTTACGCTTCGCTGCTTCCGCCGCTGCTGGCGGCGCTCCTCGGCTCGAGCCGGCAGCTCGCGACGGGGCCGGTGGCCATCGTCTCACTCATGACTTCCGCGGCGCTGAGCCCCATGGCGACGACTGGGAGCGAAGGGTTCATCGCCTACGCGATCATTCTCGCGCTTGTCGTCGGCATCTTCCAGTTTGCGCTCGGCGTTTTCCGACTCGGGCTGGTGGTAAATTTTCTCTCCCACCCGGTGGTCAACGGCTTCACCAACGCGGGCGCGCTCATCATCGCGACCTCGCAGCTTTCCAAGATGTTCGGCGTTTACGTGGATGAAGGCGAGCACCACTATCAGACAGTCATCAACGTCATCAAGGCGGCCATGGCTCACACGCACTGGCCGTCGCTCGGCCTCGGGATACTCGCCTTCGTCATCATGTACGGTCTCCGCCGCATCGACCGCAGGATTCCCTACGTGCTGGTGGCGGTGGTGATAACGACCATCATTTCATGGGCGACGGGATTCGAGCATAACGTCAAGACGCCGATCGCGTCGATTGCGTCTCCCGAGGTGCAGGAACTCGTCAAGAATTTCAACGCGGCGGTCAAGGAAAGAGACAAAATAGCGGCGGAGAAGGCAGAGAAGGCCCCTCAAGTAGCCGAGGTAATAGAGAAATACGGAGAGCACTCTCCGCAGGCGCTCGACCTGGAGCACGAGGCGCAACTCGCGAGCATGAAGGCGGACGAACTCAAGGCGGCCTCCGGCAAATGCCGGAAGACGCTCCAAGGCTCTCTTTTTACCGCGGTGAGCGGCGCGGACGGGGCGCAGACCTTTTATCTCAAGGACCAGACGCCTTCGGAAGCCAAAACCGATGGACGGTCATATCTCCTCAAAATAGGGAACAAAGCGCTCGACGAAAAGGCCATTACCATGATGGGAGGAGGCGCCGTGGTCGGCGTGGTGCCCAAGGGGCTTCCTCCTTTCAAGATGCCGAAACTCGACATGAAGGTGGCGCTGCATTTGCTGCCTATCGGCGCCATCATTTCGCTCCTCGGCTTCATGGAAGCGATATCCATCGCGAAAGCCATGGCGGCCAAGACGGGTCAACGCCTCGATCCCAACCAGGAACTCATCGGGCAGGGCGTCGCAAACATTCTCGGGGCCTTCGGGCAGAGCTTTCCGGTGTCGGGCTCGTTCTCCCGGTCGGCGGTCAACCTCCAGTCGGGAGCCGTGACCGGCCTCTCCAGCGTTTTCACGAGCGTAACGGTCGGAATCGTGCTGCTCTTCTTCACTCCGCTCCTCTATTATCTCCCGCAGGCGGTTCTCGCCGCGGTCATCATGATGGCGGTTATCGGGCTGATCAACGTTTCGGGTTTCATCCACGCATGGAAGGCGCAGTGGTATGACGGAGCGTTTTCGATCATCACGTTCCTTGCGACGCTCTACACCGCCCCGCACCTCGACAAGGGCATCATGATCGGCGTATTCCTCTCGCTCGGCATGTTCCTTTACAAGAGCATGCGTCCCAAGGTCGCAACCCTTTCGATGTACCCCGACAGGTCCTACCAGAGCGCCCGGGATTTCGGGCTCAAGGAGTGCAGGCACATCGCGATGATCCGCTTCGATGGACAGCTCTTCTACGCCAATGCGGGCTATCTCGAAGACAAGATCAGCGACCTCACGATGTCGATGCCCGAACTGCGTCACATCCTCATTGTCGCAAACGGCATCAACGACATGGACGCCTCCGGCGAGGAAATGCTTTCCCTGATCGTGGACCGCGTTCGAAGCGGCGGGTACGACATGTCGTTCGCCGGCCTCAACGAGAACGTCATTTCCGTTATGAAGCGCACTCACTTGTATGAGAAAATAGGCGAGGAAAACATCTTTTCAACGATGCATGAGGCGGTTGAGGCCATACACCTGAGGAGTCACACGCAATGCGACGAAGGCAGCTGCCCGCTGATGTCGGTCTGCTTTCTTGAGAGCAAGTGATTAACGCACTCCACAACGAAGGAATACTGCCATGCCAGTCATTACACTCTTTAGCGGATCGTACTGCCACGGCGAGGAAGTGGCTCAAAAAATCGCAAACGACATGAAGGGGATCAGGGTCATTGACGACCGCGCCCTGATTGCGCAGGCTGCCGAACGGTTCAAGATCGACGCAGGAAAACTTTCCAAGGCGATGACCGCGAAGCCATCGGTTTTCAACAGGTTCACTCACGAGAAGGAGCGCTCCCTGGCGTGCCTGAAGGTGGTGTTCGCGGAGACGCTAAAGCAGGACAACACCCTGCTATTGGGATTCGCCGGCCACATGGCCCCACGTGAGATCACGCATATTCTCAAGGTGTGCGCCATCGCCGATATCAACCACCGCGCCGGGGTCGCGGCCAAGGCCAAGGGGATCTCGGAAAAGGAAGCGACGCGGCTTATCCACAAAGACGACGAAAGCCGAGTGCTGTGGGTCGAATATCTTTTCAAGGAGAGGGACCCTTGGGCGGCGTCGCTTTACGACCTGGTCATCCCCATGCACAAGACTTCCGTGGACGATGCGGCGGCCATAGTGTGCACGAACGCCTGCAAAGAGGTCCTAAAGATGACGGAGAAGTCCATTAAGGCCGTGGACGATTTCCTGCTGGCCGCCCAAGTGAACCTGAAACTCGCGGAAGACGGCCATGATGTAAGCGTTTTGGCCAAGGACGGGATCGTCACCATCGTCATCAACAAGAACGTCATGATGCTCTCCTCCCTCGAAGAGGAACTGAAGCGCATCGCGGGCGACGTCCCCGGGGTCCACGACGTGCAGACGAAGGTCGGCGCGGGGTTCTACCAGACGGACATTTACCGCAGGTACGACTTCGACCTTCCCTTGCCCTCGAAGGTCCTGCTCGTCGATGACGAGCGCGAGTTCGTGCAGACGCTCTCCGAACGGTTGCAGATGCGCGACCTCGGCTCGGCGGTGGCCTACAACGGCGAGGAGGCCCTTTCGGTGGTGGAGGAGGATGAGCCGGAGGTCATGGTGCTCGACCTCAAGATGCCGGGCATCGATGGCGTGGAGGTATTGCGGCGGGTGAAGACCGAACACCCCAATGTAGAAGTCATAGTCCTCACCGGGCATGGCTCCCAGGAAGTGGAAACGCTCTGCACGGAACTAGGCGCCTGCGCCTACCTCGAGAAGCCCGTGGACATCGACGCTCTCACGCAGAAGATGAAGGAAGCGTACGACAGGGTGAAGCAGCGCAAGGAGCAAGGCTCCGGAGGAGAGAACAAATGAAGGGAAAAGGTCCCGACGAAGTCGCTTTCTCTGGCAGGATAACGGCGGCTTTCACCCATGAGGTGAAAAACGTGCTGGCCATCATCAAGGAAGCATCCGGGCTTATGGAGGACCTGCTTCTGATGAGCAAGGCCGCGCCGTTCCCCCATAAGGAACGGTTCGAGCGGGCGATCGGGACCATTCAGGCGCAAGTGCAAAGGGGCGTAGAACTCTCCACGCGTCTCAACCGTTTCGCCCACAGCCTGGATGAACCCCTGGCTTCCGTCGATCTCAAGGACATCGTGGACCAGTTCGCACTGCTCGCGAAGCGCTTCGCGACGCTCCGGGAAATGACCCTTCAAAGCGACGCGGCTTCTGTGGACGGGACTTTGAACATCCTCACCTCGCCCGTGAGATTCCAGATGGCGCTCCTTGCCGCAGTGGAATCCTGCTGGGCGGCGATGCCTCCGGGAGGAGCGGTTGCGCTCCTTCCCGAGCGCAGGGAGGAGGGGGCCGCAGTGATGGTTTCCTGCGAAGGCGACCTCGGAGAAAGGGAAAGCTTCGTCGAGAAGGTGGAGGGCTCCAAAACATGGGAAGCCCTGTTGGAGGTCCAGCGGGTTCTTGGGGGGACAGTGGAGTGGGTAAACGGCGCTCATGCATTGCGCCTTATGTTTCCTGGGGACGAGGGAGCAAGGCGAAGCGAATAGGTTGTATTTTGTTTCATTATGATCTCTTGATGTTTCGAGTTGTTCCATAACGTCTCACAAACATCAGAAAGAGCAAGCTAACTACATAACATACTGAAATAACTATAAGTTATTAATGGCACAATCCTTGCTCATAGAAAACAGCCAATAGTGGAAAATCGAGCAAGGGGACAGGCCGCACATCTTCATCAAGCTCCGGGTCCTTCCACCAAGGGAGGATCGGGAGAACCTCCCCGCAGCCGGTCGCCAAAAACCGGGCTGCTCCCCTTAGCAACAACATTTTCCACTACGGTGATCGCCGCATCACGCCCCCCTGAGACTCTCCCCCGAGGGAGAACACCGGGGGGGCGAGTGGCGCGGTGGAAGGAGGAAGAGAATCCTGGCAGGCGCGCGCGGCCTACCGCGCTTTGGGTGGACAACGGGAGGATATACGGACGTGGGTCCCTCCGGAGTCATAAGGCTACTCGTGATTGAAACCGAGGATGCATTCCGGTCCAAGGTCTCGGAGCGTCTGCGCCAGGAGAACTATAAAGTTTATGAAGCATGTCAGGAAATCGAGGCCGGCAGGATCATCGAGCACAAGGACATCGACGTGGCGTTGCTCGGACTTCGAGGACTGCGCCAGCGCGGTCTGTCCTTCCTCAAGGGGCTCAAGAAAGTGCACCCCCAGGTGGAGATCATACTGATCGCGCCGCCGGGTGAAATAGCCCTCTCCATCGAGGGAATGAAGCTGGGAGCGTTTGATGACATACTCACGCCCTTCGACATGGAGACATTGCTGGACAGGATCAACGCGGCCTACAGACAGAAGGCCAGCCGTGAAAGCCATGAGGGCGCGGAAAGCGCCGGCGGAGGAATGGAAACGGCAGGAGAGCCCCCATACGGCAACGAGAAATGAACGGGGAGACGAGCGCCAACGAGACCGCACTCTCTTTCAAATAAGGTGAATTCTATCAATGACGTTACCAGCAGAGGGATTGAACGAGGCGACTCATTCGCAATTCAGCGGATGCCAACTCTTGGAAGGAATCAGGCTGATGTCGGCCAAGGGGGTTTTATCCTCTTGCGCTTCGCGCACGGACAACCCGTAAGCGAGTTGTCCGCGTCACCCTCTACAATACGGCCCCACCGAGCCGGTATTATCATAAATAACATAAGGATGCAATGCATTAGCTCCACGACGGGAACGCAACGAAGATGGGAAAAATAAAGGTGCTGCTGGTCGACGATGAAGAGGAATTCGTCAAAGCGCTTGCGGAGCGTTTGGAAATCCGCGGCGTCGACGTGAAGGTGGGATTTAACGGGGAAGAGGGGCTTTACCTTGCAAAGGAGTGGAAGCCCGACGTCATGGTGCTGGATCTCAAAATGCCGGGAATGGACGGGTTGGAGGTCCTGCGCAGAACCAAAATGGAGCACCCGACGATTCAGGTGATTATCCTCACGGGTCACGGATCGGAGCGAGATTATGAAATGGCCCGGAGGCTGGGGGCTTATGACCAACTACAAAAACCGGCGGAAATAGGAACGCTTTTCCGGTGCATCAACAGCGCGCACCAAGCCGTTTCGGATAGCGCGCGGGGATGACGCATCAGGAGGCGAGAGCGGGCGACCGCCGTCGCAGGTTGATTTGGCGCGAGAGCGCCATCTAGAGGGAGCCGGAACAGGCGAGAGGACGGAGGCATAGGGAAACCAGGGTAAATCGAGATAAACGGGAAGGAGATCAATGGATGAAGATCAGGGTGTTATTGGTGGATGACGAGAGAGAATTCGTCGACCTTCTGGCCGAGCGTTTGGAGGCCCGGGACTTCGAGGTCGTCACGGCGGGCAGCGGCCCGGAAGCCGTGGAGAAGATGAGGATGGGCGAAACGGACGTGGTGGTCCTCGACGTCCTCATGCCGGGAATGGACGGCCTTGAAACGCTCAAAGAACTGAAAAAGCTGCAACCGATAGTCGAGGTCATCATGCTGACGGGAAACGCAACGGTTCCCACCGCCGTCGAAGGCATGAAGCTCGGAGCCTTCGACTATCTCATGAAGCCCACCGAAACGAAAGACCTCGTAGAAAAAATAGTCAATGCCTACAAGCGCAAGGTGGAGCAGGAAAATCGCATCCGGCAGGCGGAGATCGAAAGGATCATCGTCACCCGGGGATGGGGTTGATCCGGCGGCGAGCGTGCGCGCAGTGAAATAACAGGCGGCCAGAACGAGCAAGGCAGCGACCGCCTTTTGTAAAACCGGAATGCGTAGATACAGGCGCAGATCGGACAGGTGGATTGTCGTCCGAATCCGGGAAGGCCGATTTCGATCGCAACCTATCGGATTGCCTCATCAAGGAGCTTTTATGAATAGGATCAAGGTTCGGGAGTTGATGACGCCCCTCACCGAGTACGCCACGGTCTCCGCCGAGGCGACGCTCTCCGAGGCTGTCCTGGCCCTGGAGCAAGCGCAGGCGAAGGTGGACCAGGACAGGGAGAAACACAAAGCGGTGCTGGTCTTCGACGCTGACGACCATATCATCGGGAAGCTCAGCCAATGGGACATCATCAAGGGGCTAGAGCCAAACTACAAGAAAATCGGCGAGTTCCATGAGAGTTCCCGCTACGGCTTCACTACGGACTTCATCCGTTCGATGCTCACCAACTACGACCTGTGGCGCAAGCCGCTCGAGGACATTTGCAAGAAAGCCGCCGCCGTCACGGTTCGGGAAATCATGAGCACTCCCGGCCCCGGGGAATACGTCGAAGCCGACGCCACTCTAAACGAGGCCATTCATCAACTCGTCGTAGGTCAACACGCTTCGCTCCTGGTGACGGAGGGAAGCAAGATAGTGGGCATTTTACGGCTGAGCGACGTATTCAAGGAAGTCTGCGACCGGATCAAGGCGTGCAAAATGGCGTAATTAACCCGAGAGGGCCGCAGCGCCGTGATATTTTCAAAGGAGGCTTTAAATGACGGCAAAAGCAGTTGAAGATAAAGGGGTTTCTAGGGTAGAAAGAGAGATTGCGGATGGAAGAGTAGATGCGCTCGCAAAGCCGGAGCGCAAGATTGACTGGACGCGGGTTTTTTTCATTTTGCTGGGCCTGGGGCTTTTCCTCGGCATATATTACATGCCTCCATGGCAGGCCGCGGTCGATCCGGCGGGGAAGGCGTTCCCCTTATCTCAACAGGGGAAAGCAGCTATAGCCCTTTTCCTCATGGCGGGCATATGGTGGGTGTTCGAGGTGGTGCCGATCGGCGCCACGAGTCTCGCGATCGGGGTGATGCAAGCGCTTTTCGCGATCCGCTCCGCCAAGGATGCATTCAGGGATTTTATGGACCCTTCGGTCATGTTCATTTTCGGCTCCGTGGTCGTAGGGCTCGCTTTCACCAAGACGGGCCTCACCAGGCGCCTCGCTTACAAGATGCTCGCAGCCGTTGGAGAGCGAACCAACATGATACTCCTGGGATGCCTGGTCGTCACGGCCGGACTCGCGCATTTCATGGCGCATACGGCGGCGGCGGCGACGGTCTTCCCCCTGCTCCTGGCCATCAACGAACTTTACGGCGAGGGGAGCAAGCCCACTAATTTCGGCAAGTCCCTTTTCATCGGCATGGCCTACGCGGCAGGCGCGGGCAGCATCATCACCTTCCTCGGCGCGGCGCGCGGACCGGCCGCCGCGGGAATGTTCCGAGAATTCACCGGACGTGACATCGGCTTCTTTGAACTCACCTCGTACATGTTCGTCATCGGTTGGGTCATGGTGTTTTTGATTTGGCTGTACTTGCAGGTATTCCTCAAACCGGAAAAGCAATCCATCCCCGGACTCAGAGAAAGAGTCCGCGAGCTTTCAAAGGGGCTGGGCCCGATAAGCAGTGATGAAATTTTCGTGATCGTTTGCGTGGGCCTGGTGGTGCTCGTCATGGGCATGCAATCATTCATTCCTTCCATGAAATCGCTGGACCGCGCGGCCATCATGCTCATTTCGACGCTTGTATTCTTCCTCTTCAAAGTCCTCACCGTCAAGGAGTTAGAAGAGATCCCATGGAACATCATTCTTCTTTTCAGCGGCGCCATGAGCATCGGCTTCTGCCTCTGGCAAACGGGCGCAGCTCAATGGCTCGCCATCAACTGGCTCGCCATGTTCAAGAACGCGCACTGGATGGTCTTCGTGATGGGAATCGCGTTTTTCGTCCTGACAATGACGAACTTCATCATGAACGTGGCGGCGATAGCCATATCGCTGCCGGTGTCGCTCGTCATCGCCCCTTACCTTGGGGTGGCCCCCGACGTCATCCTTTATGCATCTCTGGTCACCGCGGGCATGCCCTTCGTGCTGTTGATAGGGGCGGCCCCTAACGCCATAGCATATGAATCGAAGCAATTCACGACGGGAGAGTTTTTCCGGCATGGCTTGGTCATGAGCATTGCACTTCTGATCGTCCTGGGGATCGCCATTGTAACTCTGTGGCCGATGCTCGGCATGCCCATCCTGGTAAAATAGGAGGCCCTCGCACTGGCCGAAGGCAAGGAGACGCCAATATTGACAGGCGTTGATCGCCTAAGGCGGCCCCGAAGGTCACAGGCGCACACTGGAGGAAGAAGAAAACCGTAAAGAATGCCGCGGGAAAGGCTCCGAGAGCCAAAAAGGCTGCGCGGGGCCCCTCCTAACGCGGGGAATGCCGCGACCGTGCATCTATCGCCAAGCATTCCGACTCTCACCGAAGGAGAAAGGAAACGGACAATGAAGAAGATGCGCTCACTGGCGCTCCTATTTTCCCTCATCATCTTTTCCCTCATCATGTGGATGACCGCATCTCCGGCAACCGGCGCGGAAGGGACCGAGCACCTGGCCGTCCCCTCCGACGTCCTGACGGTCTCGGGCGTGGTGACGAACGCACAGGGAAAACCCGTTAAGGAAGTAGAACTGGAATTTCACGTCAACGGCAAGAAAGTGGAAATGGAGGAAGAGGTCCTCACCGGCAAGATAGGCATGTACGCCGCGGAGATCAGGCTGCCCCACGGGACGCTCCCCGACGCGACGGTGACGATCGAGGCCAGCAAGCCATCGTACAAGACGACCGAGCGCATGACGCTCGACAAAATAGCCCCGGAACCCGGGGGACCGGCTGAAAACGGCGATGCATATTACATGACGCACCACAACTTCACCTTGATGCGGGCCATCACTCCCGCCTTCTGGATCGCCACCATCGTGCTGGTGCTCGTCTATGTTCTGATCGCTTTCGAAATGATGCACAGGACGCTCGCGGCTCTCCTTGGCGCGGCGCTGCTTCTGACCATATCGTACACCGCCGGGACGTTCAACCCGGACTACATGATCCTCAGCTTTGAAGACGCGATGCACGCCATCGACATGAACGTCATTTTCCTGCTCATGGCCATGATGATGATCGTGGGGATTCTCAAGAAAACCGGCGTATTCCAGTGGATGGCCTACAAGTCCTACCAGGCGGCGAAGGGCAACGTATACGCTCTCTCCGCGATCCTCATGGTGGTGACGGCGGTCACCTCGGCGTTTCTCGACAACGTGACGACAATGCTTCTGATTATTCCGGTGACTATCGAGATAGCATTGACCCTGAAGATCAATCCCATCGCGTTCCTCATGCCCGAGGTTTTCGCATCCAACGTCGGCGGCACCGCGACTCTCATCGGCGACCCACCCAACATCATGATCGGCTCTTACGCGAAGCTCAGCTTCCTGGATTTTGCCCACAACCTCACCATCATCTGTGCAATTTCACTGGCTTTCACCGTCGTCTATTATATTTACTGGTACAAGAAGGAGTACCTCAAAGCCCAGGTCGGCGACGTTCAAAAGCTGATCGCCCACCTGAAGGAAGAATACAGGATAACTGACAGCAAGCTCCTGATCCAGGGAGGCGTCATCCTCGCCATCGTGATCTTTCTTTTTATCATCCACGGCGCCCTGCACATGGAGCCGAGCGTCGCGGCATTGATCGGAGCGGCGGTCCTCATGGCGGTGAGCCGCGTGGACATCGTGGAAATGCTGGAGCACGAGATAGAATGGCCAACACTCGTGTTTTTCATGATGCTGTTCATCGTAGTGGCGGGTGCGGAGGAAGCCGGCCTGATCCAGGTGATCGCCGAATGGGTGAAAGATATGTCGCAGGGGTCGCTGGTCGCGGCGATTCTGATGATCCTGTGGGTTTCGGCCATAGCTTCCGCCATTATCGACAACATCCCGTTCACCGCGACCATGCTCCCGATCGTCGCGTATCTCACGACGGTCATCCCCGGCGCGCAGGGCGGAGTGCTCTGGTGGGCGCTCGCACTCGGGGCGTGCCTAGGGGGAAACGGGACAATGATCGGGGCCAGCGCGAACGTCGTCACGGTGGGCATGGCGGAGCGCGCCGGTTACCATATTTCTTTCATGCAGTATGTGAAAATTGCCGCACTCCCGATGCTCGTCACCATCGTGTTCTGTTCCATCTGGCTGTTGCTGGTTGAGATTTGATCGGGAGGGGGCGCGCAGGCGCCTAGAGAAGACGCATGGGCGTCCATGGACCGGGCGTCGGAAACGGCGTTCCGGGCATCTAACAGGAGCGATAAATGGGCTACAAGACAATCGTATGCGGGGTGACAGGGTCGGCGCATTCACAAAAGGCTGCGTTGCAGGCGGCGGTGCTCGCGAAGGAAAACAACGCCACGCTGGTGTACGTTTACGCGGTGGATGCAAGCTTCCTGCAGGGGGGCGTCGCCGCCAGCAGCGGGGTGAAAGCGTCCCTCATGAAGTTGGGCGGCCATATTGTGGAGATGGCGGAGCAAATCGCCGCGACCCAGGGCGTGACTCCCAGGAAGGTCGTTCGCGCTGGCAAGGTGCTGGACGTGCTAAAGGAAGTGGTTCTGGAGGAGAAAGCGGACCTCCTGCTACTCGGGCACGAGGAGAGGACATTCTTCGAGAAGGCGATGTTCAAGGGGGAAGTCGAGGACCATGTACAGGAACTCAAGCAGCAGACCGGCGTAGAAGTGGACGTAGTAAAGTGACTTTCCGGCGAGGCGAAAAGCGCCCGGCGCGTCGCGATGCGCGCTCCGCAACGGGACTCTGCAAATTCTCCGAAGAGGGGCCATGAGATCCGGCGGGGAGCGCTCATTGCAGCGAGCCCCCGTCGCATCCCCGACGCGCCCCGGCCTCCGCTTCCGGCGGCTTTGCCGACTCCTGGCCCCAAATATCGCAGCCCAGCGGCCAGAGGGATAGAGAGTTATGGAAAATATACGATACTACCAGTCGCTGACCAGGAAGATGGTTATCGTCATGATCCTGGTGTCATTCACTCCCCTCATCCTGATCGCCGGGATCATTGGCTACAGCTTCGAGACGTCTTACCGCGACAAGGTGATGGCGCACCTGAAGGAACTGGTTCACAAGCACCAGCAGAACGTGGACGGCTTCCTGCACGAAAAGCTTTGCAACATTGGATTAATAGCCAATGCGTACGATTTCGGCGCATTGAGCAACGAGGTTTTCCTGCAGAAGACGTTGTCGAATCTCCAAATGATGTACGGCGACGTGTTCGTCGACCTTGGCGTAATAAATCCGAAAGGAGTGCAGGCAGCCTACGCCGGGCCCTATAAGCTGACAGACGTGGATTATTCGGCGACCGACTGGTTCCCCCAAGCCGCCAAGTCCAATTATTTCATAAGCGACGTATTTCTGGGAATGCGGCACCAGCCGCATTTCATTGTCGCGGTCAAACGGGAGGACAATGGCGTCGAATGGCTGTTACGCGCGACCATAGATTTCGAAGCGTTCAACAACCTCGTGGAAAACATTCATATCGGCGAAACAGGATCGGCTTTCATCCTCAACAGGAAAGGGGAATTTCAGACAAATCCCCGCATCAAGCCGCTTCCGGACAGGGACTTCTTCATCAGGGCATTCAAACTGAAGGAGCCCAGGAGCATGCCGATAACGGTGGGACAGGATTACACGTCAACGGACAACATCGCCCCGGCCCCCAAAGAGCCCCCGGAGCAAGAAACAGTATTCACCGAGGAAGCGGAGTATGCGGGCAAGGACGTCATTTTCGTGATGTCCCCGCTCAAGGGCGGCGAGTGGATGCTGGTTTACCAACAGGAAGCAAGCGACGCTTTCTCGGACCTGTGGCGAACGCGTAAGCTCGCCTTGATCATATTCTTCATTGGCGGCGTGGCCATAGTCATCAAGGCGTTCCTTCTGTCGAAGAGAATGGTGCAGCGCATCGAACAGGCGGATCGAGAAAAGGAAATGATGAACGAGCAGGTGATCGAAACGGGCAAGCTCGCGTCCGTTGGGGAGCTGGCGGCGGGCATAGCCCACGAGATCAACAATCCCGTAGCCATCATGGTGGAGGAAGCCGGATGGATGGAGGACCTGCTCGAGGAGGAAGACCTCAAGGAAAGCGAAAACATCGAAGAGTTCAGGAGGGCGCTCCAACAGATCAACACGCAAGGGGCCAGGTGCAAGGAGATCACCCACAAGCTGCTCAGTTTCGCCCGAAAGACCGACCCCAAGGAGCGCGAGATCCATATCAATGAACTCGTGGAAGACATCGTAAGCATTTCGGAGCAAAAAGCGCGATACGGAAACGTGAAAATCAACATGCACCTGGGCGTCGAGCTGCCCATCATCTACGCATCGCCATCCGAAATGCAGCAGGTGTTCCTGAACCTCATCAACAATGCCATCGACGCCATCGGCACTCAAGGTGGAGTCATTGACATTACAACAAGGAAGGAGGGCGATTTCGTCATCGTCGACATCGCCGACAACGGGCAGGGCATTCCAAAATCCATTCTGCCCAGGATATTCGACCCATTTTTCACCACCAAGCCCGTGGGAAAAGGCACGGGCCTTGGCCTGTCCATCTGCTACGGCATCATCAAGAAAGCCGGGGGAGAAATTACACTAAACAGCGCGGTGGGACTGGGGACAACCTTCCACGTGCATTTGCCCGCGCCCGAAGCCAGGGTGAAGGACGATGCGGAGGCGAGGGAGCAATAAAGAGAATTAAGCGCTGACGCGCAACGGTGGATAAGAAGCATGATACTTCATCAATAAGGAGGGATTCAATGAACACGGTGGTGCTTCTGGTCGACGACGAAGTCCCCTTCGTAGAGACCATGACAAAGCGGCTAACCAAGAGAAATCTGATTATTCAAACCGCATTCAACGGGACCGACGCCCTGGAGAAACTCAAGGGCGACAGTGCAATCGATATCGTGATCCTTGACGTAAAAATGCCCGGAATGGATGGAATAGAGACATTGAAAGAGATCAAGAACATAAAGCCTCTTACAGAGGTCATCATGCTGACGGGGCACGCCACGGTGGAAACCGCCATAGAGGGAATGAAGCTCGGAGCCTTCGATTACCTCATGAAACCGTGCAACATCGAGCAACTGATGTCAAAGGTGCAAGAAGCAAAGGCTAAGAAAGCCAAACACGAAACAAAGATAACCGAAGCCCGCATCAAAGAGATCGCTCTGCGGCGCGGCGACTAGAAAGTGCGAGCCATGACCGACGCTGAAAAAGAACCGTCCGGTCCGATAAGACTCCTCCTGGTGGACGATGAGGAAGGCTATGTGGACGTGCTCGCCAAGAGGATGTCCAAGCGAAACATCGCGGTGACCTCCGCCAACAGCGGGACCCAAGCCATTCAAACGCTACGGGGGGCCAGCTTCGATGCGGCGGTTCTGGACCTCAAGATGGAGGATATGGACGGCATCGAAGTCTTGAAGATTTTCAAGATAATGGACCCCGGCATGCCGGTCATCATGCTCACGGGGCATGGTTCAGAAACCGCGGCCAGAGAGGGACTGGAATACGGGGCCGTCGATTACCTCACCAAACCGTGTTCGCTGACCGAACTCGTGGAGAAGATCAAGCGCGTTCGCCGCAAGGAGCGGCCCGCGGCGCGGTGAGCAGTGACTCACACGACAAAACGCCGAGCACATCCTCCCTGAAGGGACTGGCAATCAGAACCCAGCCCCCAAGAGGAGGACGTGCGCGTTCGTTTTGCGCCCCACCGTTTGGGGATGTTTCTTGAGAAGCAACGCACGCAGAAGAACCTGACAGCATCGGCGCGGCGCAACCGGCCGTTGCAGCCAAGGAGCACACTATATGGAACAGCTGGAAAAACTCATCACACGCATCATCGACCGAGTCAACATCAATCTCCGGGAGCCTTTTTTTGACGCAGGACCTTACGTCCGGGACCTCATACCGCCCCACCAGTTCAATCTTTTCTATGCATTTTACGGGCTCACGCTGCACCACCCCATCCATTTCCATTTCAACCAGTCGAGCATAGCCGGCAGCTATTTTCTCGGCAAATGCATCGTGGACCACTCCGTGCTCTACAAGAGCGACATCCGGGGCGACGAGTTGAAAGCGCAGGGAGACATCTTTCAGCATCAGGGGATGCAAATCCCGCTCCATGACGACGAAATCATCCGGATTCAGGACAGCTACCTGATAAAGAACCTCGTCCACAACAATAGTAGAAATCCCGAATCTCCCGAGGAATTTTACATCAAGAATACGATTTCCATGCACTACGCCAACATCCATGGGTCGACGATGGAGGGCAGCTTCATCGGCCCCTTTGCGACCGTCGATCTCACCACGCTGCACGACTGCGTGATAGGAACCTATTCTTACGTGCAGACAGGCGAGCTTTCACACCGTCTTATCGAAGACGGGCGAATTCTCATCAACGGGGACGCTTTCAATTTCATGTATTATTTCAACCCCGACATTCTGAAGCGCTACATCAGCATCGAACCCGGCAAGCCCCCGAAGGGGATTTTGATGGATTTCGTGGAGTCGCGGAAATCAGACTTTGAATGGGTCTTTGAAATGATGCAGTCGAAGTGCCCCATCATCGTTCCGGCTGGGGCGTCCATCAGCCAATACGCGGTTGTCAAGAATGCAAGGGTGAGCGAAAACGTGCTCGTGGCGCAGCGCGCGTACCTGGAAAACGCGTGGCTCGGCAAGGGATCGAATGCGCAGGAGAATTGCTATATCATTCACTCGCGACTCGAGGGCAACGACATCACGGCCCATGGCGGGAAGGTGATCCGCGCCCAGCTGGCAAAGAACGTTTTCGTGGGGTTCAACGCATTCCTGCAAGGCTCGCTCACATGTCCCCTCACCGTCGGGGAAGGGTGCATCGTGATGCCGCATACGATCATCGACTTAGAAGAGCCGATAGACATTCCGGCCGGGCATCTGGTGTGGGGCTGCATCAGGAACCGCAATGACCTGAGCAAGCACAGCATGGCGCTCGACGAACTCGCCAAGGCGGATGGGGAGATCGAGATGGGGGCAATGATTTTCCAGGGAAGCGGCGCAAAATTCGTGGAGGCGTTCCGCCACCGCATCGATCATATCCTGGAGGCGAACGGCGCCTACTATGACGGCAACGGGCAAAACCGCGGGCACGCTCAGAAGGGGCAAAACATTACGTTCAACACCCTCCAGCCCTACCCCGAGGGCGAGATGAAGGGGATCTATCCGACCATCGACATCAGACCATAGCAAGCATCTATACGGTTGAGGGGACGCGGAGCCGTTTTCGGCCCCTTCAACCGCCCCGCCCCGCCCCGCTCAGGCATCCATCCCGACCTCATGCAAATAGGCGATGCTCTCGGAGACTTCGCCATCCGAAGCTCCCGGCGCAAGTTCGAGCACCCTGGGAGCGCCATCTGGAAGATGGGATCGGATCATGGCGAAATCCACCGCTCCCGTCCCCGGCGGCAAATGGTCCTCCCCCTTGCGTGCGTCGTGGAGGTGCGCGCCAATCAGTTTGCTGGAAAAAGTTTTCAATAGTCCTTCCACATCGAACAGGCCCAGCAGTTCGTTCACCTTGGCGCCGCCCGCATTGAACCACAGCCCCAGCGGAGCGCCGTCGAACTCCCGGAAGACAGCCTCGAAATCGTCAGCTCCAGGCAACTCGTGAAAGAGCCGGCGATTTTCCAACCCGAGCGTCACGTTCATCCTGTCGGCAGTCCGGACGAGCCGGTCAAGGCTTGACAGCAGGCAGTCCATGGACTTGCGCTTCCTCGCGTCGCGCTCTCCGCGGAGGCCCCTCGCCAACTCCCGAGCCTCTTCGCACTCTATCATGCCCCTATCCCGAAACTCACGAAGACCATCAAGGCCCGGAAACTCGTCCAGCCGTCCGCAGTGCAGGACAACCGCTCCCGCCTCGAGATCGTTTGCAGCTTCGATCGTGCGCATAGTCCATTCGACGGCCCGCATCCGCTCCTCCCTGTCCGGGCTCGAGAGCGAGAAGACGTCTCCGCCCGCCACAGACCGTGGGACAATAGGGGGAACGGGGAAAAAGTTATGCACCGAGACAACGCGAAAGCCCGCTCCACCGAGCAGGCCCTTCGCCTGACGGTGCATTGCGGCCGTGATGCGATAGTCGAGCTCCACCGCCCGAATTCCAAAGCGCTCGAGCCTCCGCAGCAATCCCTCTCCGTCGTCGCAGCCGCCGGACATCCACGATGTGGAAATAGCTAGCATAGGTCACAAATCTTTCATTTCCCGGAGTCACCGCTCTCGGGCCTGGGGACCTCCACCGTGACGCCGCGCTCCCCCTCCCCTTTGCGCTCCACACGGAAGCCGAGGGCCGCAACGCCAGAGGCCAGCATGTCATGGAGCGCATCCACCGACTGGAGCGAAACGCCGTTGACAGCTCTAAGGATATCTCCCTTCCTCAACCCGGCATTCTCCGCCGCGCTTCCGGGAAGAATTCCTATAACCTCCAGCCCATCGCCCGAGGCAGCAGGTTGAGCGACCAGCCCCAACCTGCGCGGACCATGGTGGGACTGCTCCCACTTCCCGGTGATCCACAAATAATCGGCAAGGTGAGGATCGACAGGCTCCTCCACGAAATTCACGGGGATCGGCATAACGGTCTTGTAAGTGTGGTCCACTCTCCCACGCACCCGCTCGGGAACGCTAAAGCGGTAGTCCATGTGCCCTTTTCCGAGGAACGTCACGACTTGCGTCTTTGCATCCGACGTTAGCAGGACCTCGGCCAGCGTCTCCGCCATCGTCTCCTCCCACGCCAGTTGCGCTTGGTAGAAGGACTCAAAATCCTTAATGCGCCCCTTGAGATGCTCTCCGTACTGCTCCCGGACGTATTCCCTGTGCTCCTGATCGTCGAAGGAAAAATCCTTCGCCACCTGCGAGCGTTCAGCCGGAGAGAGCGAAGCAAGCCCCTCGCGGGCGATTTTCTTCACCACCGCCCCCGGAGCATTGAGAGCAATGATCCTGATCTTCTTTTCCCTGGCAAAATCGAGCAGATCGCGGTAGAGAGCATATGAATAACCCCAAACGTCCTCCCAGTGGGACGCTCTTATAAACTGATCCTCCGACAAAAGCCCCTGCGACCATTGGTCGAGGACAGGCTGCTCATCCCTCGGAAACATCTCCAAGGCGAGCGCAAGGGAAGGATTTTTCTCGTAGAGGCCTTCGAGGACGCGCAATTCCACTCGGTGGTCGTCCGCGTTGTTGTGGGACTCGCCCACGTAGACGACGCGGGCCGCCGACAGGACGTCGAGGAGCGATTCAAAAGAGATCTTCCCTCCACTCACGGCATCCAGGACGTCATCCTGCTGGAGCGCAGTCGCAGGCAACAAGGGCGCCTCACGGCGCTCCGCCACGCCCGAAGGATGCAAAGCGGCGCACCCCCACAGCATGAACAGGGCAACCCCGCAAGAGACTATCTGCGAGACAGCGTACGGCGCGGCCTTCATTTCCCGCAGATGGCCGACACCTCCACCAGCGCCCCCTTCGGCAGCCGCGAGACCTCGATTGTCTCCCTCGCCGGAGGCTCTTTCCCAAAATAACTTCCATATACGGCGTTGAACTTGGGAAAATCTTCCATGCTCTTCAGGAAACAGCTGCATTTCAATATGTCCTCCATGCCCATTCCCGCCGCCTCTACAATGGTTTTCAGGTTTTCCATGACCATCCGGGCCTGCGCCTCGACGCCTCCTTCAACCAATTCTCCCGTTGCCGGCGAAATAGGAATCTGCCCGGAAACAAAGAGCAGATTCCCGCACCGCACCGCCTGCGAGTATGGCCCTATCGCCTCGGGAGCATTCCCCGTGGAAACGATTTCCTTCATGCCGTCCCCTTCCACGCTCTCTCAAAAGCATCCGTTGAGGGGCCCTAGCGGGCCGCCAGTCTTCAGTTTACAGATTAGCCACAGGTTGGCGCGCGTTCATTCACCGCAACTTACAAAAAACACGTCGGACGCCACACTAGGCCCCATCGGCTCCGGGTATAGCCATTTTCTGCCTCAATTGTTTCATTTTTTCAAGAAATTCCCTGCTCGAGATTTCATCGCGGTTGTGGTCCACCACGCGGGGAGTGATTGCGATAATAAGCTCCGTGCGCTCCATGGTCTTATCCTTGGACGAAAAGAGCGGCGCAATAAGAGGCACCTTGTCGAGAAACGGCACTCCCGTGTGGGTGGTGTCGCTCTTGGTCTGGATAATTCCGCCTATAACGACGGTGCTTCCGTTTTGCGCTATGAGAGTCGTGTTAATTTTCCGTTCCGTGAAGGCCGGGGAGTCAATTCCGGAGACAGTGTTCGCTATGGCATCGCGAATCGTCTGCTCTACGTCCAGACGAACCAGGCCTCCGGCGTTTATATGAGGCGTCACCGTCAGGATGATGCCTGTTTCCTCGTATTCGATAGAATTCGCGATGGTGTTGTCCGTGGTGTCCGTCGAAGTCACGGTCTTCGTGACTATGGGCTCCCGTCCTCCGACGGTGATCGAGGCTTCCTTGTTGTCCGTGGCAAGAAGCGTCGGGTTCGAGAGAATCGAGACGTCCGTTTTGGAGGAGAGCAGGTTTATCAGCGCAGCGATATTGCCGGCGACATTCTCCCAGTACAAGGTCAGACCATTGGAAAGCGTCGTATTGATATCAAAGTCCTTGGTGAACGATTGCCCGGTGCTCATCACGGCGCTGCCTTTTCCACTTCCGGCAATATCGACGCCCTTGTTCTTGAGAAACCATTCGACGCCATATTCCAATTCATTGTTCAGCGTAACTTCCGCGATCGTCACCTCTATCAGGACGCCCCTCGGAATGACGTCCAAGGACTGTATGGATTTCTTCACCTTAGCATAATCGTTCTGATTCGCCCTCACTACTATGGCATTATTCGTTTCGTCGGGAATAATAACGACGTTGCCCGTCATTTTTGTGGCAACGGATGTTCCAGAACTGCTGGAACCGCTGCTTTGCCGGTTCTTGCTGCTGCTGTTTTGCAGCACGCCCGTCTGACTGGAAGAACTGGAAGAGCTGGAACTCTTGCTGCTGGAGGAAGAGCGGTCGTTTGAACCCACAACTTTTTTGTCGGAGCGGCGCCCCATGGAGCTCCCCCCTTCCTCGCCGTAGAGCCGGCCAAGGATGTCCGATATTTCGGTGGCCAAGCCATTTTGGACATAGTAGACATAAATCTGCTCGCCGCTGTCCACCCCTTGGAGATCCAGCGCATGAAGCCAATTCTTGATGGTCGACATAACCTCCGGGTCTTGCGCAAGTATCAGCACGCCCCCAAAATGTTGGAGAGGAATCACCGCGACATTGGATTGAAAAGCGCTCTGTTTGAAGGTGTCGAGCTTGCCGAGCAGCGTCTCGACGCTGGTGGCGGCTTCTTCGGCTGTCAAGGCCTGAAGGGGGACAACCTCCATCCCCACGTCCTTCATGATATTCATATCCATCGCCTTGAGGATGTTTATGATCGTGCGCGCGTTTCCAATATCCTCGGCGAAGACAACGGAGTTGGAGAAATCGTCGACCGTAATGGGCCGCCCCGGAGCGAGAAACATCCGTATAGTATTCACGGCCTGCTTAGCCTCGAGGAAGCGCAGGCGATACATTACGATGATGGGCTGTTCATAGTCGTCGCCCTTTTTCAAGACGAAGTCCCCAGCTATCGGCAATCCACTGGATGCGTTTCTCTGAAGCGGCTGAATGAGGTACATGTTGCCACGCGGCACCACGGAAACGAGGTTCGCCGCATATGCTTTCGTGATGGCGTTCAGCAGCTCCCGGTTGGTGAATTCCCCTTCGATGTAAAGGCTGACGCGCCCCTGGAGGTTGGGGTCCAGGACATAGTTGACCTGAAGGTAATCCTGGAAGATCTTATTCGTCACTTCCACGATATCGGCCTTGTCAAATTCAAATACGACTTTTCGCCGCTCCTGATCGGCGGGAAGCGGACGTTTCAATTCATTTCCCGCCTGCCCAAGATCCACCAGTCCAGAGCTCGCTTCGGCCGGTTTGCTGGGAAGGGAAGCGGAAGGCTTAGCAGAATCGGAGGGGGGTCCCTTCTCGAGCGCGTCCGATGTGGGCGGCGTAGTCGGCTCCAGCTTCACGCCAAAAGGAGTTGCAGGAGCCTCCGATCCATAGTCGCGGGTCCGGGTGTTGACCACCTTGCCGGAACTCGCACAACTCGTAAGTAGAAACCCTGCCAGGAGCAAAAGCACACCCCGATGCATTTTCATAGACAACGCGTCCTTTACGTTTTGTTTTTATCAGACCGCTCACCCTTCTCCATCAGGGCGGAAACGATGACGTTAACAACGAGATCAAAACCTCCCCTGCCGCCGCCTTTACGAATGTCCATCTGGTCTACCGCAAGCACCGTCTGCGATTTTTCGATGCCCCGCAAAAAAGTGTACAAGCCCCGGATGGAAGCCGTAAAATAGAATTTGAGCCGGACCTGCTGGTAAAGGCCGTATTCCTTGCTATCGAGCACCTGATAGCTCTTAATGCTAAGGTCCTGCGAACCTTTGGGGGAGAAGACCTCACCGAGAGCAGCCGCCAGTTGATATGGATCGCCTCCCTTATACAGCCCCTCGCGGAGATGCTTCAGCTCCCCTTCCTGGCTTTCGAGGCTTTTCCGCAGCCCCTGCGCCTGGCTCAGCTTCGCCTCGTACCTTTCAATAAGCTGTTTCTGCTGTGTCACCTGCGCCGCCAGGGAATCGGTTTCGAGCACCCCGCCCCCCAGCCAGAACGCATGGACGACCCAGATAGCCACAACAGTGGAAAGAACCAGTATAATGGAAGAACGGTATTTCTTCAGATCCTTTAAAGACAACTCCGTTTTCAGCTTCATAGCCTCTTCCTCCGGGAAACCGGCAAACTCGCATATTTTCGGAGCATCCGCCAGACCGTCCGGTGCGCCACGTCACCGCGCATCTGGCGGCGCCTTGGGGAGAGGAGGACCTCCACCCGGACGAACGGCGGGAATAGGAGCATCCGGCCGGGGCGGAGCGTTGGGCGCCGGGGGCAGCGCCCCCCCCGCCTCCGGCGGTATGAGGTCTATCGCCTGTTTCAATTTGTCCGGGGTCACCTGGATCTGTATGTGGAAGCGCTCCATGTCGGATGACGGGTTTTTGCTGACGGGCGAGGCAAACCGCGCGTCATGGAAGCCCGGGGCCTTGGAGAGTTCGCCGAGGTATTTGATGGCCGATTTGCTCTCGCCCCGCAACGTCAATTCATCGCCCTTGACGGAGAAAAAGTTGAGCCACGTATCCTCGGGCGTCATGTTGGAAAGCAGGGTCAGCAAGCCAACCACCGGGTAGCTCTGTTCGCCAAACTGCGCAAGGGCCTTCTGCGCTTCCTGAAGCTGCGGCATCCTCTGCTGTAATTGCTCGATA
Source organism: uncultured Syntrophobacteraceae bacterium (assembly GCA_937958025.1). GTDB lineage: Bacteria > Desulfobacterota > Syntrophobacteria > Syntrophobacterales > Syntrophobacteraceae > CALFXO01. The sequence goes on from CALFXO010000075.1 coordinate 35,630, forward strand.
GGCTTCCACTGGGCTTCCAGCCGAGCCCTGCGGGCCGTCAACTCCTCGAACGAGTTGGCGAGAACGCTCCGCTCATGCGCCTTATACAAGGCAAAGACAGAGTAGACCAGCACGAAACAGATTGCAACCCATAGAGCCTTGGGAGCTTTCCACGGCCTGGCGTAAACCGGCGCCCCAAATCCCTGGGTTTCTTCCTCGTTCAAAAGGTCCCGCGTCCACGAGGCGAGCAAAGGCTCCTCGCGCTCATCGGTTTCTACGGGAAGCCGCTTGCCTTCCCAGGCATCTACGCCTTCCATCGCGGGTTCATCCTTAAACCGGAGCAGCCGTATGCACGCCTTCGTTTCCGGAGAGGCGTCCTCTTCTCCCGAACAACGGGCGCACTCAAAGAAAAGCTTCGGAGTCTCTTCACCCGCGCGGATAATCACCGAATCCTGAAGAAGGCCGCCAAGGAAGCGGTTGACTTCCAACTGCGAAGAGTCTAATTGGCGGCCCGCGATTTTGATCTCCGGGACCCCGTCTGAGGAGGCCTCAGACGCCGCAAGGAGCTTGCGGTAGGCTGTAGCTCCCGGCACAACGGTGAAAGTTTGAAAAGAGGCGCCGTCCAGGCACTGATAAAACTTATCGTAGACTTCCTGCTGCAAGGAAAATATCGGGACGACCAGTTGGAGCCCGGCCGGTGCAGGTTCTCCGTGAAAATGGAGCACCTGTCCATCTTCATAAAAGATATTTTCAGGCCAGTCGTAGGTAAGCGTTTCTTCCAGCTGATCGACTATCGCCGCAGGGTAGCATTCGCGGTGGAAAGAATAAAAGGACCTCGCCAGGAAAAGAACCAGCCCCGTGTGAGCGCCCTTCGCCCGAAGGCCCAAGCGTTGCAGGTGTTCATAAGGCTGATCCCCTTCCGACAGAGCGACCTGCTCCACCCTGCCCACATCCCAGCGCCTGAAGCTTCTGCGCGACCAGAGCATCTCGATCCTCGTGGGTTCAACATAAATGGACAAAAGATGCTTGGGCCGTTGTCTGATGATGGTCTTAAGCATATTTACACATTTCCCGATTCCCAGCGTCGCGGTCGTCGTTCCAACACATGTCGATTTACAGGACTTTTCTGAACAATACTTCGTAACCGTGCGACAACTCCGGAGAATACCGAATTATGACGCACAGGACAACGGACGGCGGCCCGACGGCGGACCGGCCACAAGAAATGATTCTGTAGATTCCCCCGGAATTCCAGGACTTATGCTCTTTCAGCTCCACATCGCCGAAACCGTCTTTGTTATTTGAAGACGACTGTTTCTTTTCTTCCTTGTCACTCTTATCGTCGAAAATGCCGTCCTGGTCTTCATCCTTCAATTCGGTGTTCTTACCATAAACGGTAAGCAACTCAAATAAGGAATATTCTCCAGGCAACATCGCATCCGCACGATCCGCGTCTCCCGATCCGCCATAGCCGTAAAAAAGATCCGGGTCCACTCCCGGGATGGCCAACATCTGGTCGATGCTCGTGAGGGGAGCATTGAAAGGAAGGTTCGACGCGCGCCCCGCACTCTTGTATTCATCCTTCTCCGCTCCATGAAGGCCCGGAGCGTCGTCCTCGTCGATGAAGTCCGCGATAACACCGGCGAGAGATTCGGCGCGTTGCTCTTCCATGCCCGTCTTCTCCAGCACATCCTTCAACTGGTCCGCACCCGCCTTGTTAACGTTGACCTTTTCCTTTTCATCTTCGACGATTACGGTCGCAGTCCCCGTTCGATATTCCACGACTTGGGGAGGCCCATCCGGCTGCCATCCATTCTCCGACTTGCTGTCGAAGTCAAGGGAAGACTCTTTCCCCAAGCGGGCAAGCGCTTCATTGACGCCGCCAATCGCAAGGTAAAGCGCTTGCGTCTTGCGCCAAAGCTGCACCTCCTCCGTCCCACGCAACCGGGTGTCGGCGCTCACCTCAAGGGCAATCCAGATGATGATGGCGCACACCCAGAGGACAACGACAATGACGACGCCCCTATTTCCCATCGGAATTCCTGCTCGAACCGCTCCCCGACGCAACGCTATCCTTGTCTGGGTCGCCCAGCTGCAAAAAGTTCATAAAAGAAGGGACTATGAACTTCGTCATGGAATGTGTCCCATTTCCAGAGACTATATATACAAGCACCCCTTCCAGAGTCTTCGGATCACCCTCCCAGGCGCCGTCCTTGCCGCTTTTCCCCAATTTTCCCGCGTACTCAGACTCCGCCTGGGCGGCTTCATCGGTTTCCCGCCTTTGTATAAACCGAATCGAGAACTCCGAGGCCGCGACGGAATAAAATGGGACCGAACTGTTTTTTGCTCCCGGCTTCAGATCGACGAAGTCCTTCACTGCATCGGAATCACTCGAATTGAATGGGGTCTCCGCATAATATACTCTCCCATCTTCCGGATAAAACACATAATGAGCCAGCACCGGAGCGCCGCCGCACAGCGCCTTCACCGAATAGTTGGTGGCGAACGTGACGGAATAACGGTCCCCAAAGAAGATCATCTGCTCCCCTTCGCTGAAAGTGACAGGGGTTGGATTATACGATCCCAACTGCAGCGTCATCAGGTCGAGGACATATTGCACGTCATTCGGCTCGTAGCTCCGGTGCCGCTCCCAGAGACGCAGGCAGAAAGAGAGGGATGCAGCCACCATGCCCACCACCATGGTGGAAAGGAATGTCGCCAGCATCAACTCCAGCAGAGTGAACCCCCCGGCGCCGCGGAGAAGACGGCGCGACTTCGGCTCCATACGCCTATCCTATTCCTTTTCCTTCGGGACGATGAGGCTGAGTTCCAGCATGCTCGACCGGAAATGCAATTCGGCCCGGTATAATCGCCCAGCCTCCGACTGCGCGTCCGTCCCTTCCGACCCCAGATCCACTTGCGTCAGATATACATCGACAACGGGAGCGCCCGGAAGTCCATCGACGCTCACCACCCCGTTCAACGCGCTTTCAGGGTCCGCAAGGATGATCTGGGCGGCGGCCTCGAGAACAGGCCAGTCCTCCGCCTTCTCCTTCATCCGCTGCTGCTGATGGAGAGAGGAAGAGAAAAGCCCCATGACGCCCCCCACAATCAGCGTCCCAAGCAAGAGACAAACAACGATCTCCACCAGGGTGAAGCCGGCGCAACCCGGCCGGCGGCCCGCCTCCCGGGCGCACCTTTTCATCTCGCATTTCCCCATCATTCCTTCGTCGCCCTCATCCATGCGACGGTCCCGGTCAGCGGATGGATGTTAAGGTAGAACACCCTATCGTGGTCGAACGTAACGTCTATTTCACTCGCGGAAGGACTCCCGTCCGGGTAAAAAATCAGAATACCGTCCCCCGTGGCAGAGTCCTCCCGCAGTTGATCGGAGTAAATGTCCACATTGGCCGGAATGGGGCTTTCCGGAGGATTCTCCAGTCCATACGTGCGATCCTTCGGACGGATGCGGAACACCGCCACTCCGCCCTCCTCCATGGCCTGAAGCCGAGCGCGTCTAACCGTCCTTGAAAATTCCTGCATGAACTCACGCTCCTCCAGATGCCGCCACCCCGCGCTAATGCGCGGCATGGAAGTCCCAATGACCAGCGCCATTATGAGCAGGACGACCACCAACTCCAGGAGGGTGAATCCATCTGATTTTCCGAGCATTCCACTCCCCAAGACCGGCGCCTCTAAAACTGGATCTCGTTTATTCCCAAGATCGCCGTGAACATGCTGAGGATCATCGCCCCTATGATGAGGCCGGTGAACACGATGACCAACGGCTCCATCAAGGCCATCAAGCGCTGCAGGATCTTCTGCATCTCCTTCTCGAAGTAATCACCCAAGCCGACAAGACCATCTCCAAGGCTCCCCTGCTCTTCCGATATGCGGAGCATCGTTCCGACGCGGGGAGGGAAAAGAGTCTGATTCCGAAAGAATTCGCTCATGGCGCGCCCCATCTTGACGTGCTGCCGGAGCGGCTCCAGGGCGTGCTTGACGGCGACGTTCATAATGAGCTGATCGCCCAGGGAGATGGCGCGGAGCATGGGGACTCCCGTCTGGATCATTGTTCCGAGCGTTCGGCAGAAACGGGTCAACTCCCCGTTCAAAATAATGGTTTTGAAAAAAGGAAGGCGGATGAGGACTCCATCCGCCCAGTCGCGCACAGCAGGCATCCCGTACAGGCGGCGTCCGCCCCAGAATGCCGCAGCCAACATGATGGCCAGACCCCATCCGTAGTCTTTCAGCAGGACGCCCGCGGTAAGCATGATCTGCGTAAGGAAAGGGACCTGCTGGTGGAGGTCCTGGAATATCTGCGCAAACTTCGGGATCACATAGACGAGCAGGACAATAACAGAGAGCAAGCTCATAGAGAGCAGGATGCAGGGATAGATAAGGGCCGACACCAAGCTCTGCTTGAAAACGCGACGCTGCTCCATATACTGGGCAAGGCGCCCCAGGATAATCGGAAGCGCTCCGCTCGCCTCCCCCGCCTTGATCATGTGCGAGGCGAGGTCGCCGAACACACCGCGGTGCTTCCCAAGCGCATCAGAAAGGTCGCTGCCTCCCTGCACGTCCTCCAGAAGCTCCTGGACAACCCGGCGAAACGCCTTGTGCGTCTGGGAGGCGCTGGTCAGGGCAAGAGCCCTGTCCACCGGCAAGCCCGCCGTGAGGAGTTCCGAAAGATCCTGGAACAGCCGGATGACGTTCTCCTCCGGGATCGAACGCAAGCCGTGGCTGCGCACCGGCTTAATCCTCACAGGATAGAGGCGGCCCGCCTTGAGCTTGCGCGCGGCGTCCTGTTCAGACGCCGCCTCCATCACGCCCTGGTGCTCTTCGCCCCGCCCGTCGCGGGCCTTATACTGGAAATATCCCATGAAACAACCCTAATTCAGCACGGAAGAAGCGTCCCGCGTGAAGGCGCGCCGACGCATTTTCGTCAAACGCACCTCCTCCCCCAAGAACGGCCACAGGCTTTTGCCGGCGAGTGGAGCCGCTCCGGGGATCAGGTGAGGCTGGTCACCCGCAACACTTCCGACATCGTCGTCATTCCTTGCAAGACCTTCCCATAGCCATGGTGCAGCAACGGGCGGTAGCTTTCTTCAAACGCGACTTTCGCAATGCTTCCCGCGCTTTTATCGGCAATGATCGCCGACCGCACGTTCTCCGTTATTGGAAGGAGTTCGTAGATCGCCTCGCGCCCTTTGAATCCCGTATGACCGCATTTGTCACACCCTTTGTTTTGATACAGGGTGATCGATTCCGGGAGGTCGCTGAATACGCCGCCCAACCGGGCCCGGTCCACATCCCTTGCTTCGTATGGCGTCTTGCAGACCGGGCAGAGGAGGCGTATGAGGCGTTGCGCCACCACGGCCAGGAAAGAGTCGGCGATCAAGAAGGATTCTATTCCGAGGTCGCGCAAACGAGTGATGGCGCCGGGAGCATCGTTGGTGTGCAGGGTGGAAAGGACGAGGTGACCAGTGAGGGCCGATTCGATGGCGATGTCGGCCGTCTCGCGGTCACGGATTTCGCCTATCAGCAGCACGTCCGGGTCCTGCCGCACCAGAGAGCGCAGGGCGTTGGCGAAGGTGAGATCGATCTGCGGTTTCACCTGAATCTGGTTAATGCCGTCTATCTGGTATTCCACGGGGTCTTCGACGGTGATGATCTTTCGAGTGACCGTATTCAGCTTCTGGAGCACCGCGTAGAGGGTGGTGGTCTTCCCGGAGCCGGTGGGGCCGGTGACGAGAATCATCCCGAACGGCCGCTCGATCAACTCCTCCAGCACGCTCAACTGCTGAGGGGCGATGCCAAGGGTCCCCAGGTTGTAGTCCACAGTGTCCTGCGACAACAAGCGCAACACCACGCTTTCGCCGTAGATGGTGGGAGCGGTGGAGACACGGATATCCACCTGGCGGTTTCCGAACTTCAGCTTGATTCTTCCGTCCTGCGGAAGCCTGCGTTCGGCGATGTTGAGGTTCGCCATGAGTTTCAGGCGACTGATGATGGCCGCTTGCATGTTCTTCTGGGGCTGATCGAGGTCGTAAAGCACGCCGTCGACGCGGCACCGAACGTTGAAAGACCGTCCAAAGGGCTCGAAGTGGATATCGGAAGCGCGCATATCGAGCGCACGGGAGATCAGGACGTTCACCAAGCGGACGATGGGGGCTTCCTGGGCCAATCCGCGCAGGTGCTCCAAGTCGTCTTCAAAGCCGCCATCCAGCCCGAGTCCTTCCACCCGCGACATAGCTTCGGCTTCGCGCGCCGCGGCGCCATAAAGGCGGTCGATGGCCGTTCGGATCTCCTCGCGCTGCCCGAGGCAAAGGTTGAGCTGCATGCCGCCGAAATAGCTCTCGAGGACGTTGAGGAGCGAGACGTCGAATGGATTGTTCACGACGATCGTTGCGCGCCCATTCCCCACGTGGATGGGCAAGATGGAGTGCTTGCGGAGGAAAAGCATCGACACGCCCTCCAACAGCACGGGCTTATCCGGGTAATCCTCGCGGCTGAGGAGGGGCAGATTGAGATAGTCGGAGACAACCTTCAGTATCCGTTGTTCATCCGTGACCCCGATCTGCTCGAAGGCATCCATGATGGGCAAGGTCTGCACAGCAAAAGCGGTTCGGAATTCCCGGGACTGCTCTTCCGTAAGATTCAGTTCTTTGTTGAACAACCGGAGCAGCGACTGCGAAGCGGACATCGAAAACCTCCAAGAGCCTGAAAGTCATTAACGCCAAACGCTTAACAGATTAGACCGTGAAAGTAAACGGTTGGGAATGTGTCATTACGGTTGCAGAATGGCCGGAAGCTAAGGAGAGAGGAAGGGCGGCGCCATCAATGGAGGCACGCCGCAAGCGAGAAGAGGACCACCTCGGCGACCTCGTTCACGGCCCCCAACACGTCTCCGGTCATCCCTCCGAGCCATTTCATGCAAAGACGCCGCATGAGCCAGACAACTAAAAGACCAGCGGGGATGTAAAGCCAAAAGAATTTGAACGACAACGCAATGGAGGCCCCGAGGGAGAACATTCCGACCGCATAGAGGCTGACAGGCGACATATTTTCGAGGAACGGCTTTCCGAGCCCGTTCGGACGGGCGTAAGGCATCTTATACGCCGCGAAAACCATCATCGAGCGGCTGAGCATGGGCGCCAGGAAAAAGGGCGTCCACGCGCCTGCAAGCAGCAAAGCGTAGATGGCGGTGACCTTAATAGCTACGGCCAATACCAGCGCCAACACGCCGAAAGCGCCTGAACGGCTGTCTTTCATGATTTCGAGACGCCGCTCGGGCGTGCACCCACCGCCCACGCCATCGACCAAGTCGGCCAGCCCATCGAGATGCAACCCTCGCGTTAGCAGCGCGAGGAGGGTCGTGATCCAGACGGCAAGAAGCGGCAACGGGACAAAGCGGTGAAAGAGATGCGCCGGAACGGCGAGGCTCAGTCCCAGCGTAAGCCCCACCAGCGGGAAAAAGGAAAAGGTCGCGGCAAGCTCCCTTGGCGCGAGTATTTCCCCGGCGGCGCAGAAGGGCAGCCGGTAGACCGTCAGGAAAGAGAGCGCCGCGCCAAACCGGCCCCACATATGCAGGCGTCCCGCATCAGGTTCTTCAGACATTTCCCGCCGCCGATCGCCGAGGCGCATGTGATGATCCGGCCTTGAGAGGAAGAGGCAGGCCGGCCGTCACCCAGGTGACGCCGCTGCACGCCATGGCAACTCTCTGATTCGCCCAGCCCGCAAGATCGCGAAAGCGCCTCCCCAGCTCGTTGTCCGGAACAACGCCGCAACCCACTTCATTAGACACGAGCACCAAGGGGTAGTCTACTACGTGCAGCATTTCGCACAACCGTTCCACGTTCTCTTCGGGGGAAGAGATGGAATCTTCGAGAAGCAGGTTGCTCATCCAGAGGGTGAGGCAGTCGACCAGCACCGGCTTTCCCCTGCCGACGAGGGAACTCAGGCTGTCCACCAGGGCAAGGGGGCTCTCCAGCGTCTCCCAGTCGTCCGCCCTGCGCTCGCGATGCCTGGCCACCCGGTCCTCCATCTCAGCATCCAGCACCTGCGCAGTGGCGATGTAAACATAGGGAGACTCGTAGGCTTCAATCAATTTTTCCGCATACATGCTTTTGCCGCTCCTCGCGCCGCCTATTATCAGATGCGGCGTAAGGAGCTCAGTCGCCAATGACATGACAACTTCCTTTCAGCACTTCATATTTCAGGATATGTTATGCAGAATGACGACGTGCGCCGGACAGTCGGCTGGGCGCCCCGTTTATCGATCCTTGCCATCGTCATCCGGCAAACCGGGGATCAACGCTCTGAGATGCTCGTACACGAGCTTCTCCACAAGATGCGGCAGCGGCTCCCTCGCCACGCCCACCACGGCGACAGCCTCCTGCGTAAGAGGCAAAAGCAGCTTCGCGGCACGGGAAGCGCCTATGGCCTCGACCATTTTGGGGGTGATCTCCCCCATCATTGCATGCGCTATGAGAACGGATATGGGACCGATAATGACGTCGGCCAGTTGCGCGCTGCGGCAGATGGCATTTTCACCCGTGGCGCCGCGGTTGGCGCGGGCTTTCATCATCTGGGCCGTGGCAATGGCGTTGGCGCCGAGCGCCCACACCTCCACCTCCTCACCGTAAGCGTCCTTTATCCTCTTGATGATCGTGCTCCCGATTCCGCCGCCCTGACCATCGATAACAGCAATGGAAATCAATACCGCCTCCGTGCTTCCGCTCGCAAATGACCAACCGCAACAAAATGACAACCTTACTTTATGCCCAAATACTCCAAGAAGCGCAAGGAAAAAGCTGCGTCTCACTTCGGCCCGCACTCAGCGCCGGAAGACCGCCATCCCCGTCCGGCGGATGGGTTGAGCTGGCGCGGCAATGCGGCGGGCGGCGCGGAGCGCTTCTTTCCGCCGCATTCGTCCTGCCGCATTCGTCCCTTCTCTGCTATACTCGCAGCCGAAGTGGAGGCGTCATAATGGACTAAAGTTTGCAAAGTCTTCAATCGATGTTTCGTTGCAGCAGCATTCGTTCCTGATCTATTGATTTTTTCGGGCCCACCCGTATTCCGGCGGCGTTTTGCAACCGCTTGCAGGATTGGTCTTAGCCCATTGAGGAGGAGAGAATGAGCAAACAGTGGAAGCCTTTTGAAATGGCTAACGCTCAGTTAGAAAAGGCAGCAGCCGAATTAGGGCTCGAAGACGGCATGATCAAGAAGCTAAAATATCCGAAGCGCGAACTCATCGTGCATTTTCCCGTCAAGATGGATGACGGTTCAATAGAGGTCTTTCGTGGGTACCGGGTGCAACACAATGTGGCGAGAGGGCCGTGCAAGGGGGGGCTGCGCTACCACCCGAGCGTGGACCTCGAAGAAGTGCGCGCCCTCGCAGCATGGATGACGTGGAAGACGGCCATAGTGAACATCCCCTATGGCGGAGCGAAAGGCGGCGTCGTCTGCAATCCCAAGGAGCTGAGTCTTGCCGAAATCGAACGGATCACCCGGAGGTACACTTGGGAAATAGCTCCCCTCATCGGACCAGACATGGATATCCCGGCCCCGGACGTCTATACGAACGCGCAGGTGATGGCATGGGTCATGGACACATACAGCATCCTGAAAGGGTACACCGTGCCAGGAGTCGTCACAGGGAAGCCGCTCAGCATAGGGGGGTCTCCGGGAAGAGAAGAGGCCACCGCGCGCGGCTGCATTTACACGATCCTCGAAGCCTGCAAGGAGAAAGGGGTCAACATTGAAGGTGCAAGGGTGGCCGTGCAGGGTTTCGGAAATGTGGGGGGCAACACGGTTAAACTCCTGGAAAAGGAAGGCGCGTCGATTGTTGCGGTGAGTGACAGTTCGGGAGGATCATTCAACCCGAAGGGGCTTTCGTACGCGGATGCACTGGACTTCAAGGGCAGGACGGGCTCCCTCAACGGACTTCCCGGCGCGGATTCCATCACCAATAGCGAACTTCTCACGCTCGATTGCGACATTCTGGTTCCCGCAGCGCTTGGAAACGTCATCACGGAGGACAATGCGTCGCAGATGCGCGCGAAGATGATCGTCGAAGGCGCGAACGGCCCCACTACTCCCGAGGCCGATGCGATCTTGAACGACAAAGGCGTGCTCGTCGTTCCAGACATCCTGGCAAACGCGGGCGGAGTCACGGTTTCATATTTTGAATGGGTCCAGAACTTGCAGGAATTCTTTTGGACGGAGGAAGAGGTCAACAAGCGTTTGCACCAAATCATGCTCCGTAGTTTCAACGACGTTCTCGCAATCATGAGGAAGAAAGTGGTGGACATGCGAACGGCAGCCTGGATGCTTGGAGTCGGCAGGGTCTCCGAAGCTACAGAGCTGCGGGGGTTATACCCCTGAGCATCACCGTTACACCGCTCTTACGGCCGCTCCCATCACTCGGCGCCGAGGGAAACTCGCCTTTCTCTTATTTAGCCTCTTGACAGGCAAGAGGGAAAGCGCTATATGAGTGCATCTTGTTGTTGAGGGGATGTAGCTCAGCTGGGAGAGCGCAGGCTTCGCAAGTCTGAGGTCAGGGGTTCGAGCCCCCTCATCTCCATAAAGCAAAATCAATACGAAAGCCCAACCGCCACGCGGTTGGGCTTTCGCTGTTCCGGGCGCCGTACAAGGATGGAGCCATCGCGGTCGATCACCGTATTACTCCTCACACTGCGAGGGCAAGGACCTCTCCTGGCTATCCGTTCATGCCATGCTTCCGAGCGTCTTGCGGAAACGGCCGAGCGACAGGCCGAAAAGAACGCTTCCTATCACCGCCAGGGCAGCAAACTGACGCCATACGACCTCGATGCCCGCGCCGCGGTAAAGAATGGCCTGGGCAAGCATGACAAAATGCGTATTGGGAGCCGCCAGCATCACGCACTGTACAAACTCCGGCATGCTCTCCCTGGGAGTGGTCGCACCGGAGAGCATCTGGAGCGGCAACAGCACGAGCATTATCAACAGGCCAAACTGCGGCATCGAACGCGCCACCGTGCCAAGAAAGATTCCCATGGAAGTCGTGGCGAAAAGATGCAGCGCGGTCCCGGCCAGGAAGAGCGCCAAAGACCCCTGGATGGGGGCCGACAGCACACCCTGCACGATGAAAACCAACGAAAAAGCCGTTGCGCAGAGGACTACCAGCGCCATGGTCCAAACCTTGCTCGCCATGATCTCAAAGGGCGTGACGGGCATTACCAGCAGGTGTTCCACCGTCCCGTGCTCACGCTCCCGGATAAGCGCCGCTCCGGTCAGAATAATGGAAAGCATGGTGACGTTGTTTATCACCTCCATGATGGCGCTGAACCACGATCTATTGAGCGTCGGGTTGAACCGGACCCGCTCTTCCAGGTCCACCGGGGTGGAGCTTGCGGCCCTGTGACCCAAGACGAAAGCATTAACCTCGCCAGTTACGATCGTCTGCACATAGCCGCTGCCAGCGTATGCCTGACTCATCCGGGTGGCGTCAACATTCAACTGAATGCATGGCTGTCGTCCCGCCAAGACGTCACGCTGGAAATTCGGCGGAATGTCAAGTGCGAATGTATACCGCCCTATATCCATCCCCGCGTCCATCTCTGAACGGGATATCATCGCCGGCGGGGTGAAATACGGCGGATAAAACGCCGCCACGATGCGTTCGGAGAGGGGAGACTGGTCCTCGTCCACGATGCCTATCGCGGCGCGGCTCAGCGTCTCGGGCATAGCAGTGGAGGCGACGTAAATTGCATAGGTGAAAGCGTAGGCGATCAGCACCATCATCACCGGGTCCCGGATGAGGCTCCGCAGCTCCTTGACTCCCAAATGCAGGACATTGCCGGGGCGCATAGTCAATCAACTCTCCTGTTTCTTGAGCAATGCGGCGCAAAGGACGATCAGCAACGGCCCCGCCGCCGCGAGAGGAATAAAGGAGCCGTACAGGTCGGAGAAACCGAGCGCCTTGCAAAACACTCCACGCGAAATGATCGTGAAATGCGTCGCGGGAAAAATGCGTCCGATCATTGCGCCCGCCCCCTCCAGGGAAGACACGGGATTGACCAACCCCGAAAACTGCACGGATGGCAGCATGGTGATGATGGCCGTCCCAAAAAGCGCCGCGATCTGGCTGCGCATGAAGGTGGAAGTGAGGAGGCCGATGGATGTGGTCGAAACCACGTACAACAGCGCGGCGGCGAAAAGCGTAATGAAGCTTCCCTTGACGGGGACGTCAAAGACCGTTACAGCCAGCAGGACCAGCAACAAAAAGCTGAGCATCGCGAGCGCCACATAGGGCAGTTGTTTGCCGAGCAGAAATTCCAGCCGAGTCACTGGCGTTACATACAGGTTGACGATGGAGCCAAGCTCCTTCTCCCGCACCACCGCGAGCGCGGTCAAAACGGCGGGGATAAGTATCAGGAGGAGCGGAATCACCGCCGGAACGATGGCGGGCAGACTTTTGATATCGGGATTGTAGCGAAAGCGCGTCTCGACGTCTATCGACCCCGCCACGGCCTTGGAGCCAAGCGCCTCGGAGCCGCGCGTCTTCAGCCACTGGGAATGCATCCCTTCCACATAGCCTCGCACCGTCTCTCCGCGTTGCGGCATGGCTCCATCAATCCATGCGGCCACTGTCGCATGGTCGCCGCGCGCTATGTCGCGCCCAAATCCTGTCGGAATTTCAATGGCAAGGCTGATCTCGCCCGCTCGCATGCGCCGTTCCAGGTCCTCGTAGCTGGTTATCGGTTCACGCTCCGTGAAGTAACGGGAACCGGCAAGATTGAGCGCATAGTCGCGACTTAGGCCGGTCTGGTCCCGGTCCAGGACGGCAAAGGGCAGGTTTTCCACATCGAGGCTAATCCCATAGCCCATGACGAACATCAGAATTGCGCTGCCCAGAATCGCGAGAGTCAACCGGATCGGATCACGGCTAAGCTCCAGCGTCTCCCGCCGGGCGTAGCTGAAAAGGCGGCGCACGCTGAACCGCCGCGGATCATCGGGGTCGAGCCCGGATTTAGGCGGTGAAGCCGGGGCCGTCGACAGCTCTGCGGAGAGGCCGCCGAGCGCGGTCTCCTCCCTGCTTTCCGCCCCCGCTTCCTCCAGATAGGCTATAAACGCCTCATCAAGCCCTTGCGTTCCCCGCACGGCCTTCAGACGCCCGGGCGCGTCGCTCACAAGAACCGTTCCCGCGTGCATCAGCGAGATGCGGTCGCACCGCTCCGCCTCGTTCATAAAATGAGTGGAGATAAAGATAGTCACTTTATCCTGTCGAGCAAGGTCGATCATGATCCGCCAGAACGCGTCCCTCGCAACCGGATCGACCCCCGAGGTCGGCTCATCGAGAATAAGCATCTCCGGGCCATGGATCATCGCAACGGCAAGCGAGAGGCGTTGCCGGACCCCGAGCGGCAGGGCATCGGGCAACGCGTCCATGACGCCCGCCAATTCGAAGCGTTCGGACATCTCTTTCACCCGTGAGGGAATCCTCTCCGAGGGGATGCTGAAGAGCCGGGCATGCAGCTCCAGGTTCTGGCGCACGGTGAGTTCCGTATAGAGCGAGAAAGACTGTGACATATATCCCACGCGCCTCCGGGTGTCGATATCACGAGGGTCCACGTGGCTCCCAAACAGCCAGGCGTCCCCCTCGCTAGGCGGCAGCAGGCCGGTCAGCATCTTCATGGTGGTGGTCTTGCCACAGCCATTGGAACCCAGGAATCCAAATATCTCCCCCCGGCGGATGCGGAAGCTCACATGATCCACCGCGACGAAATCGCCAAAGCGCATAGTGAGACCACGCGCCTCGATGGCGACGTCGCCGTCTCCCCCGTCCTCCCTGGAAGGGATGCGCACCGGTTGATGCCCCTCGCGCTCCTCCGGCGGCAGCAAAGCAATGAAAGCTTCCTCCAACGTGCTGGCTCCAACCTCCCGAAGAATTTCCTCCGGAGTCCCGGTAGTCAGGACGCGACCACTGTTCATCGCCACAAGCCAGTCGAAACGCAGCGCTTCCTCCATGTAGGCAGTAGCTACGAGCACGCTCATTCCCGGTTTCCCCATCCGTATGCGATCGATAAGCTCCCAGAACTGCCGCCGAGAGAGAGGATCGACGCCCGTGGTCGGCTCGTCGAGAATCAGAAGATCCGGATCATGAATCAAGGCGCAGCAAAGTCCCAGTTTCTGTTTCATGCCACCCGAGAGCTTCCCGGCGGGCCGCCCGGAAAAGGGCGATAATCCGGTCGCTCGCAACAACCCCGCGATGCGCCGTTCCCGCTCACTCCGGTCGTGCCCGAAGAGACGAGCAAAAAAATCAACGTTTTCAAACACCGAAAGCGTCGGATAGAGGTTCCGTCCAAGACCTTGCGGCATATATGCGATGCGCGGGCAAACCCGCCGCCTGCGCCGGGCGTCGGCCATATCGCTTCCGAGCGCCTCGACGCGCCCGTCCTGAATCACGCGGGCCCCGGCGATCAGCGAAAACAGGCTCGATTTGCCCACCCCATCCGGGCCAATCACGCCAACCATTTTTCCCGCCGGAATGTCCAAGCTGATGGCATCCAACGCCCGCGTTTCGCCGTAGTGGAGCGTCACACCCACGAGATGCGCCACAGGCTCGGGACCTTCCCCTCCCCCGCCCTGAATATTTGGATTTGCATCGTCCGCGCTCATTTGGGCAGCCTCACCTCAAGACGGTCGGGCCAAGGGACCAGCGGATCGACTTTTACGTACGCCATGCCGGGAAGTCCGGTCTTGACCTGCATGATATGGGCGCGCAGGAGATCGGGAGGAATGTGCGCCTTGATGCGAAACATGAGCTTTTCCCTCTCGGCGGCAGTTTCCACCGTCTTCGGCGTAAACTGCGCCACATCGGCTACGAACGATGCGCGCGCCGGGATGGCATACTGGGGCGCGGCATCCAAAACGATCCGCACCTCCGAGCCGAGCGCGACGCGCCCCGCCATTTCCGTCGGAAGGAAAAACGTCATGTAAACATCGCTCAAATCGACAAGGTTAAGCACTTTGCCCCCGGCCCCAACCACCTCGCTCGGCTGCGCCACACGATACTGCACCCTTCCGTCGCGAGGAGCCTTCAAGTCGCTGTCGGCTATGTCCGCACGGATGCGCTCGCACGTTGCAACCGCGGCTTCCACTGAAGACTCCGCCCCGACAATTTCAGAGCGCGCCGTCGCCATGGCTGCATCGGAAGCCGCGGCCTGCGCCCTGGCCGCCACGACGGCGGCTTCATAGCTTTGCGCTCGGGCAAAATCATCGTCCGCTTCCTGCCGCGAGGTGGCGCCCTTGCTGGCAAGAGCCCGTGAACGGTCGGAGCGCTTGCGGGCGGCATTGACCTCCGCCTCGCGCTGCGCCACTACCGCAAGGGCCGCCGCCTTTTCGCTCTCGCGCTGAGCCAGCTTGCTGCGCTCAATCGCCACCTCGCTTTGCGCCTGCCGGGTCTGTGCTTCGGCCTGCCGGAGTTGGGCTTCGAGCACATCCACGTCCATCCGGGCCACAACCTGCCCGGCCGACACGAAATCACCTTCGTCTACAAAAATCTCCTTGATTCTCCCCGCCAGTTTGGCCGAGACATCGATCTCCGTCGCTTCAATGCGACCGTTGCCGCTTGCAATTCCCTTGTCGCCCTCATGGTTCCTGAGATACCGTTCAGCAACCAACGCCGCTGCCGCTACGGCCAGAACAATCCACACCCCCTTGGAAAACCATGCTCTCACCTGACTCGCCATAGTCTCACCTTTATCACCCACGCATCGTATTCCGTTGCAGTCAGCGCCATCATGACGCCAAAATCCCGTTAAAGAACATATCCAGGATTTCGTCCGGATCATCCGGATAGGGATGCCGATCGGGGTAGTCATACCAAACCAGGAAAAACCCATCGAAAGTGCTGTCGAGCGCAACAGCCAAACGCAGCGGATCCAAGACCGGCCTAAAACGCCCCGCCCGGATGCCTCTCTCGAAGATAGCAGCCAGCTTTTCCATGAAACTATAGTGCTTGCTCCGCAACTCGTCGTCAATCCCCGCTCTGACGTTGAAGCCAGCCCTTCTTTGCACCGCAAGGAAAATCCTGATGAAAGCCAGATTCTTCTTGAACTCCTCGGCCTTAGTCCTGATATAGCTTCTCAACTTTTCAACGTCGTCTTCGGCCTCCTCCATCGCTTGATTCACTGCCTTTTCGTATCCATCGCACAGTCCGCGCACCAGAGCCCTGTATAAGTCCTCCTTATTTTGGAAAAACTTGTAGAGCGTCCCGATGGCGAATTCCGCTTTCTCCGCGATTTCGTGCATCGACGTATTGTAGTAGCCCTTCACGGAAAAGAGGTCGAGCGCGGCGTCAAGGATTTCCTGACGCTGTCTCAGTTTCTCGCGCTCCCGCCTTGTAAGCCCGTTCTCTCCCATATGTCGCCTTCCTGAATCCGAAACTTACATTTTGTGAATATAGCGTCACTTATTATAATCACACGTCACACGATCAGCAGTCAATGGAAATCGATAGCCGTCGGCGCTCCTCTCGCGCACGCTGTCTGAGCTTTCCAGGCAACCCTGACAGATTCCGCCTATCCCCCTCTCCTCCAGCATGACGAGGCAGCAGAATTTCGTCAAAGCAACCCACAGAACTCGTCTAGAATGCTGATGACTTCAAAACTCCCCGAAACGAGTCGCCCTGACCCGAGGCAAGGGGAGCCAGCCGCGCTCCTCACCCCTGCGCAGGCCGGACCTCGTAGGTTCATGATTCCACTGCAGCAAACTGCGCGGTCCAGACCTGCTCGAGCATTCGCATCAAATAGAGCGGATTTCAGATTTACCGATGAAGGAAGGCGAAAGCCGGGGCGACGCTCCGTCTCAACCGCCCCGTGAGGACTGCAAGATCGCGGAAAGCAAACGGCCCGCCGCAGAAGCAGTGCGACAGGCCGCTGTTGTTGCAGTTTTTTAACCTGGACTGCGCAGGCAATGTCTTCCGCTGTCCATGACACACAATCAAATGCCGCGTTGGTCAGCCAAGTTGGCGCACTCCCCCGGCAAACCTTCGCATCCGACCCCGAAAGCGCTTGTTCGGCAACCGCGGGCTTTCCCAGCGGAAAGACAGAATGCGTCGTCGCCCCTCCCCAACCCCATTCGTGCTCTCACGGAGTCATTGGGTTTGAGGCCTTGGGGGCAGCCGCTTTCCATTCCAGGTCAGGCGGGGGAACCGCGTGAATCTATTGTGGCATTGCAAAAGGA
The DNA here is from genome assembly GCA_937958025.1 of uncultured Syntrophobacteraceae bacterium. Lineage (GTDB taxonomy): Bacteria > Desulfobacterota > Syntrophobacteria > Syntrophobacterales > Syntrophobacteraceae > CALFXO01. The sequence goes on from CALFXO010000075.1 coordinate 52,841, forward strand.
AGTTGACCGTTATCCGGTCAACTTCCTTCCATCCTCATAACACTGTCTACTGTAGCAATAGAGACGATTGCTTGACGAGAGCGACGTACTTGGCGGGGAACAGTCCGAGCGAGAGCACGCCATAAGCCGCGACGACAATCGCGAGAAGAAGCGCAGGAGAGAAAACGAGGGCCGGAGCATCGCTTCCCTGCGTGGTGGAGGAGGGGGACTGGAAATACATCGCCACTGTCACCCTCAGGTAGTAGTAGACAGAAACGACGCTATTCAGCACGCCAATGATGGCAAGGCCGATATACCCCTCATTGATGGCAGCCTGAAAGATGTAGAACTTCCCCATGAAGCCGCCCGTAGGAGGAATACCCGCGAGAGAGAAAAGGAAGAGGCTCATCGCAACGCCAGCGAAGGGATATTTGTATCCCAACCCCTTGTAGTCATCGATGTGCACTCTCTCCTCGCCCTTTCCGGCCATCACGGTGATAATCGCAAAGGCGCCGAGGTTCATAAAGGTGTAGGCAAGCATGTAATACATAATGCTCGACACCCCAAGCTCGCCGGCCGCAAGAAAAGCAACCAGCACGTATCCCGCATGGGCGATGCTCGAATAGGCAAGCATCCTCTTGATATTCGTCTGCACCAGGGCAATGATGTTCCCGATGCTCATCGTGAGTGCAGCCATCACCCATATAACCGCAGTCCACTCAGTTTGCAGCGTGGGAAGCGCTTCAAGGAAGACGCGAGCGAACGCGGCGAAGGCCGCGGCCTTCGGCCCAGCGGACATAAAAGCCGTGATGGGAGCAGGAGCGCCTTCATAGACGTCCGGAGTCCACATATGGAAGGGAGCGGCGGCAGTCTTGAAGCCAAACCCTACGACCAGGAGGCCCATTCCTATAATTATCATGGGGCTCTGCTGCAAGCTCGCAGTATGGATGAACTTCGAAATCGCGTTTATGTCAGTCGTCCCGGTGGAGCCGTAGATCAGGGCAATTCCATAAAGAAGGAAGCCGGTCGCAAACGAGCCGAGCAGGAAGTACTTAAGCGCCGCCTCATTCGAGGCCAGCCGTGTGCGGGTGAACCCCGCCAAGGCATACAGCGAAAGCGACATCAACTCGATGCCAAGGAAAATCGTGATGAGTTCCGCGCCACTCGCCATCACCATCATTCCAAGGGTGGCGAAAAGAACCAGCGCGAAATACTCCCCGTGCATCATGGACTCATCGCTTAGATACTTCATGGAAATAAGTATCGTGAGCCCCGTCCCCAGCAGGAATATCACTTTGAAGAAGCGGGCGTAGTTGTCGACCACCCACATGTTGTTAAACGAGTATTCGACGGCTTTCATGTCGAAGCTCGCGGGTCCCTTGACCACCATGACAATTGCGGCAAGGACGCCTATAAGGCTTACATAGCCAAAGTAGTCCTTCATCCAGCGGCTCTTGGCGGATTGCATCAACAAGATGCCCAGCCCGAACGCAGCCACAATGATTTCAGGACAGATGGCTCTTAGACTTATCGTGCTCAGTACTTGTTCCATAGCTATCGCCTTTGATCCGCGGCAAACTGTTCATTGTTCACTTCAGCCAGCTTCATATCGACGCCAATCCGGTTCCGTGAGTCCGCCTGCGTCGACTGGTGGTTCACGACCTGAAGCAGATTCGTCACGGAAGCGTCCATTTTGTCGAGGAACGGCTTCGGGCTGACGCCAATCCAGACAATGAAGACGATGATCGGAAGGAGGTATGCGAATTCCCGACCCGTCATGTCCTTGAGGCTCCGGTTTTCCTCTTTGGTTATTTCGCCGTACATGACGCGCTTGTACATCCAGAGCAGATAAATCGCGCCAAGAATCAGGCCGATGGTCGCGAGCAGACCGTAGCCCAGCGACGCCTTGAATGCGCCGATCAGGATGAGCAATTCGCCGACGAACCCGTTGAGCCCCGGCACGCCCATGGACGAGAAGCACACCAGCAGGAAGAGCCCTCCGAGGATGGGCATAACCTTCAGGATTCCGCCGTACTCGGAGATAAGGCGCGTGTGCCGCCGCTCATACAGCATGCCGACGATCATAAAGAGGGCGCCGGTGCTTAACCCGTGGTTGATCATCTGGATGATGCTGCCCTTCAACCCTTCAGCGTTCAGGGCAAACATTCCAAGCATGCAGTAGCCCAGGTGGCTGACGCTCGAGTACGCGACCAGTTTTTTGACGTCTTCCTGAGCCAGCGACACGAGAGCGCCGTAGATTATCCCGATAACCGAAAGACACAGTATCATGGGGATGAACTGGACGGTCGCCTCGGGGAAGATCGGCAGGCTAAACCGCAGGAACCCGTATGTTCCCATCTTCAGGAGTACGCCTGCAAGGATGACGCTGCCAGCAGTCGGCGCCTCCACGTGGGCGTCTGGAAGCCATGTATGGAACGGGAACATCGGAACTTTGATCGCAAAGGCAAGGAAAAACGCCAGGAAGAGCCAAAACTGAACGTTCGCGGGCAATCCCAGCTTGTAGTAGGTCAGGATGTCGAAGGTCATGACGCCAGTGGCTTTGTAGTTCAGGAAGTAAAGAACCAGAATGGCCACAAGCATCAACACGCTGCCGCTCATCGTGTATATGAAGAACTTGACAGCGGCGTAAATCCTTCTGGGGCCGCCCCAAATCCCGATGATGAAGTACATGGGGATCAGCATCACTTCCCAGAAGACATAGAAAAGCACGAAGTCGAGCGCGCAAAACACGCCGAGCATTCCGGTCTCGAGCAAAAGCAGCGAGGCCATGTAGCCCTTCACGCTCTCCGACACCGCCGACCAAGTGGAAAGGATCGCAAGCGCCGACAGAAAGGTGGTCAAGACCACCAGCAGCATGCTGATCCCGTCAATCCCCATGTGGTAGCTGACGCCGAATTGGGTGATCCAGGGGTGTTGTTCGACAAATTGCATTTGCCACGTGCTGGCATCAAACCGGAAGTACAACGGCAGCGAAATGATAAACGTCGCGACGGCGACCAGAAACGCCACCCATCGTATCAGAGAATGACGCTTGCCATCGATCAGACAGATCGCCAGTACGCCCAGCAGCGGCAAAAACGTAATTACGGACAGAATTGGGAAATCGGGTGAAGTCATCATAGTCTCATCATAAAGGCCAAGAGGTAATAACCCATGATAACGATGCCGCCAACCAGCATCGTAACCGCATAGTATCTTACCAATCCGCTCGCCGTCACCCGCAGGACTCCAGCGAGAGAAATGAAGAACCCGGCCACGCCGTTAACTATCCCGTCAATCCCGCGCACATCCACTATGCGGGCGAGAAATCCGGAGAAGAACAGGGTGAACCTGCTGAACCAAGTGTTGTAGATGTTGGACAGATAATCCTCGTAGGCGCTGATCGGCTTATTGGCAATCCACATAAAGACCTTCGCGCCCTTGCGATAGACCCAATCCGTATCCACGCTGACCGTCGGCTCGGGGTCGAGCTTCTTCAGCAGCAGGAAAAACCCCAGTCCGGTGAAGAGCAGGATGCCCAACGCGCTCGTCACGTGATCCCCCGTATACGGTTCAAAGTCCACGTGGTAGGGCAGCAGATTATAGAGGACTCCCGGCATCACGCCGATTCCCACGCAAAGGAAGGCGGCCATGCCCATCGCAATGAGCATGTTTATAGGAGGCTCCTTGGCCTCGATCCCCGAATCCTTCCCAAAAAACATGTAGTACGGAAGCTTCAAGCCCGTATGCAGGAAGGTACCCGCTGAAGCCATGGTCAGCAGAAGCGCGATAAGCGGCCGGTGGTCGTGACTGGCGCCCGCCACCACCATCGATTTCGTAACGAAGCCGCTGAAGAGCGGGAAAGCCGAAATCGCGAACCCGCCTATCATGTACAAAACAAGAGTGATCGGCATTGTCCGGTACAGACCGCCAAGCTCTGTCAGCTTACGCTTTCCTGTCATCTGGATTACGGCGCCAGCCCCCATGAAAAGGAGCCCCTTATAGAGGATGTGGGCGAACGCGTGCGAAACGGAGCCATTCAACGACATGTCCGTCCCGATTCCGACGCCCGCGACCATGTAGCCGACCTGGCTGATGATGTGATACGCCAAAAGTCGTCTACAGTCGTTCTCGAGCACCGCGTAAACAACGCCGTAGAGGGCCATGATAGTGCCAAGCGCGGCGAGCATCTCGGTTCCCGGAAACACTCGAACCAAAACATACACCGCAGTCTTCGTCGTGAACGCCGACAGGAACACCGAGCCAGTAACCGTGCCCTCGGGATATGCATCCGTCAACCACGCGTGCAGCGGGGGAACGGCGGCGTTGACGATGACGCCAATCAGAATGAGGTAGAAAGCGAGGCTTCCGTCATGCTCCAAAGCGCCCACCGCCAAAGAGTGGGTGTCGATATAGTGAAGGATGATTCCGCCCAGGAGACAGACGCCGCCAAAGATGTGCACCAGTATGTACCTGTAGCCCGAGGCTTTGGACTCGTCGGTGCGGCTGGCGAAAATCAGGCAGGCCGATGCAAACGCCATCAATTCCCAGAAGATGAAGAGCGTGCAGAAATCCCCGGCGAACGTTACACCGAGGGAGCCGGCCACGTAGAGGCACGCGGCGACGTGCTGCGATGCGTCATCCACATGGAGCGCATACACCATCCCTATTAAGGAGGCTATGGTGAATACGTAGGCGAAAACGATGCTCAGCTTGTCGACCGCGCCGAACGTCAGCTTCACGCCCAGGTAATCCGTGCTCCAGTAGGTTCCCGGCGTCATAGAATACACGGAGTAAAACGCCAGGACAGGGATCAGCAACAGGAGCGCCTGGCGCGCCTTGCCCTTTAGGAAGGGAATCAGAAAGGCCCCTGCAATGAATAATATGGTTGGGTGAAGCCAATCAGTCATTGTAATAATCCTCGTCCTTCATGATTCCGTGATGGCCCAAGAACTTGGAAACCAAAATAATCAGAACGCATGAAAACAGTCCGTAAAACGCTCCCCAGCCTGGAATCTTGTCCCAAAGATAGTGGGCGTGCTCTCTCGACACAAAGAAATCAGAAATCACCGTCAGCACAAGAAGCACATACCCGATTTTTTTCAGCGTCCCGGCATTCGCCGGATTTCCGATGTAAAGCACGAGCTGTTTGATCATCGGATCACCTCCTGCGCGAGATGGATGAAATAGTCAGGGAAGATGCCGATCAGAAACGAGATGACGGCGGTGAGAACCAGCGGCACGACAACCATGGGTATTTCCCGGATCTCCTCATGATGGCCGTCGCCGTGACCAGCGTCGCCATGAGCGTCCGAACTCGGTTCTTCCTTCTCAAAAAACGCCTTGTACGTGATCGGCAGGAAGTAGGCCGCGTTCAGGACGGTGCTTATGAGCAGCACCATCAGGATCGGCACCGAATGCGCCTCGATCGATCCGAGCGCGAGGAACCATTTGCTGGTGAACCCCGCGACGGGCGGCACGCCGATCATACTGAGCGACGCTATGAAAAACGCCGCCATCGTCCATGGCATCTTCTTCCCAATGGCGCTCAGCTGGCTGATCTCCGTCTTGTGCGCTCCGGTGTACAGCGAGCCGGCGCAGAAGAAGAGAGTGATCTTCGAGAACGCATGGTTGGCAATGTGGATAATGCCGCCAATCATGCTGCTCGGCGTAAGCAGCACCGCGCCAAGTATGACGTAGGACAGCTGGCTGACGGTCGAATAGGCGAGCCGAGCCTTGAGGTTGTCTTTCGTGAGAGCGATGATCGAGCCCATGAGAATAGTGAAAGAAACCACATACGCGGCGGTAATTCCAAGGCCCATCCGGCTCATCAGATCGATGCCATAGACATGAAACACAACCCGCAGGATCGAGAACACGCCGACTTTCACGACTGCCACCGCGTGGAGCAGGGCGCTGACCGGAGTAGGAGCGACCATCGCGGACGGGAGCCAGTTGTGCAGCGGCATCACGCCGCCCTTGGCAAAACCGTAGAGGAACAGGAAGAACGTCCAGAAGAGCAAGGGAGTTCCCACCTGGTTTCTCAGGAGGCCATGAGCCTGGAAATCCGTCGTCCCCGCAATCGTGTAGACGATAATAATGCCCGCGAGGAGGAAGGTCTTGGACATTGTCATCAAATAAAGGAAGTACTTCCTTGCGCCCTGAATCGCCTCCTCCGTCTCCTTGTGACCGACCAGCGGCACAGTGGCCAAGCTGAGGATTTCGTAGAAGACAAAGAGAGTAATCAGGTTCGCCGAGAAGGCGACCGCGATAGTAGAGGAAAGGCTGATCGCGAAGCAGGTGAAATACCTCGTTTGCGCATGCTCCTTGGCCGACCGCATGTATCCTATCGAGTAGAACGTCGTCACGATCCACAGGAAGGAGGAAACGGTGGCAAAGACCATGCCCAGTGCATCCACCCGGAATTTGATGTCCACGCCCTGGTAGAAAGTCACCAACGTGTACTCTATGGTGTTGCCCGACATGATCGCGGGAACCATGGACATCACGATGGAGAACTTGATCACACCCGCCAGCACGGACCAGAATTCACGAAGATTCGGGCGGTCTCCACTTTTTATTATCAGCGGGACAGCTAGTAGAGACGCCAGCACGGCAAGCAACGGCTTTATCGATACGATCGTTTGCACGTTTCTATTAACCTTTACTCAAATTGATGTCATCCACGTTTACGGTCGCTTTGTTCCTGAACACCGATATGATGATGGCGAGCCCCACTGCGGCTTCGGCCGCGGCAACCGTCATTATCATGAACACAAACACGTGACCGTCCATATTGTTCACAAAGCGAGAGAAAGCTATGAAGGTGAGATTCACCGCATTCAGCATGAGCTCGATGCACATGTAGATAATCAGGGCATTGCGTTGCGTGAACACCCCCACGGCGCCAATCGAAAACAGGATTGCACCCAACATCAAGTAAAAATTTAATGGAACCATAGGTTTCCCTTCATGACCCGGAGCACCGCGATGCTACTCCGCATCATCAATCCTCCTTTTCGCCAGGATAACCGCGCCCACTATGGCCGCGAGCAACAATATAGAGGCAATTTCAAACGGAAGCAGGTATTCCGTGAAAAGCATCTTTCCGATGGCCTTTGTGGTCCCGAAATCCGGGATGCCCATTCCGGCGAAGAAGGAGGCGTCCGTCTTCGGAAGGTTCACGACCGTCAGGAAGACCAAGCCAACCACCACCGCGGCGACCGATTGCACAACCAGGATGTTTACGGCGAGCCGCCCTTCTTTTTCCTCAACGTTGAGCAACATAATGACGAACAGGAAGAGCACCATGACGGCCCCTGCGTACACAATGAGCTGCAGCGCCGCGATCAGGTGCGCGTTGAGGAGAACGTACAGTCCGGCGAGACAAAACATGACGCCGATCAGGCACATCGCCGCGTTCACCGGCTTCTTGTTGGTCACCATGAGCAGGGCGAATGCAACAGCCCCAACGCCGAATATGAAAAACATCAATAGTTCCATTTGGCGTATATCCTCCTGATGTATTCGAGACGGCCCTTGACGCTCTCCTCAGACCTCAGCAACTGCTCCTTGCTGTAGATCATCTGGCGCCTGTCGCGTTCTGCGAGCCCTTCGTATTCGGCGCTCATGACGATCGCCTCCTTGGGGCAAACCTCTTCGCAGTAGCCGCAGTACACGCAGCGGGAGCCGTCGAGAGTGTACTTGTAGGGATACCTCTCGCCCATCGCGTTTTCCAGGGCCTCGATCGTAATTGCCTTAGCGGGGCAGATCTTCTCGCAAAGACCGCAGGCGACGCACTTCTCCGTCCCGTCAGCCTTCGCAACCAGGACCGGCCTGCCGCGGTAGGCGGGCGGCAGCTCCACTTTCTCTTCAGGATAGTAGACCGTGAATATGCTTCGTTTCTTACCCGAAGGAGGGGCGACAAATCCGATCATGTTGGACACAAAATGTCTGGTCGTGATGCCAAGCCCCCGCACAACTTCCGGAACGTAGATCTTTTCCCACAGGGTAAGCTCCGGGTTCCTGTGCACTCTCTTAGGCTTCAGCCTGTCGAGCGGGACGCCGACCATCTCTTCTAGCTTCGTCTGATCAAAATCCGTCTTTTTATCCATTTAAGAGAACCAGCCCGGTTATTAAAATGTTAACGAGTGAAAGCGGCAGAATCATCTTCCAGCAAAGCTTCATGACCTGGTCGTACCGGAAGCGCGGAAGCGTCCATCGGATGGTCATCTGCAGCCATATAAAGAAGCACACCTTCACGAAAAACGTCGTTATGTTCACGAGCATGGCCAGCACCGCGGCGCCGTTGGGTCCCGCGAAATGAAAGAACGAAACCAATGCGCTGTCGCTCACGAACGGGATGTGCCACGCGCCAAAGAAAAGGGTCGTCACGAGTCCGGCGATGGTCACGATCTCGAGGAACTCACCCATCCAGAACATGACGAACTTGAAGCTGCTGTACTCCGTGAAGTAACCGGCGACGAGTTCGGATTCCGCTTCAGGCATGTCGAAGGGCGCTCTTTTGTTTTCGGCGACGGCGCAGGTGAAGAAGAGGATGAAGCCGAGCGGCTGGAGGAAAACGCCCCAGTGGAACAGGCTTTCCTGCATGGCGCCGATTTCGGTGAGCTTCAGGGTCCCGTAGACCATCATAACGCCGATGACCGTCAGACCCATAGCCACTTCATAAGACAGCATCTGCGCGGAAGCGCGCAACCCTCCAATGAGCGACCAGTTGTTGCGCGAAGCCCAGCCGGCAAGCACCACCCCGTAGGTCGCAAGTCCGGAAAATGCGAACACATAGAGTATCCCAACATCGAGGTCCGCAATGACCAGATTCACATGATGCCCGAACAGCTCGTACTGCCCGCCGAACGGCACGACGGCGAAGGTGATAATCGCCGGTATAAGGCTGATGGCCGGAGCCAGCGTATGAAGAAGCTTCTCGGCGCCAGCCGGAATGAAGTCTTCCTTCATTATCACCTTGATGGCGTCCGAGATCGGATGGAAGAGGCCGATTATGGTAAACCCGCCAACATCCGCCCGGTTCGCTCCGATTCTATCCTGCATCAACGCGCTCTGCTTTCTCTCCACCCATCCCAGGATGGGTGCGAAAAAGCCGAGATTCACCGTGAAGATGAACAGGATCTTTGCTACGGATTCAATCATGTCTGCAAACATGGTTATCTATCGCATTCTCCGCCGATCATGTTGATCATGTCGAAGGTGGGCACGATATCGGCGATAAGCCTCCCCTTCATCATCCTTGGCATCGCGGCAGTGAGAGGAAAGCATGGCGGCCTTACTCTGCACTTGTAGGGCTTGCCGCTGCCGTCGCTCACCAGGTAAAATCCCAGTTCGCCGTTCCCCCCTTCGACCGCTAAGTAAACTTCGCCCACAGGCGGCTTGATGCCATCGATGACTGTCTTGAAGTGGAAAATCAGGGAGTCGGCCCGGTTATAGATGTCGTCCTTCGACTGCCATCTGTATTTCGGCATATCGAGGTTCACCGGACCGGAGGGGATCCGGTTGAGAGCCTGCTCAACGATCCGCATGCTCTGCTTCAGCTCTTCCATTCTCACGAGGTACTTGTCGAAATTGTCGCCCGTTTCGCCAATGGGAACTTCAAAATCCAGCCGGTCGTAGACCAGATAAGGATGCGCCTTCCTGACGTCATACGGAACGCCGGTCGCCCTCAGGCAGGGACCCGTAAATCCCAGGGCGATCGCCTCTTCCCCCGTCATAGGCGCGACATCGCGCAAACGATCGATAAAAATGCGGTTATGCGTCAGCAGCTTGTCTACGTCCGCCCACAGCTCATGGCATCGCTTGAAGACTTCATGGGTTCTCTTCGCAAAATCATCCGGCAGATCGTTCTTGACGCCGCCTATCCGGACGTAGTTGGCCGTGACCCGCGCTCCGCACAGCGCCTCGATCAAATCCCACACGAGTTCGCGCGCTTCGACAAAATAGAGGAATGCGGTCATCGCACCCACTTCCATCGCGCCGGCGGCCACGTTGGTGAGATGGTCGGCGATGCGTGCAAGTTCGCTGGCGATCACCCGGATGTACTTGCACCTTTCGGTGACTTCGATCCCGATCAGCTTCTCGACCGCCAACGCATAGCCGACATTGTTGATGAGGGGCGAAACGTAGTTCAGGCGGTCCGTGTAAGGGATCACCTGTTGCCATGTGCCGCTCTCGCACATTTTCTCAAACCCTCTGTGGAGGTATCCGATGTCCACCTTAAGGTCGACAATGTTCTCACCGTCGAGGGTCGCCAAAAATTTAACGGTTCCATGGGTCACCGGATGGGAGGGACCCATGTTGATCACCATTTGCTCTGTGCTAAGGTCTCTTATTGTCTCAGGCATGACTCAAACAATTACTCATTCTCAGAGTGTTAATTGATGGGCCCTATAAGGGGCTGCCTTTTCTTCAACGGATAGTCTTTCCTCAGCGGATGTCCCTCGAAACCTTCGTAGAGGAGAATCCTCCTCAACTCCGGATGCCCGTTGAATACGACCCCGTACATATCGTAGACTTCGCGCTCGAACCAATCGGCGCTCGGCCACACCGACACGATAGAGTCGATCGTGCAGTCGGATTCGGAAACCCCCGCCTTGATCCTGACGCGCCTGTTGTATTTAAGGGAATACAAATGGTACACAACCTCGAACCGGGGCTCCCGGCCAAGGTAGTCCACCGCCGTCAGGTCCATCATGAAGTTGTAATGAAGCGCTTCGTCGTCTCTCAAGAAGGTGCATATCGCCGCGATATCCTCCTTCTTTACGATCGCTGTATCATCCCCCCGGAAGGAGTGCGTCTCGACGATCGAGCCCGGAAACCGTTCAGCCAGCTTTTTGAGTGTCACGCTTGCGTCCATAAAGGAGAAAATCCCAGATGTTCGTCGATTAACGGTTCTTTAAAGTTTGCACGCAGGCGTCACAGGCGCCGCGCCCCTCGGCCAGTCAGAAAACTTCTCCTTGGCGACCTTTTGCTGCAACTTGATCAGCCCGTCGATGACCATCTCCGGCCTCGGCGGACAGCCCGGCACGTACACGTCGACCGGCACCAAGGTGTCGATGCCCTGCACAGTCGAGTAATTGTCATAGAAACCGCCGGACACCGCGCAAGCGCCAAACGCGAACACCCACTTCGGCTCGGTCATCTGGTTGTAGACCTTCACCAGAATCGGGGCCTGCTTATGGCTGATCGTTCCAACCACCATCAAGAGGTCGGCCTGTCTCGGAGAAAAACGCGGCAATGCCGCGCCGAACCGGTCCAAATCGTACTTGGGGCCGGCAACCGACATGAACTCCATTCCGCAGCATGCGGTGACAAACGGATACTGGAAAAACGAATACTTCCTGGCCCAGTTGACGACAGCCTCCAGCCGCGTCACGACCACGCCCCCCTCCAGGAGTCGCTCCTCATCGGAAGCGTTCTGCAACCTTGGCGCGAAGCCCGGAGAGACGCCGCTACCACCATACTCTATTCCCATTCCAACGCCCCCCTTCTCCACACGTATAACAATCCGATCGCCAAAATGACGATAAAGACCATCATTTCGATAAAGCCAAACAGCCCCAAGTCCTTGAACAACACCGCCCAGGGATACACAAAGACAGCTTCTATGTCGAATATGACGAAGAAAAGCCCGATTAGGTAGAATTTGACGTTGAACCGCAGTTTCGGAGAAACGATCGGGCTCTCACCACATTCAAAAGGCTCCATCTTGTCGGGGAATTGCTTCTTGGGGCCAATCACCGTGGTCGCGTAAATCATGCCGCCGGCGGTCGCCACCGCCAGGACAAGCATTATCAATACAGGAACGTATGCACTCATTGTATCAATCCGCTTGTTGAATGGTTATGCTTGCCTCCAACTCACCCGAAGCCAGACGCCGGCTCCCTCCATCCCGGCCGCCTCCTTTGCCGCTCGATTAACCTTCGGCCATCTCCGATAATTCATCCCTAACCAAATATAAAAGCACAGTATGTGAAGGCTATCACAGTCATAGCCCTCTCCAAACCGTCGCGCCCCAAATTTTTCCCTTTGCAAATGGATTTTCCACATAGGAACGCGAACCTTAACTTGAGCATTCTGACCAGCTTGGAAATTGTACCAACTCGCACTAGCGTACGCCATGGTTAGCAAGATCTATATCACTTGTCAAGGTGCAAAATCCCTATCTGTGCATTTTTTCTTTAATATGCCGGTAATCGGGCTTCCTGTTGCCTATTCTCCCCAGACCGCCCTAAACACCCCCTAATCGCCTGTTTCCGGCGACAATATACTTCTTTCAGCACTTCAAAATACCATGACGGCTCCATTGCGCTTCATACTGAATGGCAGCAAAGCGCCACATAGAAAACTCGTGCGCTTTGCGTCTTCATCCGGCGGCGGCATCACCTTTTTGCAACCAATCGCTGCGCCTCTTTAACAAATTGATATAATTAAATAAGGACCTGCAAACGGGAGCATCGGCTCCCCAATTTCTTTCCCTCACCATCAGGAGGAGGCATTTGTGGCTACAATACCCATCCGTGTTTTCTCCCCGCCCGACAACGACGTCATCAAGATTCCCAAGGATCTGCGGCGAAGTTCCAGACCGAAGCGCACGTCGTCGCGCGCCGGCTTCGGATCATCGGGATTCCGATTCCCGACTGGCTCCTGAAAAATCCCGAACGGCTGCCTTGCCCCTGCACGTCACGACGCCCTCCAAGGCGCGGGAGGCGGCCGAATGCGGTTGAAGACGAGCGCGTCCGTCCCAACTGCGCGGGCGAAGGGTGCGGTTTCTGCTGCCCTCCAGCGGGCTGCGGGAAGACCTGCTGAGCGGCTGGACGTTTCAGGCGCCAGGCGACATGTGGTGGGAAATGGAAGTCGGCTCCAACTGGGGGCATATCTTTCATCGCAGGACATAGGCGCGATGGCGGCAATCGTCGCCGCGAGCGAACCGCCTTCCCGTGGCAAGGAGCCACGGGAAGGCGGTTCGCTTTTCCGATTTTATCAGAACGATCCGTAATGCGTAAACTCGACGATCTCACGGCGTTTGGGAGGGGAGCTTTCCTTCGCGGAGTAGCCGAGCGGGACAATCGCCACCACTTCCACCCCTTCTGGGGCCTTCACGGCCGCCCTCGCCTTGTCGTGGTCGAAGAGCCCGGCGATCACGGTCCCAAGCCCCAGGCTGTGCGCCTCGAGACACAGGCTCTGCGTGGCAATGCCGACGTCGAACAGGAGCCAGTCGCCAAATTTCGTGGTCACCTGGTCTTTGTAATAACCGGAGCTTTTCACCTTGCCACACATGACGATGACAACGGGAGCTTCCACCATGGCCTTGCCCGCGGGATTGCCCTTCCCGAGTGTTTCCTGCAACTTTTGCTTCGTTTCCGCGTCCTTCACCACCACCACTTCCCAGCACTGCGTATTGGCCCAGGAAGGCGACCACTGAACCGCCTCCAGCAACCTGTTGACGAGCTCCTCCGGGATATCCTTATCCTCGTAGCGTCTGATGCTCCGCCGCCCCTTTATGACATCCATTATATCCGCCATTGTTCACTCTCCTTCCGGTCGCCGGCCGTACGGCGCCGTTTATCAGATTTCCGATTGCACCGCAACGACATGCGCGGGAACACAGAACTCAACAGATGGGGTTATTGTTCCATATTTTCCAGGAATGTACAACATGAGCGAGGCATCAACGGGCGGCCTCGATCAACGCGGCGTCCGGCGCACTGGGGCTCAACTCGCTCCAATTCCACGGCGGGGCCGCAGTCAGGTCTTCCTCCGGCATTTGCCACGGCCAATCCCTGGGCGCCGGGGAACGGAAGACAAGCGATTCCCCTCGGGTTGGATGGTCCAACGTCAGCTCCCTGGCAAGCAGCGCGATCCGCCCTTCCGGCAGCGAACCTGAAGCCCCGTAGCGCACGTCCCCCAGGATCGGATGCCCAAGCTGCGCCATCTGAACCCGTATCTGGTGCCGTCTGCCGGTTTCGATCCGCACCTCGACAAGGCTCATGGAAGAGCTGGAATCGAGGGTTCTGAAGCGAAGACGCGCCTCCCGGCTCTCGGAAGTCGGGTCGGGAACGATCCGGCTCCAATGTCCCACCCGCTCGACATGGTGCACCAGTCTGCCAGACGCTTCCTTCACCTTCCCCTCCACCACCGCGAGGTACATCTTCCGCGCGGTCCTCAACCGGAACTGCTCGCTCAGCCGCGCCGCCGCCTTGGACGTCCGGGCGAAGGCGACCACTCCCGCGACCGGCTGGTCCAGCCGGTGCACCAAGCCAAGAAACACCCGCCCCGGCTTCTGGAACCGCTCCTTCAACCAGGCTTTCCCAAGCTCCAGCAGGGACGCCTCCCCCGTAATATCTCCTTGAACAAGCAGCCCAGCCGGTTTATAGAGAACGAGCAGATGGTTGTCGAGGTATAGGACCGGCCAGGAAGCATGATAAAAGTTTAGATCGCTCATTGTTCCTTCCATCAGAATAAAAAGGGGGCGCACACATTGCGCGAAAAACCTCGCGGCTCCTCTGATAATTCGCCCGCGCCAAGCATCGAAGCGATGGGCAAGCTGCTCGCCGCCTGCGGCGTCGCGCTTTCCGGGCGACAGTTGCAGCTGCTCTGGACGTACCACCAGCTACTGCGCGAATACAACCCGGAGCTTAATCTAACGCGCATCCACAGCTTCGAGAACATGGTGCTCAAGCTTTATGTGGATTCGATATTGCCTGCCAGGTTCGTAGACCTCCCCTCCCCTCTACTCGACTTGGGAACGGGGCCAGGCATGCCGGGAATTCCTCTTAAGATAGCTTATCCAGACCTCGAAGTCATCCTCGCTGAGAGCCGCGGCAAAAGGGTCGAATTTCTGAATCTCGCCGTGGAGCGTCTCGGAATGAAAGGCCTGTCCGTGGTCGGGCAGGGCGTCACGCCTGCTTTCCAGGAGCCTGTTTCCGGGGTGATAACACGCGCCGTCGAAACGATCGGCGGGACCCTCGACCGCATCCGCGGGTGCCTCAACTCCGAAGGACTCGCCGTCTTCATGAAGGGGCCGAACTGCGACGAGGAGATCCGGGACGCCCAATCCCCACGGTTCAGCGACGACTACCTGCTGATCAAGGATCAGACTTACCATATCCCCAGCACCCCCCATGAGCGGCGGTTGGTCGTTTTCCGCAGATCCGGCAAACCGCTTTGGGCCGTAAAGGCGGACATAATGAAACGACACGTCACGAAGGTCATTGAAAGCGAACAAAACGACCAGTACAAGGATATGAAAAAGCTCCTGACAAGCCACGGCATCAGGAAGCTTGGACTCGCGCTCGTCTTCGGGTCAAAGCAGGTGATTGAAACCATCCGGGATTTTCCGGAGCGCTGCGAGGCGTGGATCACCGACGGGGACGACCCGCCCCCTCCCCCCGACGCCCCTCCCGGCATGGCGTGGCGCCAACTGGCTCATCCCCTCTTCACCGCTCTCGACGCATTCGGGACGCGCGCGCCCATCCTCTGCATACGCATTCCTCAGATGGACCTTTGGGAGCCAGAATCGGGACTTCCCAAGGGTTGCAGCGTCCTCGCGCCTTTCCAGGACCCGGAGAACGTCGGGGCGCTCATCCGTTCCGCCGCCGCTTTCGGGGTGGACCAAGTGATCCTCCTGGCGGAAAGCGCCCACCCCTACCACCCGAAAGCGCTGCGGGCTTCCGGCGGGGCAACCCTGAAAGTGCGGCTCCTGCGCGGCCCGGCGCTTGCGACTCTTCCCCAGGACTTGACGCTCCTTCCTCTCTCCCCGGAAGGGAGGAACATCTCGGAAATTCTATTCCCCGATACTTTCGGGTTGCTTCCTGGAGTCGAAGGACCAGGACTACCCGAAGCATGGCGGAAACGCGCAGTGGCGATACCGATGGCCGCGGGAGTGGAATCCCTCAACGCAGCCACTGCCGCCGCGATAGCCCTTTACGCCTGGAACCGATCCAAGGCCGCCAGGGAATAGGCGATAAGAAACTCAGAACAAGCCAGGAAGGACCCAAGGGAATGCGACGGAGGCGTAAATGCGGGAGCGCCCGCCCTCGAGGCTGCAAAACGCTCCCTGCATGGACTAAAAAACGAGCGCGCTAGGCCTGCGCCGGGGTAATTACCACGGTCACGCGACGGTTCATCTGGCGCCCGGAATCGGTGTCGTTGGGGGCGATCGGTCGCGACTCGCCATAGCCAACCGTCTGAATCCGCGCCGCGCTCACGCCTCGCGCGGTAAGGGCCTGCGCCACAGCGGAAGCCCGCCGCTCGGAAAGCGTCTGGTTGGCCGCATCGGAGCCGGTCGAATCCGTGTGTCCTTCCACTACGATGTTCGTCTGAGGATACTGGTTGAGAATCTGCGCCACCCGATCTATTTCCTGGTATGCGCCGCTGCTCAAGTTGGCCGACCCCACGGAAAACAGAAAGTCGGACTTGAATGTGAGCATGATGGTGTCTTGCTGGCGTTGCACCGAGGCAGCTTCGACGTTGGCCATGGATTGGCGGAGCGCCGCTTCCTGATTATCCATGTACCGGCCGAACATCCCACCCGCAATCGCACCGGCAAGGGCGCCAGCGCCAGCGCCGATGAGCGTCGACTGAGTGTTCCTGCCAATGGCCTGTCCGAGTCCGGCGCCAACCGCCGCACCCACGCCTGTTCCTATGGCCGCGCCGCTCTGCGTCCGGTTCATAGGCGCCGCACAGCCGGAAGCCATCACGGCAATGGCCAAACCCAATACAAGAGCATTCTTTCTCATGCATCCCTCCTCATTCCATTCCTCTGCAAGTTACAAAAGGCCCTGACTAATAATCAGTCTAGCACCAAATATAGCAACGATCCACGGAAATTCAACGGGGCCGGACGCCGGGCCTCCGCCGCCAGTCTCCGGACAGGCGCATAACCTTTGCCAAAGCCCCCCTTTGCCTGTATGCTTAAAACAAGAAGCATTCGAGCCGCCAACATTCCCCATGCCACAAGGAGAACGGATCGTGAGCATGAAGATTCTTTTTGCATCCGACCTGCACGGCGTAGAATCGCACTACCTAGGGCTTTTCGAACTGGCAGAACGGACGGGCGCCCGCGCTGTCATGCTGGGTGGGGATCTGCTCCCCATGATGGGCCCCTTCCGCGAGAGAGCGCGCGAGCAGGAGGGGTTCATTGCATCGTTCCTGGAGCCAACGCTGCGAAACCATCTTTCGAGAAACCCTGAAGCCGAAATCTTTCTCCTGCATGGGAACACCGACTGGGGGGGCGTCATTCCCCTGCTGAAGGCGCTGGAGGGAAAAGGGCTAGCCAAATTTCTGCACGACGCCGTTCACGAGATCGGAAAGAGCGGCTTCCAGGTGATCGGCTACGCCCACGTGCCGCCGACGCCATTTTACATGAAGGACTTCGAACGCCCGGATTACCACGGAGACTCCATCCGCGAACAGCCGCCCAACGTTTTCCTGGCCGATGGCGCGGAGGCAATCCCCGTCGATTTCATGGCGCGCCTCGCAACCCTCCCGTCCATCGAAGAAGAACTCGAAGAACTTCCAAAGCCGCGAGACCCGGCAAGGTGCATCTACGTCATGCACTCCCCGCCCCACCGCACCGCCATCGACATCATACATGACGGACGCCAGGTCGGAAGCCTCGCCATTAGAAACTTCATATTAGCGCGCCAGCCCCTCGCCACGCTGCACGGCCATATCCACGAAGCGCCCAGGATGAGCCGCGGCGTTTACGCCGAAATGCTCGGGAAGACGGTGTGCATCAACCCTGGGCGGCGAAGCCGTGAACTGCACGCGGTGACATTCGATATCGAGGATATTCTCGGGACATTGGAGCACACGGTGTACGGGAAAATCCGCTTCGGTGAGCTTCCATAGCGACAAGCGCGGGGGAGATGCGAGCAAACGCAGCGACTCGCATCACGGATCGTCCACAGGTTGGAGGCGTCCCTCACGGTAAGCCGCCACGCGCATGATCCGTTGCGTTCGTCCTTCGGAGTCGAAAAAGACGGCCCCTCCGATGCCCGCATGGGCGCGCTCCGGACTGTCATAAAGCGCGAAGTAGTCCCTCATGCTCCTACGGGTCAACTGCCCGTTGCGGAACGCCTCCCCTATCCACTGGAAAGCGTCGCAAGCCGCCACCGCGTTCTGGTCCGGCTCCTTCCAGAAGCGCTCGCGAAAACTTGCTGCAAACCGCCCCGCCTCGGCCGCCTCGGTCCTCGGGGGGCTGAAGGGTCTCAGTACGTAAAGACTATCCAGCACCTTTCCGAAGAGGTCCTCAACGTAAACATCCGCATAACAGGGAGGAGCGAGCAGGCGCCCGCGAAAGCCCTTATCCGCCAGCAGGTCCACGACCCTGGCGCCCCACGTCGGAGCGCCCGCAAGCCAGATTACCGACGGCTCCTTCGCCAGGACGCTCACCAGCGCCATTTCAAGCGCAGTTGCATCGTCTGCCGGACACGCGGCTTCATGGAATTTCAGGCCGTCCTTTTCCGCCTCCTCCCGGAATCCTCCGAGCAGGATTTCCCCGTATGTCCCTGGCTCATAAAGAGCCGCGACAGCCTTCCCTCCCGCCCACCGTCCCGCCAGCGCGGCGGCGAAGCCTCCTTCCGACGCATCCGATGAAACAAGAGGAATGACCCACGGCTGTCCCACGAGGCTCTGGTGCGAATTGGCCGGAACGACCACTGGCAACTCGTGGCTTGAGCATATGGGCAATATCGCGGAAAGCGTCTCGACCGGCTCGTGCCCGACAATGAGGATGGTTGCCGGGTCCTCCGCCTGTTTCCGGACAAAATCGACAAGCTCCGCGGCATCCCCGGCGCCGTCATGGACAACCAGCTCCGCCCCCACGCCCTGCTTTTTCAGCTCGTCCCAGGCAAGCTCCGTCCCGTTGCGAAACATCTCCCCTTCCTCTGCAAACACTCCCGAAAGCGGCGCCAGCAGCACGACGCGGGACGGCGGTGGGGATTCCGGGAGAGCGCCGCCCCCCGTGGCGCCATCGCCAGTCATCTGCGGCCCATTCGGAAACTCGCGCGGCATGTGCTCATATCCCACGAAAACCAGGACCAGCAGCGCCGCCGCCAACCCGGCGACCGCCCACTTCCGGGATTTCTTCTTGCGCTTGAATCTGTTGACCCTGGTTCCGCGCCGCGTCGATCCTATCATGACAGTTCTCTCCGTTTTCTGGCTCTGAACAAAATGCGGACCGGAGTGACGCTTAACCCGAACGCTTCACGGAACTGATTCGTAAGGAACCGCTCGTAAGAAAAGTGTATGAGCTCCGGGCGATTGCAGAATACGACGAACGTAGGCGGACGAATAGACGCCTGGGTTGCATAGTAGAACTTCAGCCGATGAGCCCCGACCTGCGGGGGCTCATGTTTTTCGATCGCACGCTCAAGCGCCCTATTGACGACGCCCGTCGTTATCCTTTGATTATATTGCGTGAAAACATCCTGAACGAGCGGGATGATTTTCTGCACATTCTTCCCCGTGATGGCGGAAATCGGCAGCACCGGGGCGAAAGGAAGGAATCGGAACCGCTCCCGCACATCGGCGAGGAACCGATGACGCCGCTTGGGATCGTTTTCCATCATATCCCACTTATTCACGACAATGATGCAGGCCCTGCTCCGTTCATGGACGTACCCGGCGACATGAAGGTCCTGCTCCGTTACGCCTTCCTCCGCGTCCGCCACGATGAGAGCGATATGACAGCGGTCTACGCTGTGAAGCGCCTTCAAGACGCTCACCTTTTCGAGCTTGTCCCTGGTGCGCCCCTTCCGGCGGATTCCCGCCGTGTCGATAAGGACGTAGCGCATCCCGTCACGCTCAAAGGGCGTGTCCACCGCGTCCCGAGTGGTGCCAGGAATAGGGCTCACGATGACCCGCTGCGCCCCCAGCATGGAGTTCACCAGCGTGGATTTGCCGACATTCGGGCGTCCAACGATGGCAATCCGGATTTCGGAAGATTCCTCTTCTTCGTCTTCCTCCTCATCGACTTCTCGCGGAAGCGCGTCTATCACTTCATCCATCAGGCCCTGGATTCCAACTCCGTGCGCGGCGCTCACCGCATGCACATTCTCCACGCCCAATGCAAAGAACTCCGTGATGTAGGTCTTTTGTTCGGAGCCGTCCACCTTGTTGGCGACATAAATAACCGGCTTGTTCACACGCCGCAATATTTCGACAAACGCCACATCCTCCGGGTGCAGCCCCACCTTGGCGTCCATGACGAACAGTATGACGTCCGCTTCGTCGAGCGCCGCGAGCACCTGCTCGCGGATGCGCTCCTCCAGCACGGAAGCGTCCGTATTCACGTACCCGCCGGTATCGACGAGAGTGAACGGCACGCCGTCCCACACGACATTGACGTAATTTCTGTCCCGTGTGACTCCGGGGAAATCGTCCACCAGGGCCTGACGGGTCTTGCCTATTCGATTGAAAAGCGTGGATTTCCCCACATTGGGTCTTCCGACGATTGCTACAAGCGACATGTAAATAACTTTCTACGGATGCTGAGCTATGTTGCCAAATTGATTGCAGACGAACGCCTGAGCGCATTCATGCGCTGTCACGCCGTCCGAGCGGACATGCCATAACGGCTGAGGGAAATCTATAAAAGACGTTGGGGCGATGGTCAAGAACAAAGAATGAACGGATCTTTCGGCGACCCAGGGTCCTTATCCTTGGCGCAGTGCAGCGAAACAATCATCTATGCGCCGTCGATCAGGTGGAAGAGACGGGCGGCCGCCCTACGAAAACGCAACGGATCACAGTTTTCCAGGTAATCCGGATCGCTTTGCAGGAAAGCGCACTCCTCCTGTTCGTATATGCGGCAGGGATGTGACCGGAAGGGATGGATGGAGCAAAAACTCAGGCCCGATCTCTTGAATTCCCACAGAAACGGGCAGAACCGGCTGTCCCTCCCCAGCCCCCCTCCGAAGATCGCCTTCCACCGGGCAGGAATGGGGGATTCGGGCGGAAAATCGGGCAGGCCGCTCCGAAGTTCGCAGCATCCGCCACAGTGCGTGCAATAGGCGGACGGGGAATCGTTGTGGCCGGCCACAAGAAACGCCTCGGGCTGGAGCTTTGAACACTCCCTCCGCTGTGACAACCAGTCCCTCACTTCCTTGAAGAACAGGCAACGGTCCTTCGCGAGTTTCAGGATGCGCGCGTTGCGCGCCCTAGGCGTCAGACGCCGCCACGCTGGCTCCCTTTCGAGGATCACCACATTGCGAATAAGGAAAGTAGTTGGGAAAAAAGGGTGCGAAAGGATTTTTCCGAAATATCGCGGCGCCTCTCCATGCAGACGGTGCATGCGCCTTTGGGGGATGAAAGGGAGGGTCCTCTCCAGAACGCCGACCCGGGGAGAGAACGGTTTATCGACGGACATCGGAAGCTCCGATTGATTCATTTGCAATTGCAGATCCCCGGCATTCCCGCCAAACAC
Organism: uncultured Syntrophobacteraceae bacterium; assembly: GCA_937958025.1. Taxonomy (GTDB): domain Bacteria; phylum Desulfobacterota; class Syntrophobacteria; order Syntrophobacterales; family Syntrophobacteraceae; genus CALFXO01. The sequence goes on from CALFXO010000075.1 coordinate 74,280, forward strand.
AGCTTGCATCCCTCTCACAACCCTCCACCCTTGATTTGCGTCACAGCCGCAGCGGCTGCAATCTCGGGAAATTTTAGTTCAGCTTCCGAAGGACGCACATAGATCGGCGCGCTCGTCATGGGATCGTCCACATCCCCCTTTATGATCCGATCAAACGCCATTGCAGCAACAAAACCAGCGCGCACCATATGAAAAGGCCCGGGGGCCTCCGTGGCGAGCGCTCCTAGACGCTCCAGCAGAAACTTCCTGTGCGGCGCCCAGCCATCCCCGCAAAAAAGCGCTCGTTCATGAATATCTTCCGCCAAGCGCTCAGGCGCCCCTACTTTGTAATGGCTTTCCCGCACTATGCCGCCTTTTCCGTCAGACCGGTAGAGAGCATAGTAGACCTCCCCCTTTCGGGCGTCCAGGATAGCGCAAACGGGCCCGCTGTAAAACGCAAGGGAGGCGGCGAGCGCGTCCAGCGTGGGGACGCCGACAAACGGTTTCCCCAGCGCCCACGCGAGCGTCTTCACCGTGCTCATGCCGATCCGCACCCCAGTGAAACTGCCGGGGCCCGACGTGACCGCAAAGCCGTCCATCTCCTCCATGCTCCACCCCACGCGCCGCAGCATGGAATCTATAGAGCTTAACAGGCGGCGATTGTGAGCGATAGCCGAATGGAATGTCCACTCGGCCGCAAGGCGCTCTCCTTCGAGCAGCGCAACGCTCCCCGACGTCGTCGAAGCGTCCACCGCTAGAATCTTCAAACCGGAAGAATCCATCCCACACATGAGCGTTACGGCGTCAGCGGCCCGGACTTGCCGCCAGGAATCATCCGCATGACGTCATTATAGAAGACAAACACCATCAAGACGAGCAGCAGGAACATGCCGACCTTCTGCGCCATCTCCACCTTCTGCACAGCGATAGGCTTTCTCCTGATTGCCTCGATGGTGAAAAACAAAAGATGCCCGCCGTCCAGCACCGGAATGGGCAGCAGGTTCAACACAGCCAGATTCACGCTGATAACCGCCATGAAGTGAATAAGATTCACCAACCCTTCCCTCGCCTGCTCGCCCGCCATCTGGGCGATCAGGAGCGGCCCTCCGAGGGTGTTCATGGGCAGCACCCGTTCGACCAGCTTAACGACCGTCAACAAAAACAGCTTGCTCAGATAAGCGGTGCGCTCAAGACTGTAGTAGCCAGCATACAGCGGATTGACTTTCTCTATCTCCTCTTTCTGAGAAGCTACAATTCCGATGATGGGGCGCTTGACGGACTCTCCAAAAATATTCTTTATTTCATTGACTTCAGGCTTCACCTTGATCGTCAGCGTCTCCGCGCCGCGTTGCACGCCGAGCGTCAGGAGCGCCTCGCCGGAATTCACAATTCCTTCCGACAGCTCCTCCCAATGTTTGATAGGCTGCCCGTTCAGGGAAAGCACCATATCTCCCGCCTGGAGTCCCGCGCGTTCGGCTGGGGAATCCGGCGTCACGGAGCCGATTTCCGGCGTGAGACGTGGGATGCCGTAAAAGGCGTACAGCAAGGCAAAGATGACTATCGCCAGCACGAAGTTCGACATCGGCCCGGCGAGCACGATCGCCATCCGCTTGAAAACCGGCTGGGCGGAGAAGCTGTCGGGGCGATCCTTGCTATCTTCCCCTTCCTCCGGGTCCTCGCCAAGCATTTTTACATACCCCCCGAGCGGTATGAGCGAAAGCCTGTATTCCGTATCTCCGCGCTGGACCCCGAAAAGTTTTGGGCCAAAGCCGAAGGAAAACCGCTCGACCGTGACCCCCACCCGCCGGGCAACCAGGAAATGCCCCAACTCGTGCACGAAGATCAATACACCCAAAACCACAACAGTTGATACGATTGCTGTTATCAAGGCATCACTCGCTTTCCTGCAACAAGTCTTAAATAATAAGCCCGAGATCCTGAAACGCCGATCAGAAAACCCGCTCCATCATGAAACCTCCCAGGCATAGTTGCAAAACCCGTTCCCAAAACGGCTCGCCCACCGGAGCGTCTCTTGTTTCAATGTAACCACTACGGCTTAATACTTAAACTCATTTCTTGGAAAATCATTCCGCGTCTATTATCTGCCCGGCCTTGAACCTTGCCCACCCATCCGCATCGAGAATAGCCTCGAGCGTCAACTCCGACGCCGCATCGTGCAGTTGCATAACGCTTTCGATGACCCTGGGGATGTCGGGCAAACGGATTTTCTTTTTCAGGAACGCATGGACCGCAACCTCGTTCGCGGCATTCAACACGGCGGGCATGGTGGACCCCGCGGCGCAGGCTTCGTACGCAAGCCGCAGGCAAGGAAATTTCTTCGCATCCGGAGGATAGAAGGTGAGCTTCTGCAGCTCGAACAGGTCGAGTTGCGGACCGGAGACGGGCAGACGCTCCGGATAGGACAGCGCGTAGGCTATCGGAAGCCGCATGTCCGGGATGCCCAGTTGGGCTATCACCGATCCGTCAACGTATTCCACCATAGAATGGACAATGCTCTCCGGGTGGACATGGACGGCGATGCGGTCCACCGGAACGTCGAAAAGCCAGCGGGCTTCTATGACTTCAAGCCCCTTGTTCATGAGGGTCGCGGAGTCGATGGTGACCTTGGCCCCCATCGACCAATTGGGATGTTTAAGGGCCGCTTCCGGCGTAACAAGCGCCAGATCCTCAGCACTCCGCCAGAAAAAGGGGCCGCCCGACGCAGTGAGGAGGATGCGTTTCAAGGCCTTGCGCTGATTGCCCTGGAGCGATTGAAAAATGGCGCTGTGCTCACTGTCCACCGGCAGGATTTCCACACCCTCCCGCGCCGCCAGCTCCATCACCAGTTTGCCGCCTATGACCAGCGTCTCTTTGTTGGCTAGAGCTATCCGCTTGCCCGCACGGATCGCCGCAATCGTCGGCAGGAGGCCCGCCGCGCCAACTATGGCGGAGACCACAACGTCCGCATCTCCGGCGGACGCCGCAAGCTCATAACCCGCCAGCCCGGAGACGACTTCCGGCCTGGGGCCGGAGCCATCCAGACGCCTGCGGAGTTTATCCGCCAGGTCGTCGTTCATCACCGCCGCGATAGCTGGACGAAACTCTTCGACCTGCCTGAGGAGCAGATCTATATTGTTGCCCGCCGACAGCGCGACCACCTGGAAACGATCCGGAAATTGTCGGACGACATCCAGGGCGTTCACCCCGATGGAGCCAGTGCTGCCCAGTATGCTTATTTTCTTAATCATTTCAACAGTTTATGTCAACCTCTTTATTTTGCCAGCCATTGGAGGAAACACCATGTGGAAGGAAAGACAAAAAGCAAGCTGTCCAAGCGGTCCAGGATGCCTCCATGCCCCGGCAGCATCCGGCTGGAGTCTTTCCGCCCGCTAACCCTCTTTATCATTGATTCGATGAGGTCTCCCACCTGCCCTACAATGGCCAGCATGAAACTGAGGAGCAGAAACTCGGCGGGTTTCGGCCCTCCCAGGAACGCCATTCCAAACAGGACGCCCGTCGCCATGGAAGCGAGCGCGCCTCCGATCGATCCCTCGACGGTCTTTTTGGGGCTAACATCCGGGTAAAGCCTGATCCTCCCCCATTTCCTTCCGCTGTAGTACGCCCCTATGTCCCCGGCGGCGATCAGGAAAATGATGAAATAGACCCACGCCCGCCCCTGGCTCCCGGAGCCCAGGAGCAATGCATACGAGAGATTGAAAGGAACATAGACCCACCCCAAAGTCAGAAGGGCGATCCGGGTTACGCCGTTAGCATCCAGGGGAGAATGAAGGAGGATAAAAACAAGCCCTGAGAGAACGGCCGCAAGAAGAGCGCCGAGCAGGCCGCCAGGCCCCCCGGCGAAAGCCGCCGCCGGAAACAGAAGTCCCACGCAAATATGGAAAACCTGCCATTTCATAGGCAGGCCGTCAGGAAAAAACAACCGTTGCAGCTCCCAGAGCCCGAGACTCCCCACCAGTGCAACCAGCAGGAGCCACGACCACATCGGCCCAAAGCTCAGAGTAGCCATGAGCGGGACCGCCAGCAGTCCCCCCGTTGCCAAACGCTGCTTATGCGAACTCCATTCGCGCCAATTCTGCATGTATTGTGGCCGCCTTATTCCGGAACGCAGCCGGGTGACCGCAGCGTCAGCCCGCGGCGCCTTTCAACTGATCACCCGTTTTGCCGAAACGCCGCTCCCTGCCTTGGTAATCCCGCAAGGCCTCGATAAACGCCGCTTCCCGGAAGTCGGGCCAAAGGGTGTCGGTGACGTAGATTTCGGTATACGCCAGCTGCCACAGCAGAAAGTTGCTGATGCGAAGCTCCCCGCTGGTGCGGATGAGCAGGTCGGGTTCGGGCATGCCCGAGGTGAACAGGTATTGTGAAAAGGTTTCAGGGGTGAGATCTTCCAGATTGCATCTTCCGCCCTGCACATCCGCCGCGAAGAGTTGGGCGGCCCTCACGATCTCCTGCCTTCCACCGTAGTTTATCGCAAAGCTCACGACGAGTTTATCGCATTTGGACGTATCCTCGATAACCCGCTGGATTTCCTCCGCGACGTCCGAGGGCAGTCCATCCCAATCCCCCAGATGGCGGATGCGAATCCCGTTCTTCACGAGTTCCGCGCGCTCCGCCTTCATCGCATGCTTCAGCAGACGCCACAGAGATTTCACTTCGGATTCGGGACGACTCCAGTTTTCCTTGGAAAACGCATAGAGCGTGAGGTAGGGAATCCCCAGCTTGCGGCAACAACGCACCATTTCGCGAACGGATTCCGTTCCCGTCTCGTGGCCGAAAATGCGATCGCGCAACCTCCCACGAGCCCAGCGTCCATTGCCGTCCATAATCATCGCCACATGCCGCGGCAGTCTATCCGGATCGAGATCAGTCATGGATGCGCGCGCCTGCGCAGGCTCCTTAAACTTCTAGGATTTCTTTTTCTTTCGCGCTGTAGATTTCGTCGATCTTTTTAATGAAATCGTCCGTGATCTTCTGGACTTCATCCTGCGCCTTGAACTGCTCGTCCTCCGAGATTTCCTTATCCTTTTTGAGGTCCTTTATCAGCTCGTTGGAATCACGGCGGATATTGCGCATTATAACCTTATATTCCTCGGCCTTCTTGTTGATCATCTTGACCAGATCTTTCCGCCGCTCCTCGGTGAGCGGGGGTATGCTGATACGGATGACCTTGCCATCGTTGTTCGGCGTAAGGCCAAGCTCGGACTTCAAGATGGACTTCTCCACCTCCCCCAGGACCGTCTGATCCCAGGGCTGCACCATGATCGTGCGAGGATCGGGCGTCGTCACGGTGGCCAATTGGGCTAAGGGCGTAGGCGTTCCGTAATAATTCGCCCGCACTCCATCCAACAGGGACGCCGAGGCCCTTCCGGTGCGCAGCCTCTTGTATTCACGCTCGAGGGCTTCCAGCCCCTTCTTCATCCGATCCTTTGAATCATCGAAAATATCCTTAAGCACGTTCCGGTCCTCCCACCGTCGTTCCTATGGGCTCGCCCAAAATGACGCTCTTGATGTTGCCCGGCGTTGTCATGTTGAAAACCACCATGGGCATATTGTGGTCCTTCGCAAGGGATATTGCGGTCGCGTCCATCACCTTGAGGTTTTTTTCGAGCACTTCCGCATAACTGATGTGGTCGTATTTTAAAGCGGAGGCATCCGTCATAGGGTCGGCGGCGTAAATGCCGTCCACCTTCGTGGCCTTCATGAGCGCATCGGCTCCGATCTCGATTGCCCGCAACGCGGCCGCGGTGTCGGTCGTAAAGAACGGATGCCCCGTTCCCGCCGCGAAGATGACGATGCGCTGCTTTTCGAGGTGACGGATGGCCCGCCTACGGATGTATGGCTCGGCGACCTCCCGCATCGCAATGGCCGACTGGACCCGGGTCCCCACCCCCGCCTTTTCCAGTGCCTGCTGGAGCGCCAAGGCGTTCATCACCGTCGCCAGCATTCCCATGTAATCGGCGGTGGAGCGGTCCATCCCTCGGGAAGCCGCGGAGACCCCCCGGAAAATGTTCCCGCCGCCGATCACAAGGGCCATCTGCACCCCCAGTTCATGGACTTCCGCAATCTCACGGGCGATTTCCTGAATGAGGACGGGATCAATTCCGTACTGCTCCCGCCCCATCAGCGCCTCACCGCTGAGTTTCAAAAGAACCCGCCGGTAAAAAGGCTTTTCCGACCCCATAGTCTTATTCCGCACCCAACTGAAATCTGGTGAAACGACGGACCATGATCTTCTCTCCGATCTTGGCGGTAAGTTCGTTCAGGTAATCCTGGATCGTCTTGTCCGGCTCCTTCACGTACTTCTGCTCCATCAGAGCGGCGTCCTCATAAAACTTGCGCATCTTTCCTTCGACCATCTTATCGAGAAACTGCGCAGGCTTTCCCGACTCCTTCGCCTGGGCCAGGCAAATGTCGCGCTCCCGCTGCACAAGCTCCTCGGGGATGTCTTCGCGCTGGACTCCGAGGGGATTCGCGGCCGCGATCTGCATGGCGATATTCTTGACGAATTCCTGGAAGTCCTCGCTCTTTGCGGCAAAGTCCGTCTCGCAGTTAACCTCGACAAGGACGCCCAGACGCGAACCCGGATGAATATACGCATGCACGGCGCCTTCCATCGCTTCCCTGCCCGCGCGCTTCATCGCCTTGGCAAGGCCCTTCTGGCGGAGGTAGTCGACGGCCTTTTCCATGTCGCCGCCATTTTCTTCCAGCGCCTTCTTGCAGTCCATCATGCCGACGTTAGTCTTCTCCCTCAGTTCGCGAACCATTGCAGCCGTGATATCCAACGGGAACCTCCTTCTGAATGCTTAAGATAAAATAAAATGAAGGAAAAGCGGCGACTAAGGCCGCTTCTCCATTTATTTGCCTATCCCTGCCGGACCCGCAGACTACTCGGAAGCTTCGGATTCTCCCTGGGCCTCGGAGCTTACGATCTCGACAACCGGCCCGCCGGACTCTTCGCTCAGGATCTGGCCCGCCGGCACTTCTTCCATGGACTGCACGTCCTTATCATGCGAAGCCTGTCTCGCTTCATTGAAGCGATTGCGGCCCTCGACGCAGGCATCGGCGATTTTTCCCGTAACAAGGCGGATCGCCCTGATCGCGTCGTCGTTGCCCGGAATGATATAGTCGATCACATCGGGGTCGCAGTTGGTGTCCACGACGGCCACGACCGGGATTCCCAGCCGATTCGCCTCGGCGACGCCAATCTTCTCACGATGAGTGTCCACGACGAAAATAACGCCCGGAAGGCGCGGCATTTCCTTGATGCCCCCAAGATTGCGCTCCAACTTCTCGCGCTCCTGCTGCAAGTGCAGGATTTCCTTTTTCGGAAAGCGATTGATGGTCCCGTCCGCGGTCATCGAATCCAGCTCCTTGAGCCTGTCAATGCGCATCTTGATGGTCTTGAAATTGGTCAGCATCCCGCCCAACCAGCGATAGTTGATATAGGGCATCCCGGCTCTTTGAGCCTCCTCGCGAACGGTGTCGCGAGCCTGTTGCTTCGTTCCGACAAAAAGGATCGTCTCGCCCTTGGCGGCGCTGTCGAAAACAAACTGGTAGGCTGTATGGAACAGACGGACGGTGCGCTGGAGATCGATGATATATATGCCGTTTCTGGCGCCAAAGATGTAAGGCTTCATCTTGGGATTCCACCGACGCGTCTGGTGGCCGAAATGGACTCCTGCTTCCAACAATTGCTTCATACCGACTACAGGCATTGATTCCTCCTTTTGGTTTAACCTCCACCCCCATGCAACCCGTTTCGCACCATGCGCCGGGCACCAAAAGCATTTGCGGGGATGTGCGTCGTTACATCAGCTCAAAGCCAATCCGATCATGCATAACACACCGGGAATGCCAATGCAACAGGAAAACACCAATGCATTCGCGACCGTAAAGGCATTCCCGCCCCGATGGTTCATGAAATGACTGGAACGCATTTGTTTATGGACTTCGGGCCCGCAATTATGAGAAGAAGAAACAGCTCGAAACCATGACGCCGGGAGGCCGTCCAGCGTCGCCCTGTTTTCCGTCACCCTGTGAGGTCGCGCCCTTGCACGATATTTTCGATTCCAGCAGAATAGACGTCCCGGAATCATGGGAAGATTCCTTCCGGGCGCTCGAACGGCGGGAACCACGCCGAGTGCTGGTGATCGGGCCGAGCGACAGCGGGAAAAGCACCTACTGCCGGAGCCTCCTCCGCCGACTGCTCCACGCCGGAAGCGCCGCGGCGCTCATCGACGCGGACATCGGCCAGAAAGACGCCGGTCCTCCCGGCGCGATAACCTGGGCGCTCCCCGCCCCCTCCGCGCCTCCGTGGAGCATGACCCCCGAGGGGCTTTTCTTCATCGGCGCGGTCAGTCCCGCGGGCAGGTTCACGCTCATGGCGGAAGGGGTTCAAAACATGGTGGAAGATGCCGAAACTCGTCTGCCAGCGCCCCGAACCCTGGTCATAAACACCACCGGATTCATCCACGGGCCGGGACGGGCTCTTAAGCGCCTCAAGATTCTGGCCGCCGCGCCCGATGTAATCGTTGGCATGGGGAACGACCCGGATGTAGAGGCCATCATGGAAGAGCATGCGGACGCAGTCCACATTCGGGTGAATGTTTCCATGAGAGCCGCGCCAAAAACGAGCGTTGCGCGCAGGGAAGCGAGACAAAGGCTTTTCAGAAATATTTCGGAGCAGCGCGCAACGTTTTGCTGCGAACCGACCGAGTGGACATGCAGCACCTTTCCGCCGCCACTGAAGAGTGGAACCCGGACCGGCAAGACGTCAGGGCCGACTGGGAATCCAGCGTCGCGGACGACCTGCGCGCCCCGCCCCCGGGGTTCGAGCGGGGCATCCTCTGCGGCGCCATCGGCGCGAGAGGCATATGCCTTGGCCTCGGCGTCATCCAGCGCATCGACAGGGAAGCAGGGGGCGTCTTGCTGACGACCCCCGTCCCCGCGAAGGAGATAACCGCACTCCAATCCGGAAGCATCCGGGTGGACCTCCCCGATCATCGGAAGATGGATTCCCACGCCCGCCGGAAGGCAGGCTCCAAGCGAAGGAGCATCCATCCGGAGAGGAGCCGCAGAATTCCAGAAGGCGAAGCCTAGCCGAAGGATCTTTTGAAAAGCTCCTCCAGGGCCTTCCCGCCCACGTCGGAAATGCGCCGCGTCCCGGTGCCCACGAACGTTTTGTGTTCGATCACGGGGAGGCTCTCCACCCACTTATTTTCTTCCCAGGACAACCAGGCGTTGCGGTCCTGATCGAAGACGCTCAAGGGACGGTTGAACAGCTTGGCGAGTTCAACGCCCCATCCCGTGCCGCCCTTCACCGTGCCATCTTCCTGAATCCAACCCACGGCGAACACCTGATAGCCTTTGTTGACCATGTGGAAAAGAAGCTGCATGACCTTGCGGATCTTGTCCGCCTTGGAATATTCGCGATGCATCCGCATGCAGACTATTTCCATGCTGACGTCGCCCTTCTTGAGCTCTTCGGCGTTGAGAACCGTGAGCCCCCTGCTCCGCTCCGACTCGCGGCCTTCGTAGGAAAAGTTGACTTCATTGACGCCCCACTGTTCCGCAAGAGCGCCAAAAGCCGCTTCGGCGCCGCTGTGGCCGCCGCAATAAAGAGTGCATTCACCCGGTCGCATCATTCAGTTCTCCTTCTTTCCGGCGTCCGTTCTGCACGGGCCGTCATTCGAGGGAGTATTTTCTCCCCCCAGTTTTTTCTCACATTGAAAACGCGGCAAATGGAAAATCCGAAAAAAAATACGGGACAGTATAATCCCTAAGGTCAAACCCGGAAAGAGGCGGCTCGGGTCTAGCCGCCCATTTCCGAAAACTCACTCCTCCGCCCCGGCAGGTCCGGACTCCAGAAAAGAATCGGGCTTAAGCAGCGGCGCAAGCCGCTCCCAGAGGACATCCCTCCCTTGGCGGGTCTCCGCCGAGAAAAGGACCAGCTCCTCCACCGAGACCCCGAGCACGATGGAAGCCTGACGCATCTGTACGCCCCACTTGCTCCTGGCAACCTTGTCGGCCTTCGTCAGGACCGCGATAGACGCAACCGGGGACGCTTTCAGCCAGTTCCAGAGCTGTATGTCGTCCGCCGTCGGGGGATGCCTGAGGTCTATTATCTGGACCACCGCCTTGAGCGACTTTCGTTTCACCAGGTACGTTTCCACCATCGGGCGCCACTGGGCGCGAATAGCCTCCGGAACCATGGCGAATCCGTAGCCGGGCAAGTCGACAAACTGAAAGACGTCATTTATCTTGAAGAAATTAATCGTCTGCGTCCGCCCGGGAGTCCGGCTGGTCCGCACCAGCTTGCGGCGCTCCACCATGCAGTTGATAAGGGAGGATTTCCCGACGTTGGACCGTCCGGCAAACGCCACTTCAGGACATTCATCCGGGGGATATTGACGGAGTTGCACCGCTGATTTGACGAATTCCGCTGACCGGATCACAGGTGGAAACGACGTCATGCACACACCATCCCCGCCTGCGGAGTCTTGGCCGGGGCGCCTCCGTCACGCTTGCGCGCATCCAGGAACCGTTCGATGCGATCGAGCCCCTCCCGAATGTTCTCAAGAGAATTAGCATAGCTAAAGCGGACGTAACCCTCTCCGTTCGCTCCAAAATCGACGCCGGGGGCAACTCCCACCTTGGCATTTTCAAGGATCTCAAATGCGAAATCGTAGCAATTGTCGCTGAAACGCCGTGCATTGGCGAAAACATAGAACGCCCCGGTCGGCTCAACGGTTATGCCAAACCCCATCTCACGGAGACGGGGCATCATGAAGCGACGCCGTTCGTCGTAGGTTTCCCGCATCCGTTGCACGTCAGCGGCGACTGACGGATCGGTCAGAGCGGCAATGCCCGCGCACTGCGCGACGGAGTTAGCGGAAATAAAGAAATTTTGCAGCATCTTCTGCATCGGCCGCACAAATTCCCTGGGCGCAATCAGGTACCCAAGCCGCCAGCCAGTCATGGCGAAAAGTTTTGAGAAGCCGTTAAAGACAATGCACCGGTCGGTAATCTCCAGCATGGAATGCGCCCGCCCCTCGTAGACCAGCCCGTGGTAAATTTCATCGCTCAGCACCCACCGCCCCATATCGGCGACCTCCTCCATGCGCTCTCTGCTCAACAGGTTGCCGGTGGGGTTGGCGGGGGAGTTGACGAGGATCGCTCTGACGTTCGGCGTAAGAGCGGCGCGTATCGCTTCCGGTCGGTATTGAAAGGCGTCCTCCTCGTAAACGGGGACGGTGCGGACCTTTCCGCCGAGGAAACTCACAAAGTTAGGATGGCAGGCGTAATGCGGGTCCGAGAGGATGACCTCCTCGCCGCTCTCGACCAGCGCCGCGAGCGCCACGAGAAAGGCGGGAGAAGTGCCCGACGTCACCAGCACCTGATCGGGGTCCAGCCCATTCACTCCGTAGGTCTCGGCGTAGTAGCCGCAAATGGCCTCCCGCAACCGGGGCATGCCAAGGCTGTGCGTGTAACGGGTTTCTCCACGCCGGAGGGCGTCCATGGCCGCGTTTTTGATCGCCTCGGGCGTCTCAAAATCCGGCTCGCCTATTTCCAGATGGATCACCCGCTCTCCCGCGCGCTCCAATTCCTGCGCCCGCTCGAGGACATCCATCACAATGAAAGGCTTGATGTCTTCAACTCGTCTACAAACCAAGAAATAATTCCTCTTGCAGGCGTTGCGCCCGCCTTCCTACCGGGATTTGAGCAGCAACGGCTCCAGCTTTTCCTCCGTCCGGATGCGCTCCACGAGCTTCCGGGCCTCTTCCGCGCCGCCCGCCGGATCGATCAGAACCTTATACATGACGCCATAGGTCCGGGACGGAACGGACTTAAGAACCACAGGGTAACCTCTGGATTCGAGACGGTCACGCACTTTTTTCGCATTTTGTTCACTTCGGAAAATTCCGGCCTGCACTGAGTAGTGCATTTTTCCGCTTGCAGGCGCGCTTCCGGCTCCCACCGATGAAGACGTTGATTCCTCGCTCGACGCCTCGGATTCCGGCGCTTCGGAAGTTTCAAGCGTCTGTGAAACTTCAGGCGACTCAGCGCTTGCCTGCGTCGCAACAGGTTCAGCGGATGCGGACGTTGAAGGCGCGGCCGTAGATTCGGAATCCGTCAACACCGCTTCCGTCCTTGGAGCTTTGTCCTCCCCCGCCGCAGCTTCAGGGGCCTTGGCCGCTGGAGTGGCCGTTTCCCTCGAAGCGCTCATTCCTTCATCGGAAGCGGAAGAGAGCGCCGTCGCCGGAGCCGAAGCATCCGCCCCGCTGGATACCGGCGCATTCTTTACGGGCGCCTCAGCGCCGCTTTCGCCCGCGACCGGGACGTCGGCAGACTTCTGAGGCGCTTCATTCGCGGGCGCAACAGGGACCGTGGGCTTTCCAGCCCCGGCGGCCGCGTCCCGCGAAGAAGCCCGCTCCGCGAGCGCAAGGGACTGCGTCTGCTCCCCAGGTTGCTCCGACCCACTTGGCGCCTTGGCCGTCTCCCCGGCGTCCGCCGCGCTCACTGCGGACGATCCACCGCCACCCTGCGTTTCCACACTCTTAGGAGTTGTCTGCTCCACATTTTCTTCATGAGGAGCTTTCTCCGGCTCTTGCGCCGTGGCATGATCCGTGACGAGCTTCGATTGCACCCCAGCTTCCGGCGATTCGACAGGAGCCGCCGTCTCCCCGGAAGGCTTTTCTCCGATGGCTGGCCCGGTCTTGGCTGTCAGCATTGACTCCTGCGCCGGACTTCCAGCATCGTCTTGAATTTTTTTCACGTCGGAAGGCGGCGCCACGGATGCATCCTTCCCGGTCCGGGAGACATTCCCTGGTTCCATGGATGCGACCGGCGCCTGCGTCACGCTTTCCACGGAGCGTGCAACACCGCGATCAACGGGTTCAGCCGCCTTCGCCTGGGCGGACTCCATGCTCTTAGGCTCGGATGAAGGGGCCGGTTGAGCGGGTTGTGGGGAGGAGGTTGCTGAATCATTGCGAGTCGGGGCCGTGTTGCGAAGAGTCTTGGAGGCTTGATTGCTTTCGGGGACGGAGGAGGCTTGCCGCCCGCCATCCGGCTGCGGCCTGGGCTGGGGCAAGGCCAACTTCTGGGCTCCCCTGTCGCCCTCTTGCCCCTTGATCTCCTGTTGAATCTCAGCCTGTAGCTTCGCTATTTCCTTGGCTGCCTGCGTTTTCGACGCATCGTTCTTAGAGCCTCGTCCAACCTTAGGCGGCGTCAGATCGACGGGGGGATGCATCTGGTCGAGATGCTCCCTGGCGGAAACGGCCATACTGGAATAAGGCGCCAGCCGGACCACACGGTTGAAAGCGGTGGTCGCGCTTCTCAGGTCCCCCATGTCGTAGCTCAAACGGCCAAAGGCGTACTGAGCCTCCACATTGTCGGGACTTACGGATATGGCGTCGCGATAAGCCTGCAGGGCTTCATCATAGCGGTCCTGGGTTTCAAGGAGCGTCCCCATCCTGTAGTAGGCCGATAGATACTGGGGGTTCAAGTTCACCGCTTCCCTGTACTCGGCGATAGCCTGCGTCAGATTCCCTTCTTTCTCATACAACCTCCCAAGGTTGAAATGCGCGAAGTAGGGGGTCTTATAAGTGGGAACCGCAAGGGCGCGGTTAAAAGCCTCCCGAGCCTCTTCGGACCGCCCCTGCTCCGCGTGGAGGGCTCCCATCGCGTTATGGGCCTCCGGATAGTCCGGCTTCAGCGCCAAGGCCTTCTGGAAATAGGCCAACGACTTGTCCGGCTGACGCATAGCGCCATAGGCAAGACCAAAATCGTACTGTATCTGGGGGTCGTTCGGGGTCTTCTTTTCGGCGTCCCCCAGATACTTCAATGCCTGCTCCATATTGCCCGCAACCAAATATTTCTCGCCCAATTCCTTCAGCTTATCGGCTGAGAGCCCTTCGACGCCGGGGCGCCTCTGCGAGGTCGCGCACGCCGCGCCGAAAAGAAGAATCAGGCCAAGAGCCACCCTTGCAAGCCTTATGTGCAAATGCATCAGATCACCTTATTCAGGGAATATTCGATAATGCCTTCCGCACCCCTCTTTATCAGTTGAGGAATAAGCTCTCGGACAACCCGCTTATCGATCACGGTCTCCACCGATAGCCAGGTGGACTGATAAAGATGCGCCACGGTCGGAGCGTTCAAACTGGGCAAGATGTCGATCACTCCCTGGAAGTTCTCTTCGGAGACGTTCATCTTGAGGCCGACCAATTCTTCCGCACGCAAAGCTCCTTGCAGGAGAAGGGATATCTGGTCGATCTTCTCCTTCTTCCACGGATCTTCCAACGATTTTTTGTTGGCTATGAGTTGCGTATTCGAGTGCATCAGGTCTTTTACGATCCGGAGGCCGTTAGCTCGCATGGTGGCGCCCGTCTCCGTAACTTCCACTATCGCATCGCACATCCCCGATATAACCTTCGCCTCGGTGGCGCCCCACGAAAACTCCACCTGCACGCTGATGCCGGCCGCCCCGAAGTAGCGCCGGGTGAAATTCACCAACTCGGTGGAAATTTTCTTCCCTTCAAGGTCCTTTTCATCTTTCACAGGGGAGTCGTAGGGAACCGCCAGCACCCATCGGGCCGGGCGCTGGCTCACCTTGGAATAAATCAGGTCCGCCACGACAGTCACGTCGGAGTCGTTTTCCATGATCCAATCACGCCCCGTAAGGCCGACGTCGAAGGTGCCATCCTCCACGTAACGGGACATTTCCTGAGCGCGGCAGATGGAGCACGCGACGTCCGAATCGTTGATCTCCGGGAAATAATTCCTGTCCGATAAAGAAATCCGCCAGCCGGAGCGGCTGAACAGCTTGATGGTCGCTTCCTGCAGGCTCCCCTTGGGGATGCCCAAAACAAGACGATTCACTTCTTATAAACCTCCTCTGGATTAAACACCAACTTTTCGACAATTTCCGCATCACCGTCCTTATAACGGCGATAGAAGCAACTTTCATAGCCCGTATGGCACGCGGCGCCCCCCGCCTGCACCACTTTCATGAGGATGGCGTCCGCGTCGCAATCGATGAGAATTTCCTCGACGGTCTGCACATGCCCGGAGGTTTCGCCCTTAAGCCAGAGCTTTTGGCGAGAGCGGCTCCAATAATGCGCCTTGCCCGTCTCCACGGTCTTGTCCCATGCCGTCTCGTTCATATACGCCAGCATGAGGACCTTGCCGGAGCGGGCGTCCTGTGCGATGGCGGGAAGGATGCCGCCGCCTTTGCTAAAATCGGGTTTCACTGTCCATTAGGCCTTTTTTCGGTTGGAGTCCAACATTAACAGGTTGAACGGGAAGCCGTCCGGGTTCTTTTATCGCCGCGCCAACGACGCGAATCCCACGAAGG
>CALFXO010000076.1 GCA_937958025.1 uncultured Syntrophobacteraceae bacterium
CGTTCTTTTCGTTCCTTGGCGGGATACTCATACTCTACAAGCCGGTCAAGAGCCTCAGCAAAGTCAATAGTCTCATGCAGAAGGGGATTGCGTCCACCCTGCGCGTTTACGCCATTCTCGACGAGGAGAGCACTCTCGTGGAGGCGCGGGAGGCGTGCGAGCTTCCCCCCATACGCAATGGCATCGAATTCAGGAACGTCCGCTTCGCCTACGACGAGAAGACCGTGCTGCACGACGTGAGTTTCAAGGTGGCCGCGGGAGAAATCATCGCCTTGGTGGGGAGTAGCGGGGGCGGCAAGACAACGCTCGTGAATCTCATTCCCCGCTTCTACGATGTGACCGGAGGAGCGGTCTGCATCGACGGCGTGGATGTGAGGGCCGCGACCTTCCGCTCGCTGCGCGGGCAGATAGCCATCGTCACCCAACAGAGCTTTCTTTTTAACGATACCGTGCGAAACAACATCGCCTACGGCAGCCGTGAAAGGAGCCTGGACGAGATCGTTGCGGCGGCGCGTGCGGCCTATGCGTACGATTTTATCATGCAACTTCCGGAGGGCTTCGATACAGCCATAGGAGAGCAGGGCGTGAAGCTCTCCGGCGGCCAGCGGCAGCGGATTTGCATCGCACGCGCCCTTCTCAAGAACTCCCCGATTCTCATATTGGACGAGGCCACTTCGTCGCTCGACAGCGAGTCGGAGCTGGAGGTGCAAAAAGCCCTCGAGAACCTGATGCATGGCCGGACAACGTTTATTATAGCGCATCGGCTTTCGACAATCCACGCCGCCGATCGGATATTGGTCGTGTCGAATGGCCGCATCGTGGAAGAAGGGAGTCACGCCTCCCTTCTTGCGATGGACGGAGAATACCGCAAGCTGCACGGTCTTCAATTCCAGCAATGAGAAATTCTTCGGCGGCGTGCAATTGTGAAGGGGCTGGAGCCGGGAGAAACGCCGGACTTCCGCTGTGGCTGGTTGGCTACAGCGCGGGGATGGCCGCCGTCTGGCCGCTTGCACGTCTTTATTACTGGTTGCGGGTTTCGTCGAGAGCGAGCGCCAAGTATCGCGAAAACCACCGCAGCCGCCTCGGATTGGACTTTCCCCCCTTTTTTCAGGCCGCCCCAAGAATCTGGGTGCACGCGCTCTCGGTTGGCGAGACGCTTTCCGCCGCGCCTCTTCTTGCCGCCCTCAAACGCCGTTTGCCAGGGGAGGAGCTGGTCTTTTCGACCGCCACGGAATCAGGGCAGCGTATCGCCAGAGACCGCCTTGGCGCTCTGGTGGACTTTTTCTTATACCTTCCCCATGACTTCCCATGGGCAACCGCCGAAATTATCCATCGAATAAATCCTACTGTCTTTCTCCAGATTGAAACAGATATTTGGCCGAACCTGGTTTTTGGCCTGAAGAGGAAGAATATTCCCGCTTTCTTGGTCAATGCCAGGATTTCGCCGAAATCGTTCCGGCGCATGGCATTCTTCCGGAAGATCTTCAGTAGTCTCTTTAGGTGCTACGAAGCGATTTTCACCCAGTCGACGGAGGATGCAAGCCGCTTCCTCGCTCTGGGCGCCAGGGAGGGAAGAGTGCACGCCGCCGGAAACTTGAAATTCGACGCCGTTCTGGCTGCACGCGTTTCTGAAGCTCGCCTTGGCGAACTCCGGCGGGAAACCGGCATTGAACCGAACCGAAAGGTCTGGATTGCCGGAAGCACGCACCAAGGCGAAGAGGATATGCTTCTGGGGGTGCACGATCACCTCCGCCGCTCCTATCCCGATTTGCTCCTGATTCTGGCGCCGCGGCAGGCGGGAAGGGCGGGGGAAATCGCTGCATTGTGCGAAGCGAGGAGGCTGTCGCACGTTATGCGATCTTCAAGAGCCTCCGCCGCTGGCAAGTCCGTCCTGCTCCTGGATACGCTTGGCGAGTTGAGCAGCTTCTATGCGCTTGCGCAACTAGCTTTCATTGGCGGCAGCATGGTCCCTTTCGGCGGTCATAATCCCCTGGAACCCATTGTTTACGGGACTCCCACGCTATGGGGGCCGCATCTCTTCAATTTTCGGGAAATGGAGGAAACGCTCCTGGAATTCGGCTGCGCCGCGCGAGCATCTTCCTGGGAGGAGCTACAAGCTGTTCTTAAAGAGCGGCTATCGGATGAGGGTCTGAGGCGGGGCATGGGAGACGCCGCGAGGCGCTTCATGTCAACCCACTCCGATTGCAGCGGCAGGATAGCGGAACGTGTCGCTCTACTCTCGCGCTCGAACATGATTTCATCACTTACGCCCTCTTCCGGCAGGAATGATCTTTTCCTGCCATGACGCTTGATCAATAGACGCCTGCTCGTTGCAGACTCTCCGCCGGTTGTCCACAGCCAATGAAACGCCTTATTACCGCCGCCTTGTGCGGAGTTCTATTTCGGAGATCTTAGAGTCGAAGACGCATTCGGGCTTCCTGATGCGCCTGTTGGGGTCGCTGCGGGAAGGTCGTATGGATTGGCTATGGAACAGACTACGCGCTTAGAGATCGTCACATGGGTGAGCATCAACGGTGAAGGTTGCCGAATTTAAGAACCACATTTCTTGCGCCGAAAAATGGATGCTTTCCCTCTTTTCCTCTCCAAAGGCAATTTTCTCCTTCGCACTAAAACTCTCCAAGCATGGGTGAGCGGGCTATTCGGGGTTGGGAAGCAAAATCAGGGCACGAAAAAAGGGCTTAGGTTTTTCACCTAAGCCCTTGATTTTCTTTGGCTCCCCGGGACGGACTCGAACCGCCAACCTAGTGGTTAACAGCCAC
>CALFXO010000077.1 GCA_937958025.1 uncultured Syntrophobacteraceae bacterium
CATCGAGTCAAGCATCGAGTCAAACGCAGTACTATACCGAATTTCAGGATATAGCGATTCCAAGCGAGATGAGCGTCGTGCCTGGAGACTCGTTCATTGTCCAGAACGGCCCGAGACGGGTGGGAATCCTCATGCTGAAAGGAAGAGTGGACGCGCAGTCCCTCTTCAGCTTCTTCAAGTCGGCCATGGCGCGCGACGGCTGGACGCACAAGGGCGAGTTCCAGTACCTGCGCTCCATCATGATCTACGAGAAGCCCGATCGGATGTGCATCATCAATATCCAGGAGAATACGATTTACACTTACGCTGAAATATACGTAGCGCCGACTGGCAAGGATTGAGGCCGAACCGGACAGGCGAATGGAAGGGGCGGGCTCGAAATGAAGGGTGCATCCATTCTGGTGGGAGTCAGCGGAAGCATCGCCGCATATAAGGCGGCGGAGCTCGTGCGTCTTTTGGTTAAAGAAGAGGCGATGGTCCGCGTGGTCATGACGCAGGGCGCGCAGCGGTTCATCACGCCCATGACCTTGCAGGTGCTGTCGGGGCAGCCCGTGCTGAGCGACATCTTCGATTTGGAAGCCGAATCGCAGATTGGCCACATCGAGGCGGCGCGCTTCGCGGACCTCGTGATCCTGGCCCCCGCGACCGCGAATCTTATTGCCAGGCTGGCGGCTGGAATGGCCGACGACTACCTCACCACCATACTTCTCGCGGCCAGGGCCCCGGTTCTTGTCTGTCCCGCAATGAACACCAAGATGTATGAACATCCCATCACCCAGCGCAACCTGAACGTGCTGAGGGAGCTGGGGTGGCGCATCCTCGATCCCTGCGAGGGCGTGTTGGCCTGCAAGGAGGAGGGGCGGGGGCGCCTGGCCGATCTGCCGGCGATAATGGCCGAAGCCTCACAGCTCCTGACTTCTCCCACTTTACAGGGCAAGAAGGTGCTGGTGAGCGCGGGGCCAACCCAGGAGTTCTTCGACCCGGTCCGCTTCATATCCAATCCTTCCAGCGGCAAGATGGGATACGCCCTGGCCGCCGCCGCCGCGCGGAGGTCCGCCGAGGTTCATCTCGTGACGGGGCCGACCTCGCTCCCCATCCCCTGGGGGGTGGAGGCGGTGAAAACCACCGGGGCGCTCGAGATGAAAAACGCCGTCCTGGACCTTGCCGACCGCATGGACGTCATCATCATGGCCGCCGCCGTTGGCGACTACCGGCCCTGCGAGTCCTGCGAGCAGAAGATAAAGAAGGATTCTGACGAATTGATCGTCTCCATGGTCAAGAACCCTGATATCCTGGCGATGCTGGGACGCTCCAAGCCTCCCCGGCAGGTCCTTGTCGGGTTTGCCGCGGAGACGGAAAACCTCATAGAAAACGCCACGGAGAAGCTCGTTCGGAAAAATCTCGATTTCATCGTCGCGAACAACCTCACGCGGCCCGGTTCGGGTTTTCAGTGCGACACCAATGAAGTCAAGATCATCCACCGGGACAAGGGGATCGAAGAAGTCCCCTGTATGCCGAAAACGGACGTGGCGGAATGGATTCTGAACAGGGTCGAGCAGGTGATGGCGACGAAGCGAGAAGCGTAGGAATCGGCGAATCGCGTGGATCATGACAGAGATGGCCAAGATGCATTGCGCGTTGCGCTGGACGATGTCCGGCGGCTGCTGACGGGACTGCGCTTGGGCGGCCTGGAGGGCTGGATTCGGCCGCTTGGAGGAGATGCCCCGGCGGACGCTCCGCAAGCCGCCGTTCCCCCGGCTGAGGATTTGCAGTGCGTCCCCGACCGGGAAGTTCTTGAGGAGGAAGTTTCTCCGCTTCTTCCGGGGCCTCCGCCGGGCGGCGAAGCCGAAGCGGCGAGCGAGCCGGAGCCTCCGCCGCAGCCGGGCGCCGATCCCGCGGCCGCCCTGGAGGCGATCCGGGAGGACCTTGGCGACTGCACACGCTGCCGCCTCCATATCGAGCGAGGTCTGCTGGTTTTTGGCGAGGGCTCCCCTCGAGCGTCGCTGGTCTTTGTGGGCGAAGGCCCCGGATTTGAAGAAGACCGGCAGGGGCGTCCCTTTGTCGGCAAGGCTGGCAAGCTGCTGGAAAAAATGATACATGCGCTTGGACTCTGGCGAGAGGGCGTCTACATCTGCAACGTGGTGAAGTGCCGCCCGCCCAAGAACCGCACCCCGAGCCCCGATGAAATCGCCGTCTGCTCTCCGTTTCTGCTGCGGCAGCTGGAGGCGATTCGACCGCAAGTGATTTGCGCCCTTGGAGCGTGCGCCGCCCAGACCCTCCTGGAATCCTCACAGCCTATTTCCGCGATTCGGAAAAATATCCACCGCTGGAGAGGAATTCCCCTGGCGGCGACTTATCATCCGGCGTATCTATTAAGAAATCCGGCCCAAAAAGCGGCAGTCTGGAAGGATCTCCTGGAAGTTCGTAAGTTTTTGATATAGTATGTACATCTTATGGGCGCTTTGCTGGGAAGGTTAGTTGCGCGCATGGAGAGAGGAAAACGTTGCATGGAACGCTTCAGGTTCAGCGATAGGGAGACGGGCGCTCTGCGCGGGGTTCAGGTTGGAATCCCATGGAACAGGCTGCCGGAGTATTTCGACGCGGTTTTGTCCTATCGCATCAACCCTGAAATCGGATTTGGGGCGCTGGAGCTCGACTCGGCGGGGCGCGCGGAGTGCGAGCGCATCGCGGGGATGCTCCGGGAAAGGAACTGCCGGGTGACGCTGCACGGCCCTTTCTGGGACCTTTGCCCCGGAAGCGTGGACCCGCGCGTGCGCGAGGTCGCGAGCTTCCGGCTCCGGCAATTCATGGACGTCGCGGAGATCTTTCATCCTATTCAGGTGGTTTGCCACACCGGCTACGACTTCCGCCATCACGGCTTTGAACGCTCCTCCTGGGTGGACCGGAGCCTGGCCGTGTGGGCGCCCCTGGTCGAGAGGGCCGAGCGGATGGGCGCATGTCTGCTCCTGGAAAACGTTTGGGAGGAAGGGCCGGAGCTTCACCGGGAATTGTTCGCCCGCATCGCTTCGCCCCGCATCGGATTTTGCCTTGACGTCGGCCATCAGAACAGTTTTTCTTCGACGCCTCTCCCCGTCTGGTTGGACGTCCTCGCGGATTTCATCCGGGAAGTTCATCTGCACGACAACGACGGCTCGCGGGACCACCATCTGCCGATAGGGCGGGGGAGCATCGACTTCGACCTGCTCTTCCGGCGCCTGCGCTCCAATAGGGAATTCCCCATTTTGACCCTGGAGCCCCACACCGACGAGGATTTCGCCGAAACCACCGCGGCCTTTGCGCGCATCGCATCGTCTGCCGCTTTCCTGGGAGAGGGCGCTTCGGAGAAGGACCCCGGAAAGGAGCAGCCGTTCCATGGCCATTGTTGAAATAACCATCATCCCTATTGGCGTCGAGGGATCGAGCCTTAGCTCCTACGTGGCGGAGGCGTTGAAGGTTGTCCGGGAGAGCGGCCTGCCATATGAGCTGACGCCCATGGGGACCGTAATCTCGGGGGAGTTGGACGAGATCTGGGGCGTGCTGCGGCGGATGCACGAGAGTCCTTTTACTTGCGGGGCGCCGCGCGTGGTCACGCAAATTCGTGTGGACGACCGTCGGGACAAAGCCGCCACTCCCGAGCAGAAGGTTCGCTCTGTTTGTGAAAAAATGATCGAGTGAAGCAGGTTCAAATTCAATTCGGAGTCCATATGAGGTCCGCGTCATGAAAGAGCTGATTGAGTATCTGGTGCATTCGCTGGTGGATTATCCCGAGCAGGTGACTTTGTCCATAGAGGAAGAAGACGGCAACGTGACGATGCAGCTTACGGTCGCCCAGGACGATCTCGGAAAAGTGATCGGGAAAAACGGGACGACGATCAACGCCATGCGCACCGTGGTGCAGGCGGCGGCTTCCAGCCGTGGAAAGCGGGTGCGGCTGGACATTGGCGGATGATGCATTACAAACGGATTGTCGGCTCCCAGGAGGAATAAGCTTGCATTTTCCCGGATGAGTTTATAGAAATCTGATGTGGAGATCGTAAATACAAACGTGAATATAATCGACGTGATGGAAAAACCATACTCCTCACGGAGGGAGCCAAGAGATGCCCAAGTCATTCCCTGAATTGCCCGCGGACCAGCTGCGTCCCCATATAGATCCCGACAAGCTTTTCTTTGACGATACTTCCGCCCTGGAGCCGCTGGAAGACGGCGTCGTCGGTCAGGATCGGGCTATCGACGCCATTAAGTTCGGCATGGGGATGAAGGAAAGCGGCTACAATATTTTCGTCGCGGGCTCTCCAAAGTCTGGAGAGACGTTTATCGCCAAGCTGTTCCTGGAAGAGCAGGCGAGGGGAGAGCCGACGCCTCCGGACTGGTGCTACGTCTACAACTTCAAGGAGCCGGACAAGCCGAAGAGCCTGAGGATGACCGCGGGCAAGGGCAAGGAGTTCAAGAAGGACGTCCGGGAGCTTGTAGACACCCTGCAGGAGAAAATCCCGGAGGTGTTCGACAGCGACGACTACCGCGCGAAGGAGAGCGAGATCCAGCAGGACTTCGAGCAAAAGCGCCGGGGCATCATCGATGAGCTGTCCCAGGTGGCCAAGGACGAAGGCTTTATTTTGCAGTTCTCCCAGGTGGGGATGGTTATCATCCCCGCGTCGAAGGAGGGCGAGCCTATTAGCCAGGAGGACCTGCGTCACCTGAGCGAGGAGGAAAGGAAGGAGCTGCGCGGCAAGAGCGACGAACTCCACGAACGGATGAAGGAATCGATCAAGCGCATCCGGGAGGCCGAAACCGAGTACAAAGACAAGCACAGCAAGCTCGATTCGGAGATAGCCCTCTTCGTGGTCGGGCAGCTAATGGAGCTGCATCTCGAAAAGTACGCCGGCGAGGACCATATCGTCGAATACCTGAAGATGGTGCAGGACGATATTCTCGAAAATATCGACGAATTCAAGAAAAAGCCCGAAGCGCAACAGCAGGCGGGTCCCTTTCCCATGCAGCCGAAGGAGTCGATTTTCCGGAAGTACGATGTGAACGTGCTCATCGACAATTCGGAGACAAAGGGCGCTCCGGTCGTGATCGAATCCAATCCGGCCTATCCCAATCTCTTCGGGACTATCGAGCGGCAGGCGTGGTTCGGCGCTCTTTTCACCGATTTCACCATGATAAAGCCAGGCGCGCTGCACAAGGCCAATGGCGGATATCTTGTCATGAAGGCCATGGACCTCCTCAAGTGGTATCTTTCCTACGAGGCGATCAAACGGGCGCTCCAGGACAAGGAAATCAAAATAGAAGACCTGGGAGAGCTCTACGGGCTCTTCAGCACCCGCACCATCCGTCCCGAGCCCATTCCGCTCGAAGCCAAGATCGTCCTGACGGGGGACCCCTACATCTACCAGCTGCTCTACACCTACGACGACCGCTTTCAGCGTTTTTTCAAGGTGAAGGCGCACCTGAGCGACCAGATGGACTGCGGGGACGAGAACCTGCTGCAATCCGCGCGGCTCGCCGCCCGCTTCTGCAAGGAGAACAACCTGCGGCACATGGATCGCTCCGGCTTCGCCCGCCTCATGGAATACAGCATGGAAGTCACGGAGGACCGGGAGAAGCTCAGCCTCGAGTTGGAGGACATCACCGACCTGATGCGCGAGGCGAATTACTTCGCCGGGCAGGACGGCGCGGACCTCATAGGAAGGAAGCATTTCGCGAAGGCCATAGAGAAACGGATCTACCGCTCCAATCTCATCGAAGAACGCGTAAAGGAGTTGGTCACGCGCGACATTTTCTGGATCGAGACGGACTCGGACAGGGTCGGGCAGGTGAACGGCCTAGCTGTCCTTATGACGGGCGATCACATGTTCGGGAAGCCGAACCGCATCACGGTGGTCGTTTCCGTGGGCCGCGAGGGCGCCATCTCGATCGACCGGGAGTCCAAGCTGAGCGGCAGCCTCCACACCAAGGGCGTCATGATACTCAGCAGCTTCCTCCGGGAGCGTTTCGCGCAAAATAAGCCGATATCCCTGACCGCGACCATAACCTTCGAGCAGAGCTATGGCATGGTCGATGGGGACAGCGCTTCCAGCACGGAGCTTTACGCGCTCCTGAGCGCGCTCGCCGACGTCCCCATTTATCAGGGCATCGCCGTGACGGGCTCCGTCAGCCAGAAGGGCGAGGTGCAGCCGATCGGCGGGGCCACGCAGAAGATCGAAGGCTTCTACGACATCTGCAAGGCCAAGGGGCTGAACGGCCGCCAAGGCGTGATGATCCCTTCAAAGAATGTGGTCAACCTGGCCCTAAAGGAGGAAGTCGTCGATGCGGTGACGGAGGGCAAGTTCCATATTTGGGCCGTTTCCACCATAGAGGAGGGGATCGAAATCCTCACGGGCATGGAAGCGGGAGCGTGTCAGCCCGATGGGACCTACCCCGAGGGGACGCTTTTCCGGAAGGTGGACGACAGGTTGAAGGAAATCGCGGAGATCGTCCAGAAATACGGCAAGGACGATTCCGGCCCCGCCAAGGGCCGCGACGACAACGACGGCGGATGCTCTTCCTGTGGCCGTTGAGCGATGAGACGCTCCCGCCGCGGCCATTCCGTGGCGGGAGAGCGAGTGAGTGCGAAGGGGACGCGGAGCGTCCCCTTTTTTGTAGACTGAATGAGATCCCATGAGGAAGGAGGATGCGCCATGCCGCGAAAAATTGCGCTGACCGGAGGAATAGCTACGGGTAAGAGCACCGTGGCGGCGATGTTCGCCGAAAAAGGGGCTCTGATCTTGGACGCCGATAAGATCGCGCGCGAAGCGGTCCGGCCGGGCGCGCCGTGCTGGGTCCGGCTCAAGGAGTTGCTCGGCCCCGCCTGCTTCGATCCGGACGGAGAGCT
Organism: uncultured Syntrophobacteraceae bacterium; assembly: GCA_937958025.1. Taxonomy (GTDB): domain Bacteria; phylum Desulfobacterota; class Syntrophobacteria; order Syntrophobacterales; family Syntrophobacteraceae; genus CALFXO01. The sequence goes on from CALFXO010000077.1 coordinate 6,878, forward strand.
GAACCGGCGCAAGGTGCGGGACCTCATCATCGGGGACGAGCAATGCCGAAATCAGGTGAATGCGATATTGCATCCCGCCATTATCGGCGCGATGGACCGCGCGTGGGAAAAGGCCGTGGAGGAGGACCCTCGGAGGACGGTCATTTTCGATATTCCGCTGCTTTTTGAGGTGGGCGCCGCGGACAGGTTCGACGTCGTGATTCTCGTCTACGCGCCGCCCGAGGCGCAGGTGGAGCGGGTGATGGCGCGGGACTCCGTTTCGCGGGTCCAGGCGGAGGGGGCCCTTGCGATGCAGCTTCCGATAGACGCCAAGCGTGGAGCAGCGAACTGCGTTATAGACAATAGCCTCGACCTGGAAGCTGTTCGCCGCCAGGTCGAGGAGGCGTGGAGCGCGCTCAGGGACTAGTGGGCTGTCAGGCGCTATAGTTTCTGGAGTCTTTCAATATCCGTTTTCTTCTGCTGCTCCGCGATCCATGCTTCCCATATTTCATCCTGCTTCTGTTGCAACAGCCGGATGCGGAGCGCGGCTATGTCCGTCGCGACGGCGTTCGGGTCCGGCTCCTTCTTTTCCATCAACTGGATGACGGCATATTGCTTTCCCATTTCAAAGGGCGCATCGGCGAGCGGGCTGGACTCCTGCAACTCGAATATCTGCTCCAGCGCATCCTCCCGCAGATGGAGGTCCTTGTCGGGCGACTTCCGGGAGATCCAGTCCGTGGTTTTCACCGGAAGCCCCTGCTCCTGGGCGACGGTCAGGATGCCATTCGCCTTCTTTGCGGCTTCAATGAAAGCAACAGCTTTCTCCCGCGCCAGCTTGCGCCCCTCTTCCACCCTGAAGTCCCTCTGGACCCGGTCCTTCACTTCTTCCAGCGGGGGGATGTAAGCTTCCCGGATTTCCTCCACCTGGGCCACCAGGAATCCCTGAGGCGTTTCAATGACGTTGCTCACGCCCTTTTCCGGCAGGCCGAAGAGGGCTTCGGACGCATCGGGAGAGGGGCCTATGCCAGGGATGGGGTCCTTCGGAGCAACCCAGACGTCGGTTCCAACAACCGCAAGTTTCTTGTCCTGGGCGGATTTCTTCAGGTCGCGGTCCGCGAACGCTTCATCGGCGAAATCCCGCGCCCGGTCGTAAGCAATCTGCCGGGCCTTCTCGCGCTTCACGGCTTCCACGATGTCGTTCCTCACCGCCTCGAGGGGTTGGGTTTCGGCTGGCTTCGCGTCCTCTAGCTTGATGATGTGGAAGCCGAACGGAGTGCGCACCAGGTCGCTAATCTGTCCGGGCTGCATGGTGAACGCCGCCGCCGCAAAGGCCGGGGTCATCTGCGCGCGCGTGAAGTAGCCGAGTTCACCCGCGTTCTGGGCCGCCGTGGGGTCCTGGGAGTATTTCCGGGCAAGCTCCGCGAAATCCGCGTCGGGCTTTCGCGCTTCCTCAAGGACCTTCTCTGCTTCGGCTTTCACCTTCGCCGCATCCGCTTCCGGGGCGTCTTGCTCCACCCGGAAAAGAATATGGCTCGCCTTGACCTGCGCGTCCTTGTGGAATTTGTCCTGGTGGTCTTCGTAGTAGTCGGAAATTTCCTTCTCGGTCGCCACAACCCCATCCGTGTAGCTCTCCGGTTTAAACACGGTCACCGAGAAGCGCCGCTTTTCCGGGGCCCGGTAAAGCTCCTTGCGCTCCTCGTAAAAGGCTGCGATGGCCTTGTCGTCCATCGTCGCCTGATCCTCGAAGTCCTTTCCGTCGAACGTCACATACCCAATCTTGAAAAGCGCATTGTTGAAATACGCATATCCCAGCGCTTCGTCATCCGTGACGTTCGCCCTGCGCCGTATGAATTCCTGCACGTTCTGGATGGTGAGGTCGTCCATTGTCTGCGATTCAAATTCGGTGGGCGTCATACGCGCCTGTCGGAGGGCGAGCGTGTAGGCTTCCTGGTTAAACTTCCCGTCGCGCTGGAAAGCCGGATATTTCATGATCTTCCGCTGGACTTCGTCTGTGCTCGCCTCAAGCCCCAGCTCTTTCGCCGCCTGGCTGATGACGATCCGCTCAACGAGCATGTTGAGCGCCTGCTCCTTGAGGTTCAGCTGCTGCAGCAGCTCCTCGGAGAACGCCTTCCCGAATTGCCTCCGGTATGATTCCACCATGAAGTTGTAGGCCTTGCGGTATTCGTCCTGGGTGACGTACTGGTCCCCCACGCGGGCGAGACGGTCGGCCCTTAGCGACTTGTAGGAGTATCCCCCCCATGCCACAAAAACGAGCACGATGATCCCGAGAAGAATCTTGATGATCCATGACGATGCATGCTTTCGCACAAAGTTGAGCATGAGTCGAATAACCCTCCTGAATAATTTTGGATTCGCCGTTTTTGCCGCGAAGGCCGGGAGCGGCCTTCGTTCATCTCGCCACGGCGCAGGCAAGTCTAGGCGCTTCAAAGCTAGGAGATTAGCATACTTGCGGCGGAAATCCCACGGCTAATTACTGGCGCGGGCGCCGCGCGCAGAAATGTAATGCGCGGGAAAGGCGGAGAAGCGCTTCATGCTTATACCACACTTGTCGAGGAGGCCAGCTCTTGGATGGAATCGGGCCGATGGCGGCCAAGGGAGTTTTATCCTCTTGCGCTTCGCGCACGGACAACTCGCAACCGGGTTGTCCGTGTCACCCGCTATAATACGGCCACTCAAGATGGAAGGGGCGGCCCCCTACGCCGCCGGTTCGGTCTTGCGCCGCTCGAACAGAATGTAGATGACTCCCCCGATGCACGGCAGGGAGGCTACGATCGCGAGCCAGAGGTATTTCTGCTTCGGCGAGGGAAACTTTCTCTTGGGAATGTCCATTATCGACCACAGCGAAGGGCTTATGGGGATGGCGAATGCGATGGCCAGCAGAAGGATCTTGAAGGGCATGGGAAGCATGGGCTATTCGTCCTTTGTGGGTTGGTTCAGGGAGGATAGGTCCGCTATCCGGTCCGCCAGCCGTTTGTCGCATTCCTCCATGCGGGCGGCGACCCGGTCCGGCTCCTCGCGCCAGACGCCTTTCAGTTCGGTCCTGATAGCTTCGGCGGCGGTCAAGGCGCGCCGGTCCAGCGATTTCCCGAATCTTCGGAAGAAGTGGAATCCCAGCAGGACATTGAGTGCTCCATAGGTGCAAAGAGCAGCCAGCCCCGTTGGGCTGAAAAGCGTGTAAAGCGCTGCCAGCGCAACGTACAGGGCGGTGGATCGTCCGGGATTTTCCATGAACCCGCTCCAGGCGGGCTCTCCGGCGAGCGCTATGACGAACGCAAAAAAAAGCGCGGCGTACAGAACATACTGTATTCCAATGAAAACAAAGGAGGAATGCCTGGCCTCCGCGGCAAGGCGCGTTTCCAGGCGGCTGCGCCACCTTCCGGTCAGCTCCTCCCACTCTTCGCCAGCGTCCAAAATGAGGTGCATGGGATCGGTGTTGGACGTCTGAAGCCCCATCCGCATGAAGTGCATGACAATGCGGTCTTCGAGCCGCTCGAGGTTGCGCTTGAGCGCCGCCGCCGCCTTCTCGGGGGGAAGCAGGGACGCTGCTTCTCCCGTCGAGCCCCGCTTCTCGCGCGACCACTTTCCCCATTCCCTGGAAATCAGGGCCAGGCCGCGCCCCGCTCCGACGAGCGGCGTTGCGTCAGCGATTCCGGCCCGGATATGCTCCCGCAGATTTCCCTCCACCCAAGCGTCTATGCCCGCCGCGCCAGCCTCCGTCCATCTTTTCCGCTCGTTCTCCATGTCCGCCCTGGCTTCCCGCAGACCGTGGCGCATGGTCTCCAGACAGAGACTTTCTTTTTCCAGGGAAGCCGCGAGCCGCCGCGCTTCCACGTCGAGGTTGGCCGCCTTGATCGCCGTGATTTCCTTGATGTCTCTTTGCTGGAATATCTGGCGCCGGAACGCGGCGAACTGGCTCCATGCGGGAGCCGGGCCTCCCTGCGCCGCCTGAAGCGCCGAAACAACGTAAACGACCGGCTGAAGAATCCCGGCGTCCTCTAAATGCTTCTGAAAGCGGGCCGTAGCCCTTGCGAGGTTCTCGTAGGCTTCATCCGGGGACCGACCGTCGAAAAGCCTGTCCAGTTTATTGAAAACAAAATAAAAATTGTGCTTGGCCTTGGAGGCCATGCGGAGAAACTCGTAAAATTTCGCGTCCGCATACTTTTCAAGCGACGTCACCCACACCATTACATCCAGGTGCTCCATGAACCGGAGTGCATGGGCGTGGTGTTCCCCGATAAGGCTGTCGATATCGGGGAGGTCGCAGAGGATCACCTGACGGACCGAATCTAATTCATGGGCGAAGGCCTGCGTCGGGACGCCCGCCGCCGTTAGCGTCGCGGGGATCTCCACCGCCGAGTGGTGATACAGGAAGATATGGTCCGTATGAGGCCTGCTGTGGCTGGTGGAGGAGACTTCCGCACCCGCCAGCGCGTTCATGAGGGTGGATTTCCCGACTCCGGTCCCTCCGATGATCCCGACCGTCAGGCTGCCGTTGGAGAGAGCGTCGAGCTTTTGGAGCGCCTTTTGGGAGTCGTCGAGAAGCTGACTTGTCTCCTCTTCCGAAAAGGATAGCAGGCCCCCCCGGCTGAGGATCGTCCTCAGCCGCGTCAAGTCGCTCCGCAATCCCTGGACCGGGTCCGTCATTTCCGCATTCCTCCCGTTTCTCCTTCCGCCCGGAGGGACTCCCGCATGGCTTCCAACGCGCCGATCGTTTCCGGCGAAGGAGTGAGCGACGTTGCGACCTCCGCATAGCGGTTGCGCTGGAGGTCGATTATTGCAAGCAGCCCCTTTTCGTAGCGCAGGGCCAGTTCCCGGGCGACCCGCTGGATTTCGGCCCGGGCGAAAAGCTCCATCGCCCCTTTGGTCACGAAGGGAGCGATGGCTGAATCCAGCACGACCTCTATCAGACTCAGCCCTCCGCCGATTGCCGCTTCCAGGGATAGTATTAGAATGCCCCACAAAACGGAAGTGGAATAAATGCCGAACTCCTTCGACCTGGGGATGCCCTTCGCGAGTTGATCGAACTGGTCGTCGAGCCAGGAGACCAGCCGCTCCTGCTCGTCCCACGCCCGCTGCTCGATCTCCTCGTCGGTCAAAGCGAGGCCCGGGCGGCGAAGCGCCTCCTTGAGCGGGGAGGCGCCGGTTGCTGGTGAAAGCCTCTCGATGACAAGACGGTTGAAACCCATGATCGCTCCCCGCAGGGGGGCGAGATCGATTCTGCGGCGGAGTTTCGTGAGCGCGACCTGCCTCTGGATCGCTGGCTTGCCGTGGATAATCCCCATCATGCGGAGCGGAGCGGTTACAATTTCCGCGATAGCGCGACGAGGGCGCGCCAGCACGTCGTAGCGGGCGAAGAGCAGCCGGATTTCCTGCTGAAGGCACTCCCGGCTTTGCACCGTGAAATGCCCGCGCTGCTCCGCGAGCAGCTTCCGCCCCGTGTCGGCGGCGAGCGATTCCAATTGCTCCAGCCATTCCAGGGACGCCGTCCTTTCATTTCTTACAACATCAGCCAGATATGCAATACGCCGGTCGATCGTCCGGGTTGCGGCCCTTCGCCCTTCCCGCAAAAAACGCGGCAAATTATCCTTTGAAACGGTCTGGAAGAGCCTGCGCCGGAATTCACGGAACTGTGGGTACTCCGAGAGCAGCCGCTGGGGGTCTCCCGATGTGTACGGGAGAAGCCAAAGCAGATCTTCCCCCATGTGGAGTCCTTGCGCCCGGAACGCCTCCAACGCCTCGTTGCGGGTGAAATCGAGATCGGCCTTGTTGAGCAAAATATGATACGGTTTTTCCTCTTCGTGGATGCCGCGCAGAAACCGGAAAGGCGCCTCGTCGGCGTACTTTTCCTGACTCATCACGAAGACGACGGCGTCGGAAAGGAGGAGAACGTCCTCCGCCATTTCACGGTTCAGGGGCTCCAGGCTGTCGAGATCCGGCGTGTCGACGAAAGCCAGATGCGCGATCTCCTCCCGGCCGTGTTCAATCACTAGAAGTTCGCCGGGCGTTCCGGAATGCGGGGAAAACGGCGATTCGTCGTCCTCGGCGATGCATCGCGTCCGGACTTCGGGGAAGGGCAATCCGCCGCCAACGCGGGCATTGCGGTGCGCGTACACGATGGGGCCGCAGGTCTTGGGGCGCTCCACCCCTGATCCGCTGAGCCTCCTGCCGCACAGAATGTTGAATATCGTGGATTTTCCCGTGCCGGTGCCGCCCATGATGACGATCCAGGCGATGGCCTTCCTCTTCCTGTAGGAGTAGGCCGTTATTTCCTTGGAGAGTTGCGCGGCTGCATTCATCAACTCGGAATATGGCGTCGTCAGTCCTGGCGCCTTGATCCCTTCCCACGGGAAGCTTCCGCGCTCGGGAAGGTTGCTCTCTCCTGGAGCCATATTCGGTTCAGAAGGGGTTCTCAATGCAGTCGTCCCTGACGGTCCAATCTTGGGGAAGGATTTTGGCCAGCGGCTGATACATGTACGCCAGCCAGTTTCCACTGGTTGTCCTGATGAGCCATTTCGTCAGCAATGCTCCGGGGTACCGCTTGTGCTGCTTGATATCCGATATTGGCATGTGCTTCATCTGGATGCGGAACCAGCGCCTGTAAAGAAGATAAAGCGTTGTCGGGGTGATGACCACCTGGAGAGGAACGAAGCGGGGGATTCCCGGAATCTTGATGGCGTAGGCCGCTCCGGTCCAGACGATCTTCTCGTCGGCGGGCTTTTTCTCTTCCAGAAAGGTGTCGTAATGGAGTGGCAGGATGTGGGAGCAGGTCCACGCCGTCTCCTTCTGGAACATGCATTTCAGATTGAATACGAGCGCCCCGATCATCATCCGCACCGTGCGGTACACAAGCGGAAGAATGACGATGATGGCGGTGAGGAACAGGACCGTCAGGAAAAAGCCCGCCTTGGGATAGACCAGGGTGAGCATGGTGAAGCTAACCGTTCCCACGTCTTCGACAAGGCTGATGAGGACGTTGGAGAAAGGCTCCGGGCTGGCGTTTACGATCAGTCGCGTTCCGGCCTTCGTAACGTGCGCCATGGAAGCCATGCCGGCTCCCAGCATGAAAACAATGACCTCCATCGCCGGACTTGCCTCGCCCACCTGCAGTATTGCCAGCATCGCTCCACCGAAGGGGCGGATCAACGTGTGCAGCGCATCCCAAAGCGTGTCGAGCCCCGGGATCTTGTCCATCAGAAATTCTATTGCATAAAGGAAGAGAGCGACAAAAATGACCGCATCGTTCGAGAGCAGGGAAAAGTCGGCGGGGAGCCCGTGGACAAGCCCGAATTTGGTGCAAAGGCCAATCACTGCCACCGTGGCGTACAGATTGATCCCCGATATGAGGGAAAGTCCCAGAATCGAGCCCAGATGAGCGATAATCTCCATTTTCGTGACGCCTTCCTTGCATTGTGGCGACGCGGCCACGCGCCTTTTCTGATGTTCGGGAGGCTCGCGCC
>CALFXO010000078.1 GCA_937958025.1 uncultured Syntrophobacteraceae bacterium
TGGCCGATCCTGAGCCGCACGCGCCGCTCACCCTGCTCTGCACCGTCGCGGCGTCGATCTGCGACCAGAGGGCGTAGGGGACCACTGGCAGCTTATCCCTTGACCCGACGGCGCTCCCGCCCACATCGACCTGCACCCAAAGCTGCTGAGAAAAATCGACCCCCGAGCCGTAGGAGGCGAACGCGACCGTGTCGCCGAGGTTGGTGGCGATGAGCCGGGTGGAATCGGTCATGGAGATGGTCTTGGTCTCCGTCCAGACCAGGTTGCCTCCAGATGCCGCGTCGTAGAGGCTGAACGTGCAGGAGACGGCGCCGCTTCCCGGCGAGCTTGTCACCCTCTTTTGGTATGGGACCTGCTGATCCACGGACGCCGCGCCCGCCCATCCCGCTCCCAGAATCAAACATGCAACCATCCCGATGACTACCGCGACTTTCATCCCGTTTCCTCCTTCTTAATGTCGATTGTTTGACGCAATGCCATTTATCCGTGCATTCATATTCGCCCCGCAAGATCTTCAATCCCCTTTCGGCCAGCATCAATCTGGAGCTCGGCTTCATGAAGGGGATGACGCTAAAACAGCTAGGCAGGTTGAGGTGAGCGGAAGCTGACCCCAGCAGCCATGCTTCATCCTTGGCCAAGACTATAGGCGTATTTTAATTGTGTAATTTTGCACAAAGTCCATTGCGTGGAGCAATCTCAAACGCCCACCGGCAAAATCAATAGAGCATGGGGGGCGGGAAGAATTACTAAGGTGCACTAGTGCAAAACGAATGCCTTGCCGCAACCTCCCGCACAAGCAATAGTGGCGAACCCACATGGCGCGGACGCAGTTCGGCATCGCCTGCCAGTTGACCATTAAGGGGCTCCGGGAGGGGAAGACCAGAATATGATTCCATGGAAAAAGATGATGCCGACATGCTCGCTAATCAATCGCGGACAATAGGAGCTATGGGCCATGGAACATCGCCGGTTCTAACGGATTTTGTGGTTTTGCTTCCGTTCAAAATCCAAGTACCTGCGTCCTGGCCGCATAGCAGGCAGAGGCATCTACCAAACTCGGCATGGAGCATTTTGTCGATCGTCACAGGCGGATATTCTGTAGCGCCAGTATCCAAGCGACTTTTGGCAACCACAAAATCTGGTAGAACCAGGAATGAGTGAAGGATGGCGCTTCGTAAGAACCTGTCAGGGGAAAACCTGCACAAGGCTTATGCCTGGACACATGATGGAGCGGTGCGCAACGCCGCGACTTGCTTAGAATTTTAGGATATCAACGGAGTCACTTCTGCTTCTATCGTTGTCATAAGCGAACCCTTCCTCCCATCGGAAGCAAATCCGCCGCTGGTCGTTGATGCGAACGCTGTATTGACCTTCCTGGTCGCCTTTCAACAGTTCCAGCCGGTTTGCCGGAGTTTTGCGAAGGTCGTTCAAGTCTCTTGAAAAGTGAATGGAGATGAGCTGCATGGCGGCCTCGGAGCTTCTGGTAAAGAACCTCTGAGGGGTATAAGCAGAATTCAGCATTGATCTCAATTTAGCAATAGCTTAACAAAACGAAAAAGGGGTTACGGTGAATAAACCGTAACCCCTTGATTTATTTAGTGGGCCGTCAGGGAATCGAACCCCGAACCTCCTGATTAAGAGTCAGCTGCTCTACCTATTGAGCTAACGGCCCATATTTTAACTTTATTGCAACCACTGGCACGCCCGGCACGACTCGAACGTGCGACCTGCGGATTCGAAGTCCGACGCTCTATCCATCTGAGCTACGGGCGCATTCCAAAAATCACCAGAACGTGAACGCTGTATTTACACGAAGTAGCCCCTTTCTGTCAAGGGATTTTTATTTCTTAATTTGAATCCGTGGCGCTGGTTCAGTTCAATGGGATTTGGTCCACCAGTTATTCCGAAGGGTTGTCCGGGAATGAGGATGCGCAAAGAATGCTGCTGTCAGCGATATCCTGCGCACCCACGCAAGCAGCTAGGGATTTAGCTCATGTTTCCCGACAGACGCCTGCCACAACAGGTTGATTGTCATGGCTCTTGATATCCAATTGACCTGAATCAGCGTCATTCATCTTATTTCTCGGTCAATTCATAAAGGAGCGTCGCGGCGGAACGGATTCCCCGGTGGAAGTCCCCTAGGTGGAGACGCTCGTTGGGCGAATGGGCTCCGTCGTCGGGACTGCCCCAGCCCATCATTAAAATGCTGTCGAGGCCAAGGAGTTCCTTGAGGATATTTATGATAGGGATGGAGCCTCCTTCACGTATAAAGACGGGAGGTCTGCCAAAACCGATCTCTATGGCGCGGGCGGCGGCCCTCACGCTGGCTTTATCTCGTGACACGAGGACCGGCTCCGCCCCGTGCAGCTCTGTGACTTTGACCGATGCGCCCTGAGGGGTCATCGAGGCGATATAATCCTTGAAAAGCCGATTGATCTTTGCTGGGCTCTGGTTTGGGGTGAGACGCATACTCACTTTAGCCCCGGCCTTGGCCGGAATGATGGTCTTTGCTCCCTCGCCGGAGAACCCTCCCCATATTCCATTGACGTCCAGTGTAGGACGCGCAGACTTCCGCTCCATCGGCGTGTAGCCTTCCTCGCCTTGCAAATATTCCACGCCCAGGTACTCCTTCATGCGTTCTTCGTTGAGGGGGAGGGCGGCCATCTCTTTGCGCTCCCAGTCTTCTAGGTCGAGAACCTCGTCGTAGAATCCGGGGATGGCAACGGTCCCATTCGGAGCCTTAAGCCTTGCGAGCATTTCCGCGAGCGTCTGAACGGGATTGGCGATCAGTCCGCCAAAGCTTCCCGAATGGAGGTCAAACCGTGGCCCCTGAACGTCGATCTGGAAGTAGGAAAGGCCTCTCAGTCCGTAGGTGATCGCGGGAACCCCATGGACGAATTGGGACCCATCCGATATTGCGACGGCGTCGGCGCGCAGCTCTTGCTGGTGTTTCTTAAGAAATTGCTCCAGATTAGGACTTCCTATCTCTTCCTCGCCCTCGATGAGGACTTTTACATTGATGGGCAATTCCCCATCGACGGCAATTATGGCTTCGAGCGCCTTTATATAGGTGAAAAACTGCCCCTTGTCATCCGTCGCTCCCCGAGCGTAAACGAAACCATCTCTAACGCTTGGCGAAAAGGGAGGCGTCACCCACTCGTCCAAGGGGTCTGGCGGCTGGACGTCATAGTGGCCGTAGATTAGAAGAGTAGGGCGGTCGTGGTGCGGACAGCGCTGGGCGAAGACCACGGGATGCCTCTCGGTGGAAACGATCTTTGACTGGAAGCCTATGCGTTTCAACTGATTGTAAACCCATTCCGCGGCTCTCTGTATGTCGGCTGCATGGCGTGAATCCGTGCTCACGCTGGGGATGCGCAGGAATCCCAGCAGTTCTTCCACGTAACGCTGCTGGTTAGCATCGATTTTGGCGAGAACTTCGGAGGGTGTCATGGGAATTCTCCTTCTAGGCTAATTGGGTTATGCTTAATATGCGATGCATGGTTGTGCGTCTCCCTGGCCTTCGTTAGTCAATGGAGCGCTTTCCGCATGGCGAATGCCGGGGACGATCTGGGGCCGGCAATAAATCGCGCTTTGCGGTTTCATTGCGCCATTCGATGGCCTATCCATTCCATGGCGTATAACATACGATTTTTTGTCCCACGTGCAACGGAAATCGACTATTGTTATTTTTTTGCACAGTGAATCGATTTCCCGCCGTGGAAGCCGGCATTCTTATAGGCGAAGAAGGCAACAGAATCATGACGGTCCAATTCAAGACTTTTCCGAGCGTAGAGGGGATAGGCAGACTCGAGTGGGACGGCCTGGCGGCGCCAGCTGGACCGATGATGGAATGGGGATACTTTTATTCTCTAGAAAAGTCCGAATCCGCCTCCCCTGATAGGGGGTACAAACCCTGCCATCTCGTAGCATACGACAGTGGGCGCCCCATCGCCCTCGCTCCTCTTTATGAGCGGGACAGGGCCTGGGTCGAATTTGGCGATGGGGGACTGCTGGAGTTCTTAAGCGAAGTCACCGGACATCCGTATCGGAGAGGGCTGGTGGGGACTCTGCCGTTCACTCCCGTGCCCGGATATCAGTTCCTGAATCGTCCCGAGGTGGACCCCTGCGAGAGCGGCAGGATGCTTCTCGAATATATCGATTTTTTGTGTGAAACGCAGGGACTCTCGACTTCACGGTTCTATTTCCTAGCCCCCGAGGCTCCGTTCATGAATAAGCTCCTTCAGGCGCAAGGATATATGGGGCTTAGGAGTCAGTATTGCATTTGGCGCAACGAGGGCTACAGGACCTTTGACGATTTTCTGCTGAAGCTCAAGACCGGGAGGAGAACGAAGATCCGCCGCGAACTGCGAACAATCCGCGAGAGCGGAGTGGAAATATCGATGGTTCCGGCAGCCGTCGCCCCGTCGTCCTTCTATGACGAAATGTTTGAACTTTACATGAATACATGGACCAAACACATGGGCCTTGAAATTCCTCCTTTTCTCAATAGGAAGTTTTTCAAGCTTCTAGAGGAGACGTACAAGCCCAGGACCGTTTTTTCGGTGGCGAGGCAGAATGGCCGTATTATAGCTATGGCCATATTTTACCTGAAGGGCGGGAGCCTCTATGGACGGTATTGGGGGTGCTACGAGGAAACGCCGTTTCTCCATTTTGCCGTCTGTTACTATTATCCCATTGATTATGCTATACGAATCGGAATTGAAATGATGGACCCAGGTTTTGGCGGGGAGCATAAGTTGCATCGGGGGTATGAGATTTCACCAGCCTATCATTATATAAAGTTCCATGGGGAGAGGGAGCGGCGTTTGGCGGCCGCCATGCTGGAGCGGGTGTGGCCATATCTTGGGCTTGTCCGGAACAAGCCGACATGAACGAGGATGCGTCGTGGATGGCCCTGACTCCCGTTTTTAGCGCTGGCGCCAGCGCCATGGGAGGGAATGCAGACCGAATAGTTGCAGCTATTTTGAGATAGTAGAGAGGCAGAGGTTGGCTTGGCGCCCAAAAAACGTGAAGCTAGTAAAACTTTCTTCGTCCAGTTCTCTTTCGCTCGGCTGACGGTCGGCGTAGATGAATCCTATGGACTGCCCCCTGGGAGAGAGCGACATGATGAAGAAGGGGGCGGAGTCGCTTAGGCTCCTCACTTCCGGCGTCAGAAGGCGGGCTATCGATGGGTGAGGATTATCTGTGATCCACAGGGGCTCGTGGGTTTCCATCGCATAGCTGAAGATATTGGGCGAAAGCGGCTTAGTAGGGGCGCTGAAGTCGCGCACCGTGCTCTCTTTCGTCCATCCGAGGCCGGATCGCCCTCTGAGCTGGCTTCGGTCCCGCGTCAGTAGGGCGAAAAGGACCCTGTCCATGCCCACGCCCCGAAAGATCCCTTCCATGAGGGCGGAGAAAAGGAAGTTTATGTCGATCCGGGGTTCCAACAGCAGGGAGGACAGTTCATGCAGGACTTGGAGTTGAATCGTCCGGTTGGGCTCAGGAAATTCAAATACTACTTCCGTTCCCGCTCCCTCTTCCTCCATCGGTTCTTCTTCTGATTCTAGTTCGACTGCCGGCTCCGGTTCGTCGCTGGGCATTGGAATGATGCGACTGGATTTTGGCACTCCATAGTTTGCCGCCACGCGGACGGCGTCTTTCGCCGCCATGTGAACGATCTTCACTGTCGCCTCAAGGGGCATATTGAGGAATTCCGCAATCCTGGCCATCACTTTGGCGGTTTTTCGATCACTCCATCCGTGTTCTTCAACTGTGCTGGCCAGAGTATGACCCAAGTGGATCATGCTGACTCGCGGCGTTGCCCTTATTCCAGCATCCAATGCGGTGTCGAGAAGACTTCCGAGATTCCATCCCCTGCCAAGCTCCTTCGTCAGTTGTTGGAGGCGAAAGCCCAGCACTTTTTGCTCGGCTTGGGCCGGCGTGAGTCCGGGCTCCTTCATTGCAGCCTCCAGTTTGTCGGCCGCATCCTTGGCGAAGCACCAGAAGGCTATGTATCCGAGGCGGTAAAGAAGAGCGGCGATAAAAACCTCTTCCGGAGATTTGTCCTTTCGCGCTATGGCGAAAGCCTTGGCTTGAACAGCGGCGTGGAACGACCTTGTCATTTCTTCAATAACGCGCTGTCTGTGAGTTCCCTTCAACGTTTCTTCGACCAGAGAGTAGGAAAGGCACATGCCATACACGGTGTCGAAGCCAAGAAGCATGACGGCTCGACTGATGGTGCTTATGCTGCTTCTGCCAGGGTTGTAGTAAACGCTGTTGCTGAGTTTGAGAACGCGTGAAGTCAAAGAGGCATCCTGGAGAATCCCTCTCGCCATTTCTGAAAACGAACTGCTGTCGCGGGAGGTGATGCCCGTGATGATCTGAGCGGTGCGGGCGAATATCGGCATATCCTCCCTGTTCAACCGCCTGATCCAAGTATCGAGAGAACCTGCACCCAAAATCTTCTCCAGAAGGGTTGGCTTTGTGGGACTATTCTGTTTATCAGTGCACTGTTGCAGCGCGCGGGACTGTGCGGCGCCATCCCATGTGGCTGGCGGATTGCGTCATGACGACTGGCATATTGGCCCATACTGCGGTTCCAGCAAACCGATGGCGAGTCGCACCCCAACCTTCATCGTCCTGTGGATTTGACTTGGCGGAAGTGTATACCATGCTTCGCCTATGGGTCAAGGTCGAATGTAAGGTGGTAATACCTCGAAAACACAATGGAATGGCAGAAATATTCATGATGAGGTGAAGAGACGCTCCGGCTTTCTGCAATTTTCTCCATGCCGCAGCAGTCACATGCAATGGCGTCCCAATGGCGTCCTAGTTATTCTGATTTTTTTATTAAATCACGCAGATTCCCGGCCTTGGAGCAATCATCGGGCATCTTGAACTTAAAATATCGCTTTACAAAATATCATGCTTCATTTTAGATTGTTAAATATATCCCCTTTGGAAAATTGCTATAGCCATATTGAGGAGGCTTCCAAAAGCCATAGACTGATGGAGAACTGTATGAAAAAAATAGCAGGATGCGTGTTTCTGTGCTTGTGCGCGGTCTGTTTCCACACTTTGGCTCAAGCCTCTCTCATCACTCTCGCTCTTGAGCCCTCATCGGTGGGGGCCCCGCCTGTTGGAGGCGTCGTCACCTTTGAACTCCGAGCATCCGGCTTGGCTGACGATCTGTCCCTATCGGTTTTCGACCTCAATATCACTTACGATCCCTCTGTGCTGTCAATTGCTAGTGTTATCTTTGGGGACCCTGACTTGGGAGACCAGCTGGATCCTGACAACCTGGCGGATTCCATTACATCTTACATCAGCAGCAACGGCGTGGTGAACCTGTACGGGCTTTCCATGTGCAGTGCGGCAAACCTTGAGAACTCGCAGGAAGACAGCTTTATCCTCGCCACCCTGGGATTCACCGTGGTCGCACTTGGCTATACAGACCTGGACATCGCGGTGAACGCGCTGGGCGACTCCGAGGCGAATTCTCTTTCGGGTTACACCAAAACCGTTGGAGCGGTGGTGGGGCCTGCAGTGAGTGGAATCATAACGATCCTCCTGGAGGAGTAGTAGAGCCTTCTCTGGGGCCGACATTTGCTTTTCGATTAGTCGAGTTCATTGACTTAGCATGGCTAACAGGGCTCTTCGGGTTTGACGTCAAAGCCTCACATGGGACCGACAATGCTTGCCGTAAGCGGTGAGGTTGTTAGAAATCCTTGACTTTCAACAGATTGGAGAAATCGATGGAAGGTGGTGCGCTGTCCCCTCCAAAGATGGTGAGCTTGTTGCTTCTCCTCATAGCCTCATTGCTGGGCGTTTATGTCGATACTTCTTCGGCTTCGGATGGAGCTCCTCACATTGTGTATGGCAAGGTGTTTTATGAAGATGGGAGCATTCCCGATCCTAGTTCGTTGAACATCCACGCCTATATTCCCGCGCGGCCCGGTGAAATGCTCACTGAGGATTCTATTGGATGCGGGTACGACAACTCCCTTGCCTCAGCGGAGGGATGGCTTTGGCTTGAGCTGGGGAGCCTCTCGTCCATCTGGTCGAATTCGGAGAAACTGCGGATTATCGTCATGGATACGAACGAGAGCGGCGCTTTCGACGTACAACTGAGCAGCGTGGGAAGCCAGAAGACTTCCAATCTTGTTCTTGCCGAAGGGGACCATGTTGGTCCCGTGGCCTCGGGAGCCGCCGCCAATGGCTCGTCGCCTCTGACCATTCCTGAAGGCGTCGCGAATATCAGCATAACCGCGACGATCAGCGACGCCATTTGCGGCAATCATGGTATCCAGAAGGCGGAGATGTTTCTGGATTCAGACCCTGGTCAGGGACTTGGCGATGCAATGGATGCGGTCACTGGCTATGGGCAGGCGACGGAGCAGGTGATAGGAACTCTCTACACCGGTTCGTGGAAGAAATCCGCGTCGCACACCGCTTATGTGCGTGGGTGCGATTCCGTTGGCAACTGGGGCCCGCCCCATAGCGTCGTCGTGTCTGTGTCCGATCCCCAGAACGCAACTGGCGATCTTGATGGCAACGGTTGTGTAGACAAGCTGGATGTTGCGATAATCAACACTGCCAAGGGCGCGACTGCAAGCGGATCATCCGATCCGCGGGACCTCGATGGCGATGGGAAAATTACCGGGCTGGATGCGAGGAAACTGGTCCTGATGTGCGACAGGCCCTACTGCGCGAGATGTGGCGACGTAAACGGCGACGGATGTGTGGACCAAACGGACCTCGGTCTCGTCAATGCGGCCAGGAATGCGACGGCGAGTGGAGCGGACGATCCGCGGGACCTTGATGGCGATGGGAAAATTACCGGGCTGGATGCGAGGAAGCTTATTCTTTTCTGTGACAAGCCCAATTGCGCTGCGTGCCAATGAGTTGAACAATCCTCCTCTGGAGGGGATTTTGACCGAACTCTGCCATATTTAAGGAGAAGAGGGATATGGTCCGGCATATGACCTTGAAAATGAGGAAGGTTCAGCTTATTCTCGTAGCGACGTGCGTGTTGGTGTCGTTGCCGCTCCTGGCCTCCGCGGAGTCAAAGACTTTTCAGTTGCTTACGGGAATGAACGGAATCTCACTGCCGTTCACCGGCACTGGCGTCAGTACGGCGGAGGGGCTCTGTGGGGCGATCCCATACTGCACGGCGGCATCCTACTGGAACGCCTCAACGCAAAGCTTCGTGAAGCATACCAAGGGCTCCGCTACGAACAATTTCAACGTTTTTCCCGGACGTCCTTATTTTGTGACCGTATCCCAGAACTCGAGTTGGACAGTTTCGGGCTCCGTTCCCATTGGCGTAACGTTCAGTCTGACGACCGGCTCCGGGAGCAACGTCAATGCAGTGGCAATTCCGGTCAATTACACCCTCTTCAGGACCGCGGAAGATGTTCTCTCCGCAATATCCAACGCCGACGCCATATGGCGTTGGGATCCGACGAAAAATGGGTATATTGGGCATCCCAAGGGCAGCGTAATCAATAATTTCAGCGTTCAACCGGGCTTGGCGTATCTGGTGAGCGTGACGGCGAGTTCGTCTTGGAATTCGGATGCGCCGCTCAATGTTGGGATCACCGCTACTCCGTCAAAGGGTGAAATCCCGTTCGCGGTGGTTTTCGCAGGAACAGTCACTTCCGGCTCTCCGCCCTACACCTATGCCTGGGATGTGAACGGCGACGGGATTACCGACGATATCCGGCAGACCTTCAGCCATACATACAACACCTACGGCGCATACACAGTGACGTTGAAAGTTACGGACGCGGCTGGCAAGACCAAGACGGCAACCACGAAAGTCAAGGCTGTGGTCGCTCCGACGGTGACAGCTTCCGCAAGCCCTGCGTCCGGCGTTGCGCCGTGCGATATTGCGCTTTCGGCGGCCGCCTCCGATCCCGACGGCAGCATCAGCCTCTACGAATGGGATTTCAACGGCGATGGATCCTATGACTACAATTCGTCCGCCACTGGCTCAGTGACGCATACGTATGTAAGCTATGGGACGTTTAGTGCGAAGGTCCGTGTGACGGACAACGATGGCATGACGGGCGTCGGGTCCGTTGCGGTGACGGTGAGGTCCAAGCCGACCGCTTCTCTTGTTGCGGACAAGCAGACGGGAAATCAGCCTCTGGCGGTGAACTTCACCGCTACGGGCTCCGACCCGGACGGGACGATAGTCAAGTACGAGCTGGATATCGATGGTGACGGGACCTACGACCAAACGAGCACGACTCCCATCACCACTAGCAAGACTTATACGAACCAGGGCACCTACCTTGCCAAGCTGCGCGTCACCGACAGCGACGGTTTGACGGATGAAAGCTCCGTATTTATATCGGTGTACGGTCCGCCGACGGCATTGCCAGGGGCATACCCCTCTTCGGGCGGAGCGCCGCTTACGGTAACGTTTTTCGCCAACGGCAGCGACCTCGATGGCAGTCCCGAATATTATGATTGGGATTACGATGGCGACGGAACGTATGACGAGAACCTGATCGCTTCGATGAATTCCACGCATACGTACACTAATCCAGGAACTTACAACGCCACCTTGAAAGTCACGGATGACGACGGCCTTGTAGGCACCGCGACCGTCGTTATTACGGTGAACTCCGCTTCTTCAAATCCGACGGCCGTTGCGGACGCCATCCCCAGCAATGGCGGGGCTCCTCTTACGGTGTCCCTGGTGGGGGCCGGCACGGATAACGGAAGCATAGTCAAGTACGAGTGGGATGCGGACGGCAATGGGAGCTATGAATTTTCCGAAACGGTGGGAACTTCGGCTACGGTGGGGACTTCTCTAAATGTGAATTACTATAGCCGACCCGTATTCGTCGATATCGACAACGATTCCGACCTCGATGCATTTATCGGTTCTTCCGATGGGACTATAACATTCTTCCGAAACGACGGCACGAGCAATAGCCCGGTTTGGACGTCCATGGGCGTTTTGAAGGATTCCGGTGGCGTGGACATCGACCCCGGCAGCTATAGCGCCCCGGCGTTCGTGGATATCGATGGGGACGGGGACCTCGATCTTTTTGTCTCCTTGAGCGGCGGCATTTACTTCTATAGGAACACCGGATCGGCAAGCGCGCCGATCTGGACTTCGGTCGGGATCGTCAAGGATTCCGATGGATACAACGTTAGCGCCTCGTACTACGGGACTATAGCTTTTGCCGATATCGATGGAGATGGCGACCAGGATCTCTTTATAGGGAATTACTACGGAACGGTCACGGAGTACCAGAACATCGGCAGTTCATCTTCTCCGAGTTGGGACTCCGTGGGGGAACTCACCGACTCCGCCAGCAACTCGATAGGATACGGTCGCTACTACGGCGCGCCGACTTTGGTAGACTATGATGACGATGGCGACCTCGACCTCCTCCTGGGAGGATATTATGGAACCGTATACTACTACCGGAACATCGGGACGACTACGGCTCCTGTGTGGGAAGCTGTCGGAGAGATAACGGATTCCGGCAGCGTGACGATCGATGCCGGCAGCAGCTGCGCCCCCTGTTTTGTGGACATTGACGGAGATGGCGATCACGATCTTTTTGTCGGGAACTCCAACGGCTATCTCGTTTTTTACAAGAACACCGGGACTAGCGCCGCACCTGTTTGGAGTTTGGTGTATTCTCAGTATGCCATGATAAGCGTTGCGTCGTATTCCGCCCCGGGAATGGGCGACCTCGACGGAGACGGCGATCAGGACTTGATGGTTGGGTCGTACGATGGGACCGTCATCTATGCGCAGAACACCGGCTCCACGACTGCGCCGGCGTGGAGCTTGGAAGGCGCCGTGCTGGATAAGAATGGCGCTGTCATCGACGTTGTGAATTATGCCATACCGAGGCTCGCCGACATCGACGGGGACGGGGATCTGGATTTATTCATCGGGGACTCCGCGGGAACAGTGTTCTATTACCGTAATGAGGGAACCAGCAGCGCGCCGGTCTGGAATCCTATGGGAGAACTTCAGAATGACTCCGCGGCGACGATAGATGTTGGCTATAACAGCGCGCCATTCCTTGCCGATATTGACGGCGATGGCGATCTGGACTTGCTGATCGGCGAGTATTATGGTTCGATCAGGATCTATCGAAACACCGGAAGTGCGACTTCACCAGTGTGGACGTCCGATGGTTACCTCAAGGACAGTTCGGATGCGAATATAGACATAAGCTACAATGCCGCGCCTGCTTTCGCCGACCTGGACAATGACGGCGATCTGGATCTGCTGATTGGAGAATACTACGGCAAGGTGTATTATTATCGAAATGACGGCGATGCCGCCGAGCCATCCTTTACTCTTGTCAGCACCGACTACAAGTCAGTAAATCAAAGCTATACGGTTTCTCCTTTCCTTGCGGACCTCGACGGGGATGGAGACGTCGATTTACTGGTCGGGAGCAGCGGCGGTTTGGTTTACAGGTATGACACTTACGGTTCGCTGATGCGCACTTACAGCTCGCAGGGGACTTACAATGCCGTGCTTCGCGTGACAGACAACGATGGAAATACGGACACGGATTCCGTGACAATCAGCGTCTATGCCGCCGGATCCCCCACGGCTGTGGCTGCCGCTATTCCCTTGAGCGGCAGCGTCCCCCTGACCGTGGCGTTCAAAGGGAAGGGACTTGATTCCGACGGCTCCATCGTCAACTATGAGTGGGATTTCGATGGCGATGGCGTCTACGACTACAGCAGCACGACGACCGGAAAGACGTCCCATACGTATGACAATGTCGGGACGTACACAGCCAAGTTGAGGGTTACGGACAACAGCGGCAAGCAGGCTATCGACACCGTGCCGATAACGACTTACCTGGGGATTTCCGCAAGTAGTCCCGGAGCGTTCAATCCGAGCGCGGGAGAGACTGGCTCGATAACGACCACATTGACCGCGGCCGCGGTGGTCACAATCACGATACTCGATAAGGACGGCAACGCTGTGCGCACACTCGTGAACGCGGCCTCACGCACAGCGGGTACGTACACGGACGTATGGAACGGGTTGAATAACAGCAGCGTCAAGGTGAAGGACGGTGTGTATTACTTCACCATTGACTATAGTTCAGGCGATAAGAGCGGGACGCTCGATTTCCGGCAGGGCGCGACCTTTACCGAGGATACGCCGTCCCGGACGTGGTCCAGTGATTTCAACCCGTTCACTGAAAGCTTCGTATCTATAGGGTACAGCACCAGTAAGCCAGCGGAAGTGAGCCTCTATCTCTGGGTCCGCGACTACAGCCGCCCGGCCTCTTCGATTGCTCCGGTGAGAACGCTTTTCATCCGGGAGCCGCAGGCGGCGGGGTCTCACACCGAAATCTGGGATGGCGTCGATGACAAGGGCGTAGTGGTTGGACCGGCGGAGGGCGGCTACCCGGTGACCCTCTGGGTGTACTCCCTGCCCGACAGCGCCATTCTTATAGTGGGCAACAAGCCTGTCATAACCGATATCGACGCGGACCCGAATTTCATCTGTCCTGCCCCCAATCCCTATTCTACGGATTCAAAGAGCACGACTGTTTCCTTCAACGTCTCGAAGGCTATTTCCACCCTGGAGGTCAAGGTGACCAACTGGGAGGGCGTGGTGGTGAGGAGCATGGCTTACACTGGTCTTTCGGCGGGCGCTCATACGGTCGCATGGGATGGGAAGGATCTGTCCGGCAGCATCGTCAAGGAAGGGGCTTATAGTGTTTCTTTGACTGCCGTCGATTCGGATGGAAATAGATCGCTATCACGGTACGCCGCGGTGCTTGTTTATTATTGATCGCAAGCAGGGAGTGAAAGGAATGAGATCGAAGCGGGGGCTTTCTTATTTCAAATGCGGACGATTTCCTGAGCTCTTCGTCAGGAGCGGATGGAAGGTGTCAATCTGCGGGCTGGCGCTTGTATTTTACTCTCTGTGCTGTCTTGTCGGGACGGCGAATGCATACGACGCTCCGCCGAAGGACCAGGGGCATACCGGCCCCAACTCCACCGGAAACGGGGATGGCAGCCCCGGCGGTCCTGGGCAGGGAGGCGGCGGCGATCCCGTATATCTCACTTCAGGCAATTTTGCCTATGGCGAACAGGATGTGATGATTCCCGGGCTGGCCAACCTTTATGTTGTCCGGTACTACAATTCGGGCGTCTTTTATGATGGTCCTTTTGGCTACGGATGGAGCTTCATGCCATTCATGTCAGCCATCGAAGTGACCAAGGGGTCCGAGCTGCATTTGATCGTGAAGCGCGGCGACGGAGCCCGGATGCAGTGTCTTGACAACGGCGATGGCACATACACTTTGCCAGTGGGTTTCGAGGGAACTCTGGTTAAGTCCAGCGGGGGGTGGACTTTTACCGAAAAGACAGGTCTTGTCGAGAGCTTCGATGCGTCCGGAAAGCTTGTATCCATAACGGATCGCAACGGCAACGCCCTTACCGTCACCTATGATGGACAAGGGCGAATCGCGGCTCTAATGGACCCCTCAAGCCGGCAGGTGGCTTTTTCCTACGGCAGCAATGGCAAGGTTGCCGCAGTGAGTGATTTCAATGGCAGGACCACTCAATATGGGTATGACTCCAATCACAATCTTACCACGGTCACAGATCCGCTTGGCAATGCTACGACCTATGCCTACGATGGAAGCCACCGTATAACGAGCATTGTAGATGCGGGCGGAACGACGCTCATTCAAAATACGTATGACAGCTCGGGGAGGACGACGGGGCAAACGTATGGCGATGGAAACGTGAGCTTCGGCTATTATCCCTCCAGCTATTACACGCAGCTCAGGAACAGAAGAGGCTATTATAATTATATTTACTATTCCGCAACTTCGCCGAATCCTGTGCAGATTTACGATGCAGGTTATGCGTATACATACATGTCATATGATACTTATCAGAGGATGCTTTCATTCTATGGGGTCAGCGACGGATATGAATATTTCACATACGATTCGGCCGGCAATATCCTAACATATAAGAGCCCTCTCTCCGCGGTCACAACATATACTTACGACAGCGTATTCAACCAGGTTCTGAGCATAACGGACCCCTTAAGCCATGCCGCCACGTACATCTATGATGGCAAGGGGAACCTCACCAAAATAACCGATGCGCTAGGGCAGCAGACTACGTTTCAGTACGACGCGCAGGGCAAGCTTACCAAGGTCACCGGGCCCGGAAGCAGAAGCCTCGTTTTCTCGAGATCGACGCTTGGATACCTGACGAGCATCACGGAAACGGTGAACTCCAACGTGTACACCGCGACATTCCAGTACGACGCGGTGGGAAACGTCACCCAGGTGAGCTGGCCAAACGGCAAGTACCTCACGTTGCAGTACGACGGTAAAGACCGCATAACCCAGGTGACAGACAACCGCTATTCGCCCGCGAGAGTCTATACTTACCAATACAATACTTCGGGCACGCTGGCCAAGACGACAGAGGCAGGGGATGAGAAGACCTTTGAATACGACAAGAATAGGGTCACCAAGATAAACTATTCGGATGGGTCTTCGGTTTCCTATACGTATAACGCGGGGGACCTGTTTGCGACGATGACGACGTCGGCTGGATCTTTCACCTACACCTATAATAATGTGGATCGCCTGACCAAGATAGTGAACCCTGATGCGTCCGAGATCAACTTCACCTATTCAAATGATTACCTCACGCGCATTCAGGCTGCTAATATTGACGTGCAACTTGCATACACCGCCGAGCGGCGGTTGAGTTCCGTGACGGACAATCTGCTCAGTAAGACCTTCACTTTCACCTATGACGCCGCGGGGAACCGGACGGGCATGACGGATGCGGCCTCGGGCTCCACCACCTATAATTATGATGCGCTCAACCGTCTGACGAGCATGGTGGACCCATCGAGCGTGACCACCACCTATTCCGCTCCTGTATCGAACCCCAGCGTCGCACAACTGAACGATGTCGTTTCGGCGTATAACTTCGGCTCCATCAACCGATTGATAACTCTTATCATGGATAGGCCGACCGGCGCCGTGCTCACTCAGTCGGATTTCAAGTTTCCGGTTATACGGTTCAAGACCAAAACCCTCGAGGCCAACAAAAGATGGCATGCATGGGTGGAGGAAGAAACCAAGAATAAGGCCACCTATATGCGGATGCGCTCTGCCTTTGAGGTCATGCAGTAGAGAAGGAAGCAATGATGAAGAACAGGATTCCAGCATGTCTGAAGATGGTGCTCCTTTCGGCCGCGTTTCTTTTGATCTTCTGCAGCAGAGACGCGTTTGCCCAGAGTGTTGCGCTTCGCTACAACTATACTGCGGGCGCGGTGCTCAACTATTCACTCACCGTGGACAGCCCCAGTTCTCAGGGCTCTCAGAAGCTCACCCTCACGCTCAAACAGGCCATAAACAGCGTGAATTCTTCAGCTACGCCTCCGGTCATCAGTATGACCTATTCCTTCGATTCTCCATCGCTTTTTGTCGATGGCGCTTCGATTCCATTTCCCCTCAGCGGCCAGCAGCTCTCGTCTTCCATAACGAACCGTGGAGCTGCCGTTTCCACGACTGCCGTCGGAGATTTCAAGGACTTGATGACGGAGGCCGGATTCAGCGCTTTCACATCGGTGAGTCCGGATGTTATGCGGGCGCTTGGGGTCCTCGAATTTCCCGAAGCAAACGTGTCGGCTGGGAGCACATGGTCCGTGAACAAGAACCAGACGCTTTCAAATGGCGATACGATTGATGTAACATACAATTACACTCTTGAAGAATTCGTGACTTATGGCGGTTATGACTGCGCGCGGATCAGCATTGCCGCAACATGCCCGATGTCGCTGCACCAGGATTATCCCGCGCTTCTTAGAAGCACCCAGATGAACGGAACGGTTAGCGTTGAGGGCAGCCTCTATTTTGCATACACCCAGGGCAAAATCGTAAAGCTCGATGAAACCGTGTCCACTAATTCCGCAGCAGTGACGATTTCCTACAATGGCGAAGCCACCGTAGTGCCCGTCTATAAGAAGAGCACAGTGGCGTTGGCGCTGCAATGAGGCCTGCATGACGGTCGGTGTGGATTGGAGCAGAATCCGGAGCTCCTTTGCGTTGGTCCTCCGGTTCATGAAACGCCTGGCGCCGTATTGGGATAAGCAGGTCGTCCTCTATATCTGCACTTTTTTTTCCATGATTTTGGGGATCATAAGCCCTTACCTCACGAGGGCGGTGATCGATTTCGCGTTTATCGGCAGAGATTTGCACCTGTTTAACAGGATCTTGCTCGTTGGGGTCGCGCTCTATCTTTTTTCCATCCCCATCGAACTCATAAGAAAAAACGTCGTGTTTTATCTGCGAACGAGAGTTTCGCTCGCATTGCGCTCTGAACTGTATGGGCGGCTGCACGCCCTTTCCATCGGATTCGCCCAGTCCCGCCCCGTGGGGGAGCGGATGTACCGATTGGGGCCGGATATTGACGGGGTGGTGGGGTTCATCCTCGACACGGCCCCGGGCTTGCTTGTGTTTGCCGTGCGATTCTCCATTATTCTGGGGATTTGCATCTGGCTGAATTGGCAATTGACGCTGCTCATCGCCTTGGCGGCCCCGGCGTTTTATTTCCATACGTGGTTTTTCACCCGCCGGCAATATGCGATAGGGAAGGCGGTGACGGAGGAATCGCAGAATATATCGGCCAGACTCCAGGAGGCGCTCGCAAGCGTCAAGCTCATCAAGGTTTTTGCCCGGGAACGGGCGGAGCATTTGCGGTACATGAACGACATGGTGGGGTTAGTGCGGTTGAATGTGAAGAACCTTCGTCTCGGATTGTTGAAGGGCGAATCCGTTCGGTTCATGCACGTTCTCGTAACTGGATATCTTTCATATGTCATAGGGCTCAGAGTGATCGACGGATCGCTGACGCTTGGGCAGATGACCGCTCTTTCGATGTACCTTTTTCAACTTTTGTCTCTGTTGAGAGGCGTTGGGGATGTTTACAACGATACGGCCATGCGCTTTATCTCCATGGAAAGGGTCGTGCAAACCCTGGATGCAGAGACGGAAGTGAAAGAGCCTTTGCGTCCGGTGCGTTTTGCGGGGCGCCGGAGCAACGTCTCGGTTGAAAGCGTGCGATTTGGGTATGTGCTGGGCAATCCCATCCTTGTGGACGTCAAGTTTAATGCTGAGCCCGGGCAGATGATTGCGGTAGTTGGGCCGAGCGGGGCGGGCAAGACGACTCTCGCGCAGCTGTTGATAAGGCTGCATGACCCCTGGGGGGGACGCATCCTCCTCGGTGGATGCGACATTCGAAAGCTCGGTGTAAGGGAGCTGAGACGCGCGGTAGGGCTCGTCCCCCACGACGCATCGCTTCTGCGAAGGTCCGTGCGGGATAACATCGCCTTCGGAAATCCCCGTGGAGCGACGCGCGAAGAAGTCGCGTGGGCGGCGAGGATGGCCGAGGCCTGCGAGTTTATCGAGGCGTTTCCCCGTGGAATCGAGACGGTCCTCGGCGAGAACGGCTTTCTCCTGTCGCAGGGGCAGAAACAGCGCATATCCATCGCAAGGGCGCTGCTAATGCGGCCGAAGGTGCTCATACTAGATGAGGCAATGGCATACCTCGAGTCGGAGTGCGAACAAAAGATCATCGAAAATATACGCCGCCACTGCGAGGGTTGCATTCTTTTCGTCATATCTCACAGGCTCTCGTCGCTTCGGTTCGCCGACAATATCCTGGTTTTCGACAACGGGCGGCTGGTCGAGGAAGGGTCGCACTGGGAACTGGTCGGAAAGGGCGGCTTGTACGGCAGACTTTACGGGGAACAGCATCCGGTGGGGAGTGCGATTTCCACTCCCGCACGGGCTCATGGGGGCAATGCGTCGCATTGAATCCAATTTTTGAGCTGGTCGATGGAGCTTCCGCTGAGGGACGATGAAATGGTTCGATTCATGCACGGATTTTTGCGAAGCAGGGTCTGGCCCATCGTCTCGATCGTCCTGCTCTTTTGTTGCGCCATGGCGGTTGCGGGCGGGTTGTTGTGGACGGCCAAGATAAGGGAGGACGTTGAGGTCATTGGAATTATAAAATATCAACTTCCAATGGGCGCAGCGTTTTTCGACGTCGATCACGACGAACGTGAAATCGAAATAATAGGAAAATCAGCGGCTCCTGAGCTTGAAGCAATTGAACCCGGCCAGACAGTTCACATAATGGTTGCGGCCGCTAATGGCGCGGAAGCTTCCGTGGACGCCCAGTTTCTGGATTTATCTACGGAAGGGGGGGGCAGAAGTCTTCGGTTGCGCCTGATGCCAGGCGAGGGCGGCGGATTGCCCGGGACCCTGGCCGCGATGGATGCCAATGCCGCAAGGATTCATATTACATTTAGAGGCAAACGGTTGTTGATAGCAGCATTTGAAAAGACTGCATTATAGGGTTTGCGCAATGTCTGACGTCCTTCTGGTAGTCCCGCCATATTATTATAAGACCAAGGTGCTTACGAGCAGCGTGAAGGAGTACGCGGGCGTGGCGTATCTTGCCGCGGTTCTGAGGACGGCGGGCCATGACGTGGACATTCTTGACGCGGATCTGGCGGGATATGATCCCGATGAAACCGTGACGAAAATACTGGAGAAAGACGCCAGCCTCATAGGGTTGACGATGTTGCAGGTTGCCGCCAATCCCGCAATCCACATCATCCGCAAAATTCGCGAGGCGCGACCTGATTGCACGATAGCCGTTGGAGGGCACTTTCCGACATTTGCACGCGAGGAGTTGCTCTCGGTGTGTCCTGACGTCGATTTCATTGTCCTCGGAGAGGGGGAAGGCGCCTTTCTGGAGGCGACGGAGGCGGTTCTCGGTGGGGCCGACTGGAGAAATATCCCGGGCATAGCTTACCGTGACGGCGACAACGTTTGCGTCACTGCTGTTCGTCCCCTCATAGAGGACCTCGACGCCCTTCCGTTTCAAACGCGCGACACGCTGCCCGAAGTGCTGCGACGGGGCGGCCCGGCGTCCCTCATCGGGAGCCGGGGGTGCTACGGCAACTGCTCCTTCTGTAGTGTGAATGCCTTTTACAGAAGCCAGCCGGGGCCCAACTGGAGGGGGAGGAGCCCGGAAAATATTGGCGAGGAGTTGGAGTGGCTCTATCGCCGGATGGGAGCCGATATCATCGTATTCAACGACGATAATTTCATTGGCCCCGGTAAAAAAGGGAAAGAGAGGGCGTACGAAATCGGAGAGGAGATTCTTCGCAGAGGACTCGATCTGAAATTCGCCATCCCCGCGGCGGTGAATGACGTGGACAAGGAGCTTTTCGGGCATCTGAAGAGAGCGGGGCTTCGTTCGGTGTTTCTTGGGGTTGAGTCCATGAACCAAAAGGACCTCAAGCTCTACAACAAACACACTACGGTGGAGCAAAATGAAGAAGCTATGCGGACGCTGGAGGAACTCGGCGTTTTCTACCAGATCGGATTCATCCTTCTCAACCCGCATTCCAGTCTCGAAGACGCCAAGCATAACCTGTCCGTCATAAGGAGCAAGATCCTCAAGAACGACTACTGCGGAACCCAGGTCTTTACGGGCGACCTTCGCATCCTGGCCGGCACGGCCCTGGAGCGCCTCTTCAAGGACGAGAGTTTCGTCCACAAGGAGCGCTTCCATTACACCTACACCATACCGGACCAGGCAGTGGAACAACTACGGGAAATTATCGACCAGGTTATCTTGAAAAAGACATTCCCGGTCATCGTGGATTGCAAGGAGGAGTTCATGGCCGCCACTTGGCAGCGTCTTATCCGGACGGATATTTGCGATTTGCAGCTGTCGAGCGCTCTTTGGGTCGTAGATCGCCTGGAGAATGGCGGCATGGGCTATGAGCAGATGAAGCAGCTGATTCGCAGCATCGAGAAGGGAATGAGCGATATTGTAAAGAAGCACGAGCGAATGAAAGCCGGGGAATCGATGGAGGCTGCTTGTGCGCCGCTGCGTTCTGCCGGAATGTAGGACTGTTGGCTGCCTTGTCGCGCTGTTGCTTCTCACGTGGGGGACGGCGTGGACTTCTACCGGCAGAGAAGATGCCACGGAGCTTGTCCGGTCCGGGGAGGAGCTTTTTCTGCGTGGCGAGTGCGCGGAGGCGCAAGAGATTTTGAAGAAGGCGCTTGAGGCGGCGCCTGGAAATGCGCGCGCGTTGAGCGCGCTGGGTCGCGCTCAGTACCATCTTGGTCGGAGGGAAGAGGCGGAGGCGAGCCTTCTGCATTCTCTGACGGCCGAGGCAAAGCCTGGGGACGACGCCTGTTGCTGGAATAAGCTTTATCTTGGGCGGATAGCTGAAGACCGTAAGGATTTTCTCTCCGCCAACAACTGGCTGCAACAGGCTATTGCAGCCGGGCAGTCTCTGCAATGCGGGGACGAAGCGAACGAGTATGCGGCGCACGCGCGGCTGCTCCTGTACGCTGAAAAGAGGCTGACGGAATCGGTCGCGACTCCTCGCTATGTGATCCATTACGGTCTGGATGGTCCGAGCGCGGAGGATATAGGTTATCTCAAGGATATTGCGGGGAAATATTACGACAAGATTTGCGACGTCTTTCAAGCTGGTCCACTTCCAAAGCCGATGCAGCTTTATATTTATCCCAACTATTTTAGGTGCGATCTTTGGGAAGCCAAGGAGATCCTGGCGAAGAACGACCACGGCTCGGTCTACATTTATTTCAACAGACGCACAGACATGGGCGCCCTGGAGCATGAAATGACCCATGTCCTGACGGCGCGCTTTTTCCCTCCCGACCATGTGAGTCCATTGCTCTCGGAGGGGCTGGCCGAATATGTGGGGGGCGCGCCGTGGGGGACGCCGCTTGACAAGTGGGTCAAGGGGTTTCGCGTCGGGGGAGCGTATGCAGCCTTGGAGGAGCTTGCGGAGGCCGAGAGCTTTCGCCGGGTCAATCCCGTGGTGAGCTACACGGAGTCGGCCTCCTTTATCAAGTTTCTGATAGAACGGCGTGGGGTGAATGCTCTGGTCGATTTCATCCACCGGAGCCTGACCTGGGAATCGGGTTACGGACTGACTCTGGCGGAACTGGAGAGGCTATGGCTTTCGGGAATCGATCGGGTTGCGATTGACGATCGGGAAGAGAAGATGTTCGCCTATCGGTTGTGGCTGGGAGACTATTTTGCGAGTGGAAAAATGCGCCGCCAGGGACTGCCCTGGGTTGGAGCGGCGTATGCCCTGGATGCGCGCGGCATTGTGATTAGCGGTGTAGCTCCTGGGAGCCCGGCGGAATCGTCCGGTCTCAGGACGGGGGATGTAATAAAAGGGGTGGATGGCGTGGGTGTTTCGGGAGACGATGTGTTCACGCTTCTTTCCATGGTGCAGCGCAAAGGCGTAGGGGACAGGATGATCTTGTCCATAGAGCGGGAAGGAAAGGATGATTGCGTTCCCCTGGTGCTTGGAAGGGAGCGGATCGACGGCGTGGGGAGGAATGTGAATGAACAATCGTGGTGACGCCATTCAAACAGCCGTTCTGAGGCTGATCGCGGAAAAGAGCCAAGACAACCTGGATGTGCTGGAGATTCCGCTTGACGTCCCCATGGCCCGTCTGGGGCTTGGGGCTCTCGAAAAATATGAGCTTATCGTAGCGCTCGAAGATAAGTATGACATATCCATCGAAGAATCGGACGGCTCCCTGAATTCATGGACTGCGTCCACGCTGGCGGCGTGCATCAAGAAGAAGCTAGTGGAAAAGCCATCGAAGACGGTAAACTGGAAGGACGCGTTCGAGAGCTTCGTTTTCACCGGGAAGGTGAGCGCCTTGCGCACCCCTCTTTCCATACACCTCGATCCGACCTTCCGATGCAACATGCGGTGCGTCTTCTGTTACGACTCGTCCGGCTCCGGGCATGGACTTGCGGAGATGACTCTGGAGGAAATCCAGGGGATAATCGACGAATGCGTCGAACTGGATGTGGTGGACGTGACGTTCGGGGGCGGGGAGCCGTTCATGCGCAGCGATTTCCTCGATATTGTCCGATATGCGAAGCGGAAGAAACTGCGGGTGTTCCTTCTCACGAATGGAACGCTGATCACTGCCGAAGCGGCGAAGAGCCTTGCCGCCTGCCTGGATTCGCGCTTCGATATGGTGCAGGTCAGCCTCGATGGCCCTCGGGCCGAGGTCCATGAACAACAACGGGGAGTCAAGGGGTCTTTTGAACAGACGCTTGCGGGCGTAGAAAACCTGAGGAGCGTTGGCATCATGCCGGTGATCAATACGGTCCTCACTCGGCTTAATTTTGAGTTCATCCCTGAAATGATCGATTTCCTGATGGATCGGGGGCTGACCCGCTACCGCGTCCTGAGGCTGCACCCCCTCGGCCGCGCTCGCGACAGGGCGTATTATGACAGCCTGAGCCTCACCCCGGAGGAGAGCGAGGATATTTTCAGATTCCTCAGCCGCAAGCGGGAAGAGTTGATAGGAGATTTTCATATTTCCAACGACAATGCCTGCATATTCCCAATGAGCGCCAAGGAGATGCGCATCAAGATCCCTCCGCTTGCCGGACGGGAGCCAGCTAGCGACGCCTGCGGCGCCGGGACGACGAAGATTTCCATCGCCCCTGACGGCAGCGTCTTTCCTTGCTCCTATATGTATGAATTTCCGGAACTCAGAGTGGGGTCGCTGAGAGAGCGGTCCATTCTGGATCTGTGGAACGATGAGGGGCTTTGGGAGTTGTATCGCAAACCCCTGACTCCAACAGGCAAATGCAAATCGTGCGAATACCTGTACGGGTGTAAAACGGGCTGTAGAATCTTGTCCTATGCGTTTTTCGGCGACATGGGCGCTCCGGACCCCGGCTGCCACTACCAGCCTGGATCAGACATCGAGGAGACGAAAGAGGGGAATGCCTTATGCAGGGCATAAGAGGAGAAAGGAAGGAAGAGATGGGTGTCTATGAAGTCTCCGATATCGAAACCGTGAAACTGGGCGGCGGCAAGTGCCCCCTTTTCGTCGGGTGTTACAAAGAGGCGTGCCCCGTGGACGGGTGTCTCGTAACGGACGCCTGCGCGCTGGCTGGATGCGGCGCCGACGGATGCCTAGCCGCGGGATGCGCTCTTGCGGTTTGTGGCGGCGCGGGGTGCGGGCTCGATGCGTGTCCGGCCGCCGGATGCGCACTGGACGCTTGCGCGGCCGCCGCGTGCGGGGCGGACGCCTGCGCCGCGGCTGCGTGTGGGCTTGCTGGATGCGCTGCGGACGCCTGTGCGATAGCGACCTGTCCCTTGGATGTCTGCTCGCCGGACGCTTGCGCGGTGGATGTGACCCCGTTGCCGGGAATCACGCCGCCCGGTTCTGGAGACATTCCCATGGGATTTGACGGCAACGGCGAAGAGACGGTGGTTTTCCTCACCGGCAGAGACCTCGACGATACGTTCGACCTGTTGGATGAGTACGCCGGGGAATAGCCTGCTTCCGGAGGTGCAGCGATGCTGGATGGTCCTGATGTCTATCTAAAAATAAAAGATTTGCGCTATGTCCGGAGAACCATGCCGGAAGTCATCACGCGCAGCGAAAGCGACGAGGGGCAGGAATGCACCTTCGTCTACGACGACCTGCAAAAGAAGCTCTATAAATTCAAGGGGAACGCCCGAACGATCTGGGACATGCTGGATGGGGAGAGCACCATAGAGATGATTACGGAGAAATTGGCGGAAGCCGCTCCGGATGAGAGAATCGTCATCGTCAAGGATGTGTGCAAGACCATCGCGAGCGCGGGTAGAAAGGGATTGATTAAGGCCGCGGTTCGGAAGAACGACGGACTTTCGGGCGGGTTCGAGGTCAGATGAGGATATTGCTGCTCGTGCCTCCATTCCATGAAGACGGTTTGGAGATGTCCACGAAGGAGAGCATAGGCGTGTGTTATCTGGCCGCCGTTCTTAGAAATGACGGCTTCGAGGTGGACATTCTGGACGCCGACCTGCTCAAGCTGGACGCTCGTGGAACCGTGGAAATGGTGAGACGGGTGGACTACGATCTGATCGGTTTTTCGGTTCTCGAAGGCACCATTGAGTCTTCCGTGGAGATCCTGGAGGGGCTCCGGGCGGAAGGCGTCGGCGCCCATGTGGTGTGGGGCGGGTATTTTCCGACGCTTCTGGCGGAGGAGATTCTGCAAAGGGTTCCCGGCGCTGATTCAGTCATCATGGGGGAGGGGGAGGCGGCGCTCCTCGATCTTGCACGGCGCCTTGACGAAGGAAAAGACTGGAATCTCCTGGACGGTCTCGTGGCGCGCGACGGCGACAGCGTGCGGTTCAATGCGCCGCGTAAGGCCCCTCGCCTTGACGACATCCCTTTCCCGTCACGGGACCTTCTTCCGGAAGTGACGCGCCGCGGAGGAGTTGTCGGGATCGTGGGAAGCCGGGGCTGCTTCGCTTCCTGCTCCTTTTGCTGTATTGACGCCTTTAACGAGGCTGCGGCGTTGCCGAAGTGGCGGGGGCGTTCCCCCGAAAACATCATCCGCGAGATTCAGGCGCTCCGGGAGCAATGGGACGTTCGGATGGTTTCCTTCTACGACAGCAATTTCATCGGACCGGGGGAGGCGGGCAAGCGGCGAGCGTATGAAATCGGGGAGCGCATCAAAGAAGAGGGCGGGGGAGTCCGCTTTGCCGTGTCTACGAGGCCGGACCAGATAGACGAGGAGCTTTTTCGTGCGCTTAAGGCCGCGGGGTTGGTCGAGGTTTTCATAGGGATCGAGTCCATGAGCCAGAAGAGCCTCGATCTTTACAGGAAAAGAACCACCGTACAGCAAAACAGGAACGCCCTGGAAATTCTTGAAAAACTGGAAATCCGTTACCGCCCCGGCTTCATCCTCTACGAACCGCACCTTACGCTGGAGCAGATCAGGGAGAATATCGAATATCTGCACGTTCTCATTAATTCGCGCTTCTGCGAGAAGTATCACTTCTTCAAGGGACTTCGGCCGTACAGGGGGTCTCCGATGGAGAAAATGCTTAGCGAGGACGGGACGCTTTTCAGGAATGGCTGGCGCAACGGCTACAGATGGCGCGACCCGGCGGTCGAGCGATTTATCCGGCTTACAGGGAGCATAGGCGTTAAGATGCTCCCCGCTCTCGAAAAGGCGAATCGACTGGAGCCCGCGGATCGCGACGATGTGCAGCGGTTGCTCGGCAAGTGGAGCATAGACCTCCACGAGGAGGTTCTCGACGTCATCGCGTCCGGACAGGAGGATGCGAGCCGGTTTATCGACATTGCTGTTAAAGCGGACAAACGGCTTGCGAGAATAGAACGGTCTTTCGACCTTTGTCGGGCCTAGGACGGAAGAAGGGAGGAATATCTGGTGGAAAGCATCTGGTCGAAAGGGAAATTGTTTCTGCTGGCATTGGCGGTCGTTGGACTAATTCTGCCGCGCCCCCATGATGCGTGCGCTCAGGAGCCGGTGCGCGGGGCGGAGGCGGCGGAGATCGAGGCGGTCAAGCTGAAGCCTTCGGTGCTACCGTCCGAATGGGTCCTTATGAGCGATATTGTGGCTCCGCCCGAGAAAACGCAGCAGTTCGAGTCCCGCTTTGTGGCGGTTATCAAGGCGGTGGTGAATCAGGCGTTTCTGGTGAATGGACGTTCCGAGGTAAAGGTTAATTATGTTTCCTGCCCGTCCGAAAGGGACGCCTGCTCGGTTTATGGCAAGATGATCGAATACGTGGGCAACGCGAACCTTGTGCTGAAGAAGGGAAACGTGGTCATCGAGGTTGCCGCCGACAGCGCCGATGTGAGACAGCAGGCATTGGATTTGCTCGATCTTTCTCCGGTGCAGCGTCTCAAACTGAAAGCGGGCTCCTTCCCGGAGAAATGGAGACTGGTTAAGGAATTCTTCGTGTTCGGGAAGGAATTGGAAGACGTTGGCGTGCGGATCGGCGTGAAGCCGCAAGAGTTGGTCAATCAATTCCTGCTGGCGGATGGTCGCGTGGTTCAGGTGAATTATGTGGCGGGCGCGACAGACTCCGACGCGCAGGCGATCCTTGAAAAGATGGAGAGTCTTGTCGGGGGACGGAGCCTGATGCTGAAAAAAGGCCCCGTGGTGGTGGAGATCATAAGCGATGACCGGCAATTGCAGGAAGAAGTGCGTGACCTGCTGGAAAAGGCCTAAAGCGCTCTTCGCCAGCCCAAGAGTGGTTGGATGGGGCCGAAATCAGTTCTGTGCAACGCTGAATGCAGGGTGCTTTGATGGATGAAACGATGCTCGACCGGACTATTCCACCTCGGGCGGCGTCGGAGTGCGATGCCCCAGGGGTGGACGCGGGAGAAATCCGCAAGGCCCTGAACAGAGTCTACGTCGATGAGGCGGTGAGGGACCGGCTGGCCGAATTTCTCCTCCTTGGCGCACGCGGCGGGAATGGCGGCCGGCGCCGCATGCTCTGTCTGCTGGCTCCTCCCGGCATGGGAAAGTCGTTTATTGTAAAATCGCTTTGCTCCGAACTTTCGTGGCGATTGATCGATATCCCTGTGGGCGAACTGGTTGACGGAGATGGGACTGTCCTCGGGCGTCGCAGGGCCGACCTCAACGCAACAGCCGGTCGCATCGTGCACGCCCTGAGCGATTATATTCCCGGAAGGACGGTCGTGCTTCTCGAAAACATCGACAGAAGCGAGTCCCTCCAGGGCGCGGCGGTGGATTTCGACCGAGTTCTAGAGTATACTCAAAATCATGCAATAACAAATAAATACATCTCTAGGCGCATTGACTTCTCCCGAGTTTATTTGATTGCCACTGCAAGCAATTACGCTTCCATACCGCAGGGCATGCGCGAAAACATGGATATGGTTGCACTGCCGAGCTATTCAGAACCCGAAAAGCTATTCATTGCGCGGGAGCATATCCTTCCCGATCTGGCAACCGCCTACGGACTTCGTGACAGAGTGTCCATATCGGAGCGCGCCCTCAGATTCGTCATCCGGCGCTATACTCAGGAGGCGGGGGTCGCGGAGTTGAGAAAGCGCGTGGAGCGGATTTGCGCAATGTCTTTGAAGCGCCTTGCCACCCGGAGAGCCGATGGATCGGCGCTTAGAATTTCTTCCCGGAATATTGGCGGTTTTCTCGGGGAGCCTCGGTACCCCTACTATTCGGATGGAGGGCCGGACGAGGTGGGCGTTGTCAAGGCCTTGGGGAGAGGGGAGCGCGGCGGGCATCCGGTCATTCTGGAGGTGCTGGCCGTCAGCGGCGATGGCAAGATGACGTGCACGGGCAACGTCGATAAGACGTTTCAGGAATCCGCTATGGTCGCGATGGGTCACGTGCGTAGCCGTAGCAGGAGCCTTGGGCTCAGTGACGATTTTTACAGGCGCACCGATGTCCATTTTCATATTCTGGAGGGAACAACCCCAAAACGCGGGGTGTCCGCCGGAGTCGCCATTCTTACGGGGCTGGTTTCCGCCCTGACGGGGAGGCCCGTGCGACGGGACGTTGGCATGACGGGGGAAATAAGCCTTTACGGACGCGTTCTTGGCGTGCGGAATGTACGGGACAAAGTCCTGGGGGCCCAGCAAGCGGGTGTTAGAACCGTATTCCTGCCCAGGGAGAACGCGGAGGATTTGAAACTCGCTCCGTCTGATGTGAAAAAAACGATGCGGATCGTCCTCGTCGAGACTGTCGACGAAGTGCTGGATCTTGCCTTGGCCGATGCGCATGAAAGCGGTGTGAATCGAGGCGCTCATGAGTGATGCTAATAGAGCAGGGGCCTTACTGGAGACCGAGAAGGGTTACTACTACGGCACGGAAGTGGACGGGTCTTGGTGGAAACGCTATTGGCGGGATGGATGGCTGTCGAGAGGAAACGCCGTCGTCTGGGTTGCGAGCGACGGGGTCTATTTTAGACGCTATTTCAGTAAACGGGTTATGCGCATACCTGCCGCGAGCATAGTCGGGATTACGATTGGCTCCAAACACGCCGGTAGATGGTTCGGGGCCGTCACGCTCAAAGTGCAGTGGCGCATGGACGACAAACTGCTTTCCTCGGGCTTTGTGGTGGCCAAAACAGAAGAGGAAACGAACAAGTGGGCCAGCGTCATACGGGGGCTCATGACGGCCAGGGATTAGCCCCGCCGCGCTGCACAAGGGGGCTCTCGCAAGACGATGGAAGAACGCTGGAATAGACGAAAGGGGAGTGACCAATGAACCGATGGCTGATGCTTTTGGCTGCGCTCCTGCTCATAGGGGCAGGCGCGGGGGCGTGGGCGGAGGAAAAATCGTCCATAGAATTTTCCAACCTGAAAGTGGAGCCTGCCGCTGTCTCTCCCAAGGGCCGGGTGCTTCTGTCCTGTCAAATATCCCATCCGAACGGGGCTTCCGCGATCAAGCATGTAGCGGCGGACCTGACGCTCGGAAAGATGGTGGTTTCTTATCCGAAGCTCACGGACGACGGAGAAAATGGAGATGCGAGAGCAAACGACGGGATTTACTCGCTATCCGTGGAAGCTCCGGACCAGAAAGGGGCGGGAACTGTGAACTTTATTGCTGTTGACGCGAGCGGGATGGAGAAGACGTCGGAGCCTACCACTTTCGTTGTAAAATAGGAGCATAGATAGGGGCATGAGGAACTCGAAGCTGTGGTTTGCGGCATTTCTTCTGACGCTTCTATCGCTTGCATGCGCTGGAGGCGCTTTGGCGGCGTCCACGGAAGGCGCGTCTCCGAAAGACGAAATCCTCTTTTCCTGCTCCCAGGGGGGAGTGTGGCAGATTTGGGGGATTTCTCCGGAGGGAGGGGCGCCTCGGCAATTGACGCACCTGACGGGAGACTTGTTCTATCCCACCGCTCCCTCGGGCGGAGAGAAAGTCGTGTGGGCGGACGCCGAGGGGAGCCTCTGGATCTTGGAGAAGAGCAGCGATCCCCGCATACTCTCGGGCCTCCCCCCAAACTGCAACTATCCTTCCTTTTCTCCGGATGGAAGTAAGATTGTTTACAGCTCTCTTCTCTTTACAAATCAGGGGGAAGAAAGCGATCTGTGGGTTACGGACCTCAAGCGCGGCAAGACCTTCAAACTGCTGGAACAGGCGGGAATCGAGACGCATCCCAGTTGGGCTCCCGATGGTCTAAGCATTGTCTACACAAGCGGCGCCAGGGTCAGCAA
Organism: uncultured Syntrophobacteraceae bacterium; assembly: GCA_937958025.1. Lineage (GTDB taxonomy): Bacteria > Desulfobacterota > Syntrophobacteria > Syntrophobacterales > Syntrophobacteraceae > CALFXO01. The sequence goes on from CALFXO010000078.1 coordinate 30,108, forward strand.
GACAAAGGTCGTGGAGGACCTCTGGCTGGTCGATTCGGATGGCTCCAATAAACGGCCTCTTGTTTCAAACAGTTCTTCCAATATTCAGCCTTCCTTTTCCCCGGATGGCAAGCGGATAGCCTTTGCCTCCGACATGAGCGGCGATATGGAAATCTGGGTGATCGACAAGAACCGCGCGAATCTCAAGAGACTGACCGATCACCGCGCTTTTGACGCCGACCCCTGCTGGTCCCCCGATGGCAGGGAAATCTGTTTTGCATCCACCCGTACGGGAAAGATGGAGATTTGGGTTATGCAAAGTGATGGGAGCAACCCCCGGCAGTTAACCCATTTCTCCGATCCTGGCGTAGAGAGTCAGGAACCTTACTGGACCGCGTTAAGGAAACCCCGATGAAACTTCGACGTCTGCACTTGGCTTTCTGTCTTTTCGCCGGCCTCGCTATTGTGCTTTCCCCCGCGGCAATTTATGGCCAGGGGGCTCCGGCCGCTCAACCGCCACGGGTTTCCGGGCTTTCCGTTTCCGAGGTTAGCGTTGCGCCGAAGGTCTTCCGTCCCGCCAGTGGCGAGAAGGTCGACATCCACTTCCGATGCTCCGAGCCGGCCAGGGTGAATGTTCGCATATTCGACCCCCAAATGCGGTTGATAAGGGAGTTGCTGGCGGACAACCCCGGCGGCCAGGGCCTGGTGAAATGGGACGGGCGGGACGAACGCGGCGTCGTGGCGCCGGACGAAGCCTATTTTTTTACCATAGACGCAGTGGGGTATAAGGGGAATGCGGGGTTTTACGATCCGACCGTAACTTCCGGAGGAGAGCTCTTCAAACCGGAGAATCTCCGATATGATGCAAACGCCCGCATCGTCCGCTTTGATCTGCCAAAAGACGCCAGAGTAAACGTACGCGTAGGGGTGGCCTCAGGCGGCCCACTCCTTAGAAACATCCTCTGCGCCGCTCCTGAGTCCGCTGGTGAAGTCGCCGCGCCCTGGGATGGGTTGGATGAATCCGGCAAGATCGATATTGCGGGGGGACAAGGGTTCAAACTGGCCGCGGAAGCCGTCACATTGCCGGACAACAGCATTTTCGTGGTGGGAAATGCGGAAGGCGGCGATTACCTCGATTATCTCCTGAAAGGTCTCGCTGAAAGAGAGCGTCCCAAAAAGATGGAGCGCCCCTCGTTTCAAAGCTCCGTGGAATCACGGAACGAGCAGTTCATGCAGCAGTATGGATTGCGCCCTGTTCAGATGGTTCCCGAGCCTAGGTTCCGCATGGAATTTCCGGGGGCTGTGAGAACGACGGCGGAGGGCGTTCCCGTGGTGCGTGGAAAGGTGCAGGCGAGAGTCTCTCTGGATGACAGAATCAAGCCGCTTATGACGGAAATGCGGTATGAAATACTCCTCTTTGTCGACAACCGCTTTGTAACCGAAATGGAAGAAGGACGGTCGCCTTTCAACCTACAGTGGGATTCGACCAGCATGCCGAATGGCGAGCATATCGTGACGGTGAATATCGCCACTATCACGGGGCAACTCGGCGCTGGCAGCGTGAAGGTCGTTGTGGAGAACCAGTGATTCCTGTTCACAATTCAAACGGAGGATGTGCAGTATGGAGACAGTGAAGGTGGCGTGGACCGCTCTTGCCGTATTCCTGATGTCGAGCGTCGTCGTTCAGCCCGCGGCGCATGCCAAGGAAGTTGTGGTGTACACATCGGAGGATCAGGTTTTCTCCGAACCCGTGCTCAAAGACTTTGAAAAGAAAACTGGCATTACCGTGAAGCCGCTCTACGATGTGGAGTCCAGCAAAACGACGGGAATGGTCAATCGCCTGATCGCGGAAAAAGACAATCCGAAGTGCGACGTATTCTGGAATTCCGAGTTTGCGCAGACCCTCGTTTTGAAGGACAAGGGCGTCCTGGCTCCCTACGCGTCGCCGTCCGCGGCGGATATCCCGAAACATTTCAAGGACGCCGAGGATTACTGGACGGGGTATTCGGTTAGGGCGCGCGTTTTGATCTACAACACGAATCTCCTCAAAAAGGAAGACCTCCCCAAGTCCCTTTTCGATCTGACCGATCCCCGGTGGAAGGGCAAGTTCGCCATGGCCTAACCCCTTTTTGGCACCACGCGGACGCATATGGCGGCTTTGTATGTAGCGGTCGGACCGGAGAAGACCCAGGAGTTTCTGAAGGGTCTCAAGGCTAATGACGCCCTGATAGTGGATGGCAACTCCGTGGTCCGCGACATGGTGGTCGATGGTGAAGTTCCCATCGGACTCACCGACACCGACGACGCCAATGCGCCCATAATCGAGGGGAAGTCCGTTGCCGTGCTCTTTCCCGATAAAGGGGGGCTGGGAACCTTGATGGTCCCGAACACCGTGGCCATGATCAAGAACTGCCCGCATCCCGAGGAAGCCAAGGCGATGATCGATTATCTGCTCAGCCGGGAAGTCGAAAGCAAGCTCGCCTTTTCCGAAGCCGCTCAGATTCCCGTGCGCGAAGGCGTAAAAAAACCGGAGCAGGTGCCGGATGTTGGCTCCTTCACGGTCATGGAGGCAGACTACCGGAAGGTTGCCGAAAATATGGATGAAGCGGCCAAGTTCACTCAGTCACTTTTTGCTCGATAGGGCAAGCGAAGCCACATTAGGTGAAACCGCCTCGTTTTCTTTATTGCATCGCAACCGCCTTGTTCGTGCTAGTCGTCCTGACGCCTATCCTGTATATGCTGCTTTCGTTGCTTAATACGGATGGCGTTGGCGGAGCCCTGAACCATATCTCTTTATTCGATCGGCGCCAGATTGGGCTGGCGGGGAACAGTCTGGGGACCGCTCTCGGGGCGACCGCGGGCTGCCTGCTCATAGGCCCCCCGCTTGCCTATTTCCTGCTGCGGACGAACTTGTGGGGAAAGAACGTTCTTAAGGTGCTCTGTCTTGTCCCCATGTTGATCCCGCCTTATGTCCATGCCATTGTTTGGAACGACGTAAGCAGGACGCTGGGGGACTGGCTTCCGCTCGATGTGCATTCGGTTTGGGGAGTCATTTTCGTGCTGACCCTCGCCTATTTCCCCTTCGTTATGCTGATGGCCCTGAGCGGCCTTGAATCCATCGACCGAAACATGGAGGAGGCGTCGCTCCTGCACCATGGGGAATGGGCCACTCTCCGGAGGGTGACTCTCCCGCTTGCGACGCCGCATATTCTGTCGGGAGCCGTTTTTGTCTTTATTTTTGCCATTACGGATTTTTCCGTGCCGGACATTCTGAGGGTCCGGGTGTACCCCGTTGAAATATTCGTCCAGTTCAGCGCGTTTTATAACGAAGCGGGCGCCATGATGCTTTCCCTGCCGCTCATGGCGATAACCTTTCTGCTCGTTCTCGTGCAGAGGCGCATCTTAAAGGACCGCTCCTACGTCAATATGTATGGAGGGCGCTCCAATGCGTCGCATCACCGCCTCGGAAGGTGGAATGTTTGCGTCTTTATGCTGGCCTTGGTGGTTGTGGGGCTCTCTGTCGCAACTCCGATTTGGGACCTGATGGAAAGAGCCGGGGCGCTTTCCAACTACATCCGGGTGCTAAAAACCTCCTACAGCCAGATTCTTTACAGCCTTTTCGTTTCGAGCATCGGGGCTGCCGCGACTCTCTTCCTGGGGCTTCTCCTCGCTATTGTCATCGAACGTTCGCGGAGCGAGAAGGTCAAGTCCATATTCCTCTACGCGGCCATTGCTCCGCTGGCTGTGCCAGCGACAACTCTGGGGATCGGGATGATAAGAGTGTGGAACCGCCCCGCCACCGATTTTGTCTTTGAAAGCACCTGGGTCACCGTGTTCGGCTATGTCGCGCGTTTTCTGCCCTTCGCCGTGATGGCCATAGCGTCAAATCTCAAACAGATTTCGCCACGGATAGAGGAGGCGGCGGCCCTTGCGACGCCCCACTGGCTGCGCGTGCTGTGGCGGATTGTCCTTCCGCTCCTCAGTCCCGGCTTGACTGTTGGATTTTTCGTCGTGCTCATCCTCTCTTTTGGCGAAATCGGGACCACCCTTCTCGTGATTCCTCCGGGGCGGGAAACCATACCTATCAAGATTTACAACCTCATGCACTATGGCGCCAACAGCATGGTCGCCGCGCTTTCGCTCATGCTCATCGTCATAATCCTGGCGCTTGCAGGGTTGTTTTCGGCGGTGTATGGCAGGCTTTCGGAAAGAGTTTCGGGAAGATGATCGTTCTTGATGGAATCGGGAAGAGGTTTGGAGGCAAGGAGAGCTTGAGCGGCGTCAGTCTTCAGGTTGCGCCGGGTGAAATCCTCGCCGTCATGGGACCTTCGGGGAGTGGGAAAACCACTTTGCTTCGGATTGTTGCGGGGTTTGAAAGCCCCGACGAAGGCAGTGTATCCATTGACGGCGTTGAAGCGACCAGCCCAGAGAAGAGTCTCCCTCCTCACAGCAGAAAAATTTCAATGATATTTCAAGATCTTGCTTTGTGGCCTCACATGACTGCGTCCGAGCAGCTGAGGTTTGTCCTTAAGAAACGCATGAAGTCGGGTCAGGAAATAGAAGTGGAAATCGCGGCGCTCCTTGGCAGCGTGAATCTTCATGATTATGCGAGGCGCTATCCGCACCAACTCTCGGGAGGCGAGCGCCAACGGTTGGCGATGGCGAGGGCGCTTGCGGCCAAACCTGCCTATCTCCTGATGGACGAGCCCCTGAGCAGTTTAGATCCCATTGTGAAGGACGAGTTGGAGAAGATGATTCTGGATATTCAAAGCGTCGCGCGCATGGGAATCATTTATGTCACGCACAATAGCGATGAGGTGCATGCATTGGCGGACCGCGTGGCGATTTTGGACCGGGGACGTCTGGTGAGGGATGAACGGAAGGACGTGTTGCTGACCGATCCGGGATGCGAGTTGGCGAGGCGCTTGCTGCGCGTCTGAAGGGGAGAGAAAGATGAATTCTTGGAGGAAGGCGCCGCTGCTGGGCCTCCTGTCGTGTTTGCTCCAATGGGGCCTGATGTGGCCCGGATGCGCCCTTTGCGCCGAAAACGAAAATACCTCCCATGTTTTCGCCACCTGGGAAGGTTTTGAATCGGACAAGTGCGCTTCCATATGGCTCATAAAGCGCTTCATTGATAGAGACGCCGTCATAAAGTTTTATCCGAAGGGAGACGTGATAGAAGAAGGGATTGCCTTCGACACGCCGGAAGCCGAGTTCCGCCGCCGCCATAATATGTCTACTTATGAGACTATCTTGGCGCACTACAAGCTGGATGACCCGCGCCTCGTCCGCATCGGCCAGATTATCCATGACCTGGAGGTGAACGTGTGGGAGGAAAAGGTATTCAAGGAATCGCTCGTCGTTTTGGGGGCGATGAACGAAATCATAAAAAATTCTGGCGGCAATGAGGAAGTGATCGCAAAGTCCTGCCGCTATTTCGATTCCTTTTACGAAAGTTTGAAGTAGTCCGGGGCGTCCGGAGTGCGTCAATAACCTCGAGGCGACTTCTCAACGAGTTTATTAGGCCAGGACTCGGGACAAGGATCGTCGTCGCTGGCGCAGTCCTGCCATGGAGCTTTATGCTGGTTTTTGATAATTCCGGAGAAAATGTCTTGACAGCATGGACCTTTTTTTCATATTGTTCATCGTGGTTAATAACGGTTACTTAGGGGATCGGGAAAGCAATGCGTCAGGGCGTCTGCGGTTTTTATTATTTTTATTACTTTTACGGATTCGAGAGGAGCCGACCGCCCCGCCCTTGAAGTTGCAGAGCTGCATGATCAGAAAAGCGCATAACAAAAGCCGCGGGAGCAAGTCTCTCGCGGCTTTTGTCGTCCGAGGGACCCTCCGGCGGAGGCGTTTAACCAACTGAAATTGCCCGGGAGTGACGAGAGTGGACGACTATTTGAAACCGATAAGGGAGCGCATCGACGTGCTGGACTCGGAGTTGCTTCGACTCCTCAACGAGCGCATGACGTTGGTGCAGGAGGTGGGGCGCATCAAGGCGGAAAAGGGGTTGGCGCTGTTCGACCCCGGGCGGGAGGAGCGCATCTATGAACGCCTTTGCGGCATCAATTCCGGTCCGCTCACGGAGGAATCGCTCCGTGCGATATTTAGAGAGATCATGGCCGCGTCGAGACTCTTGCAACACACGCTGAGGGTGGCTTTCCGGGGGCCGGAGTGGACCTATTCGCATCTGGCGGCTTTGTCGATTTTTGGGCATTCTCCATCTTACACGGCCTTGCCGGAGTTGGAGGATGTATTCGACGCTCTCCTCAGGGACAAGGCCCAAGTAATCGTTGTTCCGATCGAGAATTCCCTGGAAGGAGGCGTCGGGCGCACGCTCGATCTCTTGCACGAGCGGGAGACCCAGGTGGCTCGCGAGTGTTATCTCGAGATAGCGTATTGCATTGCATCACTGGCTCATTCTCCTGAAAAGGTGGAACGGATTTACGCCCCTCCTCAGGCCCTCGGACAGTGCCGGAAGTGGCTTACTGAAAAAATGGGACGGGTGGAGCGGTGCGAGTGTACATCGACCGGCCAGGCGCTCCAGAAGGCGAAGAACGATCCAACGGGGGCCTTGATATGCAATCTTTATGCGGCGCTTCACCATCGGCTGGCAATCTTATACGAACGCGTCGAGGACCATCCTGGAAGCGTCACCCGTTTCTTCGCCCTATCCAAGCGGGTGAACAATTCTCCAACGGGACGGGACAGGACTTCGGTCCTCTTCGCGGTCTCCGATCAGCCTGGAGCGCTTCACCTTGCCCTGGAGCCCTTCGTTGCCTGCAAAATCAACCTGACGCGCATCGAGTCACGCCCGAATCGCCTTATTCCCTGGCAGCATCTTTTCTTTGTGGATATCGAGGGGCACCGGGAGGAGGAGCCCGTCCGGCGGGCGCTCCAAGAGCTTGGGGGGCGGGTTGCCTTTCTGCGGGTTCTCGGCTCCTATCCCAAGAGCGATCCGAAATTCCCAATCCGAGTGGAGAAGGAAACAATGCGGTCTGCGGCGTGGTCGGTGGATTGAGGAGGAAGCGGTCTAATGCGTGAAATAAAGAAACCCGCCTTGTGCGGCTGTCTGGTGGATGCTCCGGTTTCGGATCTCCCCGACTTGATGCGGCGTCCGGAATTGGACATGTTGGAATGGCGTCTGGATCTCTTCGCGGAGAACCATTCGTGGGGCGCAACCTTTGAGGCGTTGAGCGCTCTGACTCCGGATTCCAGTTCGAGGCTCCCCGTTCTTGCAACCAACCGGCCTAAGGAGCAGGGTGGAGCCTTTGACGGTCCCGAGTTCCTGCGCATCGATGCATTGCTGAGGGCCGCTTCCGCGGGAGCGGAGTGGGTGGACCTTGAGGCCGATGCTTCGGATGGCGCCCTGGAGCGACTCCGCTCCCGTGATGTAGGAGTCCTTCTCTCCCACCACGACTTCGCGGGAACGCCTGATTCAGACTTCTTGCGGCGCAAGCTGGAGTGCATGGCGCGGCGTGGCGCGGATGCGCTCAAGTTCATCACCTATGCTCGGGAGCCAAGTGACAACCTCCGTGCGTTGGACCTCATCGCCTTTGGACGCGGGGAACTGGGGATGGACGTGATCGCTTTCTGTATGGGCCCTCTGGGGCGGTGGAGCCGCATAGCCTGCCTCCTTCTTGGGAGCCCCTGGACGTATGTTCAGCTGCCGGGCCAATCCGGGTCCGCTCCCGGTCAGCTGTCACCATCCGATGCCCGGAGTCTGCTGGAGGCGCTGCAATGATTCGACCCGTGCAAACGGAATTTCTTTTCGCCGTGATCGGAAACCCTGTCCGGCACAGCCTGAGCCCCAAGATGATGAACGCAGCCTTCAAGGCCATGGGGGCGCCCGCGGTCTACCTGGCTTTTGAGGTGGATGGGATGGACAGCGCCCTGGAGACGTTCGCCCGCATGGGGTTTCGCGGGCTCAGTGTGACGATCCCGTATAAAGAGGATGCTCGCCGTCTGGCGGCGGAGGTGGACGAAACCGCTGCGGCCATCGGCGCTGTCAATACGCTGCGTTTGAGGGAAGACGGCGCATGGGAGGGGCGAAATACGGATTGGCTGGGAGTTGTGCGCTCGCTCCGGGCGGCCTCTTCGCTCCAGGGGAAACGCGCGCTTGTGATAGGCGCGGGAGGGGCGGCCCGAGCCGTTGTTTATGGTCTCAAAAGGGAAGGCGCCGCCGTTGTTGTCGCCAACCGAACCGCCGAACGCGGCGTATCGCTTGCCAGCGCGTTCGGATGCGAGTTCGCGTCTCTCGGTGCATTGGCGGGGCGGGATTTCGACGTCGTTGTGCAGTCTACGTCTGTCGGGCTGGGGGGGCGCGGCGGTTTTGACGCGGAATTCGATCCCGAGACGCTCTTCCGTCCCGGCGTCGTGGTCCTCGACATAGTCTACTCCCCTATGTGGACTCCATTCCTGCTTTCTGCTAAGAATGCCGGTTGTACGGTTGTCCATGGTCTCGATATGCTGCTTCACCAGGGAGTCGCCCAATTGGAATGGTGGTTGGGGGAGAATGCGCCCGTAGCCGTAATGGACGCTGCGCTAAGAGGCGCGGCGTCTCACTGATTCCCATGCCCGCCTCAGGGCGTCGGTTTGTGGAGCCATGCTCCGAATAACTCGAGAAAGGGCCTGCCCGATGGAAAAGGTTGTCAAGGTGATCCGACCGGCTGAACGGATCAATGCTTCCGTGCGTCTGCCCGGATCAAAGTCCATAACGCACAGGGCGCTACTGATGGCTTCCCTGGCCGATGGGGAGAGCGTCATACGCAATCCGCTGGTTGCCGAGGACACTCTCCTCACCGCAAATGCTCTGCGGAGCCTGGGCGTGACGATTGAGTGGGGGAACGAGGAAATTCGTTTGATTCCACCGAAGAAACGGTGGGCTTCCCCTTCGGAGCCCATTCTGCTGGGGAATAGCGGGACCAGCATGCGACTTCTCCTTGCGACCGCCGCCGCCGGGGTGGGCTCCGTTATCTTTGATGGCGGCGCGCGATTGAGGGAGCGCCCTGTCGGGCCCATACTGGATGCGTTGGGGCGCCTGGGAGTCCGAGTCAACTATAAAGGCGCGCCGGGGTTCCCGCCAGTGGAGATTGTGAGCGATGGACTGAACGGCGGGGATCTGACGATCGACGCAAGTCAGAGCAGCCAGTTCCTTTCGGCGCTTCTTATCGCGGGCCCGTGCGCCCGGAGTGATCTCTCTATCGGATGGCGGGAGCCCGTGGCTTCTTTTCCCTATGTTCGGCTTACGCTCGATATGATGGAGCAGGTCGGCGTCGCCTATCGGTGGCTTTCTTCCGATCGGTTGCTCGTGCCGGCCCCGCAGTCCTATCCTTCGTTTCAGTTCCAGGTGGAGGGCGATTGCTCGTCAGCTTCCTATTTTTGGGCCGCCGCCGCCCTAAAAGAAGGATGGGAAGTTTACACACACCCGATATCCCCTTCCGCCATGCAGGGAGATTGCCTCCTGGTGGAAGTGCTGGAGCGGATGGGCTGCCGGGTCGCGTGGGAAGACGAAGGGGTGCGAATTATAGGTCCTCGGGAATTGAAGCCTGTCGATATTGACATGAATGCGATGCCGGATATGGTCCCGACCGTTGCGGTGCTGGCTGCGTTCGCCAAAGGGCGCAGCCGGATCTATAACGTCGCCCACTTGCGAATCAAAGAATCAGACCGATTGAAGGCGGTGGCTTCCGAACTCGGGAAAGTCGGCGTCCATGCGGAGGAATTGCCCGATGGCCTTCTCATCGACGGCGGCGCCCCCGTGGGAGGAGCCGTAGACTCGTATGACGACCACCGGATCGCCATGGCCTTCGCCCTTGTGGGGCTGCGCGTGGATGGCGTCTCGATTCTTGGAGCCGAGGCGGTTGGAAAATCTTTCCCAACGTTCTGGGAGGCGTTCGGAGGTTTGTATTGAATGAACTTGCCGCCGAGTGCTTAGAGCATCTCGGTGGGTTCGGCGCCCGTTATGCCATTCGCTTCATCGGTCGCGTGATCACTCGTTTGCGCCTTCTCGAACCGCCCGTGGAGAAGCCGGGCGGTCCGGGGGGCTGATAGACGCCAGCGCGCGCTTGCGTTCTCGCGATGCCTGAGATTTCATTGAGAAGCTCCTGGCGCGAACGGGACCGGAGGTGGAGCGTCCTCCGCATTCGGCTGCACCAGCGCAATGCGGCATATTTTAGATGCGCACTTGCAGTTGAGGCGGCATTCCTAATAGGGCGCCCATCGCATTCTTCATGGGGTTGAAAAAATAGCGGTGCAGGTCGGCGGTTGAATCCGCTCCCCTGTAAGCGTTATACAACCTTTCCCTGTAGCCGTGAACGCACGCGGTGAGTGCGACGGCGGGCGCCTGAACCTTGGGATAGAACCTCTCGGGTCCTAGGTCTTCAAACAGAAATACAGTCTTATAAAATAAGACGTGCCTTGGATTTACCATGATGCACAGGTTGTCTACGCTCTTGAGCGCGGCTCGCCAATAAACCGCCCGGAAAAGCGGCATGAGGAACTTTCCGGCCGGGTGTCTCTCCGATGCTGCCAGGGAGCTGAGTTCCACGATCCTCAGTCCTTGGGCCCGCAGTGCATTCAGTTCATTTCTGTAGAGCGTGTCCATTGGAAGGCCGAAAAGATCGCTATCCATAACCATGCTCAGGGTGGCGATAATCTCCGCTCCGGATTTTACCACCAATGAGTCGGCGTTTGGATGTCTGTCATCGGCGATGCTTGAAACCATTTCCGAGTCTCTGACGTAGCCCATCTTGAGGTATTCCCTGTACACCAGGCTGCGCGCTTTCTTGATTTCTTCCGGGTCGTCAGCCCACTCCACGCTCGGTTCATCTGTGCCGTCAAGTGTTTCTTCCGGCAATGCGGATCTTCTCATCCGCACGCATCTGCGTTCGTATATAGAGCGAATCATCTTCTCCTCTCCTCGCGGTTGCTGCCATGCTTGCCTCCATTTCCCCCCTCTGGTCCCAGTCCGGGAGCCGCGCTGGTCACAAAAAGGGCAATATTCCCCCATTTTGGCCTGCCGGTCCACCACACGCCGATATGGACCACAGCGGCGTAGCTAGTTCAATGATCTATTTTGGGTTGCCAGAGCATGGCTTGAAAGACAATGAACGCACTTGATTCTTTTCCCGCACGCACGGGACAACAAACTCATATGGTGGTCATACACCCGCCTCCCCACCATAAACTGAAATTAACTTTAGGCGTATTTTCAAAATCAGTCAAGAGAAAGAAACGGCTCAACCCTCACACTTTTTTCTTGTTCTGCCCGGCAATGGGAGGGCGCAGAATCGGCGCCCCCCTATTTTCACCGTAGCGAGATCCATAACGAATCATCAAGGCGCATGCGCCGCGCCATCATGTCGACAGAGATTATACGCTAGGTATATCGCAATGTTACAGTAGATGTGAAATGGTTTCCCTTGTCAATGCGCAATTCCAGCGGCCATTCCATCATCCATCTGTCGAGGGGGTCCTCGAGCCCTTCTTGCCGTCCTTATCCATTGTTGTCCCCAGCCAAGTGCAGAATTCAAAAATCGAACGGGCGCGGAGGTCCCCGCGCATCACCCCCTGGCACAACTCTCGAAGTTCAAAATGAAAGGCCCTGGCCTGCTCGCTCCAGCCACAATACTCGAAATAGTCGCGAAGCATTGCGTCAGCCCGCATCGCCACCGATCCCCGGATGGAGTCGCGAGGATCCTTTGGCTCCTGGAACGGGTCCCAGTTTTCGTACCCCATTCTTAACACGCGCTCTTGGCCGCGTTTGGACATGGAATCGAAGATGGCCCGTTTTTTAACTTCCTGCTCTTTGGGATCATCCGCCATAATGAACTCTCTCTCCATTCTTGCCGTTTTCGGAAGTCTCCCAGAAGAGCTTCAGTCTGATCTTCTTATACTCCCGCGTGCTAAACAGCACGTCGCATTGTGGGATGCCGATAGACTCGCCCAGCCTCTCCGCGATTTTCATGCACTCCTCGCTGCTTCTACCATGGACCATTGCATAGAGATTGTACGGCCACTGAGGTGGATGGGCAGGGCGATGGTAGCAATGGCTCACCTCCGGGTGAGCGGCGAGACTGGCGCCCGACGCGTCGATCCGCTCCTCCGGGCAGTTCCAGACAACCATGCCGTTGGCGCTGAAACCCGCCCTACGGTGATCCAGGATCGCGGCAAAGCGCCGGATATACCCTGTTTTCAGCCATTCGGACATTGTCGTTATCAACTCGCGTTCACTCATCCCAAGGGCTTCCGCCCAAACGTTGAAAGGCTTGTCCACCAGGGGAAGGTCCTCCTGGATGCAACGCACGATGCGGATGTTTTCCGGCGTCGCCTGGAATGGAATCAACGCTTCGACGGGTGGGACGCCTATGCGCTCCTCTCCGGCTTCCTCGTCGCCTTCCTCCAAAACGTCGAGCACGACTGCCAGCTTGTACTTGCGCTTGGCGGGGAGAATGAGCGTGGGCCAGCCGCCAGCGTTTGCGGCCAGTTTGTCCACTTCCTGCTCGAGTGATGCGCCGGGAGGAACGGCAATGGTGAACCAGAGATTGAACCGGCCGGGGCGCAGGTAATTGTGGCTGACCCCGGGATGGCTGTTGACAACCCTCGCCGCCTCATCCACGTGGCCTTCCGGGGCCGCCATTGCGACGAGACTGCTCATGTGCCCCATCGCGCCTGTGTTGAAAATAGCGCTGATCTGTCTCACCAGCTTTTGCTCTTTGAAGTCCCTGATGCGGCTCTGGACTTCTTTGGCGTCTTTCATGCCCACTGTAAGGGCCAGCGAAGCGTAGGGCTCGGAGGTCAGCGGAAAGGAGCGTTGAAGGCGGTCGAGCAACATGCGGGCGGCTGCTTGCAATATACTGGCTCCTTTGCTCATCGTCGGTTCTATCGGGTGCGCCCATCCTTCGGCGCTTTTCTTCACCCGTCATGGATCATGAAAATAGTATAATCTCCAGCATCCCGCATTACAAGCGTTTACAAAGGATGGCGAGCATCGCATCCGCGTGGCGAAATCCACCGGAAGAGTGGCGGCGCATCTAACGGTTTGCTTAATGTCGCGTGTGCATCGCTTATAGAAAGAAAGGCTTTATGATGTTATATTCCTAGCATGTCCAAGGTCCATTTGAAACAGGAGCGCGCGCCGGATCGACGCCGCCCTAGATTGCATGCGGCGCCTTTCTTGGAGCCTTGCCGCGAACAGGGAGAGATCGATATGAAGGAATATGTGATACACCCGCTGGTTGTTGGGGCCAATGAAACCGATCAGGGGGTCATGACGTATCTGAGGGGCTACGGCAAAAGGATCTGGATTCCGATCTATGTCTTTTTCATTGATGGGGGAGACGAAAAGATATTGGTGGACACGGGGTTGGAGCAGTTCGTCGTTCCGGAGGAAGTGGGGACGCGCTACGGGTTTAGGGTGTTGGAGTTTGAGGATGCTTTGCAGACGGTGGGGCTCCGTCCGGAGGACGTGGACCTGATCATTCACACGCATCTGCACAACGACCATTGCGAGAACGACTACAAGTGCACCAATGCGAAGATAGTTGCGCAAAAGAAGGAATACGAATTCTTCAAGAACCCGCATCCATTGGATCATAGATATTATTCCGATCTCCTGGATGGGTTGGATGTCGACTTGGTGGATGGGGACGTTGCGCTTCGTGACGGGATAGACCTCATATTCACGCCGGGGCACACCCCAGGCGGGCAGTCCATTTCGGTCAACACGTCGGCCGGACGCGCCATCATAACGGGTTTTTGCTGCAATGCGGCCAACTTTCCGGAAAATGGACCCGTCGTGGCTTCCGGCGTCCACACGGATGCGATTGCGGCTTATGACAGCGCGAAGAAGATCCGTGAAATGGCGGACATACTGATTCCCTTACACGATTTGTCGATAGGGGCTCGTGAACGGATTCCCAGCTGATTCAAAAGGTCTGCCGGACGCCCGGTCCCAATGTCTCCCAAATAGTGAGTTAATATGATGAAGACCGACGAAAACCTGGAAGAGAACGATGAAAAGGGGCCGGTCCGCAGACGGAGAAGGTGGAGGCCAGAGAAATACATCTGCTCCGTTTGCGGGGAGGAACAGCCGTTTTGCTGGCACTGCCGATGTGGCTTCATGATCTGTAATGATTGCATGGAAGATAATTTTTGGGGGATGACGTGCAACGGGATCAACTGGACCTGTCCCGATTGTGGCGCAATCCGTGGTTTTGGCAACGATTGAAATATATTGCGGCACGATAAATGCATCACATCAAGACTTAAGGAAAGGAAGGTCTGAATGGAAAAAAAGCGTGTGGTCGTCATAGGAGCGGTTGCCCTGGGGCCGAAGACGGCTTGCCGCCTCAAGCGTCTCATGCCCGGAGCGGAGGTCGTCATGGTGGATCAGGACGAATACATCTCCTATGGCGGGTGCGGGATTCCGTATTATATCTCGGGAGACGTGAGCGATGTGAAGGAACTCATGGCCACGAGCTTTCATATGCTGCGGACGCCGCAGTTTTTCGAGGATGCCAAGGGCGTGCACGTCCGGCCCCGCACGCAGGCGATTTCCATCGACCGTCGCGGCAAGAAGGTGCTTGTCCGCGATCTCGTCAGCGGCAAGGAAGAGGAACTCCCCTACGATCAGCTCGTCATAGCCACGGGCAGCCGGCCCAATCGTCTTCCCATTCCTGGCATGGACCTCCCGCAGGTTTTCAGCGTCACAAATCTCCACTCGGCCATCGCCGTCAAGGACCGTATCGCCAAGGGGGAAGTGAGCAAAGCCCTCATCATTGGCGCGGGGCCAATCGGATGCGAGATGGCGGAGGCCCTTAGCGACCTGTGGGGGCTCGAAACCACCGTCGTCGAAATCGCGAGCCAGGTCCTGCCCGGAATTTTGGACCACAACCTGGCGCTCATGGTGCAAAAACACATTGAAGACCGGGGCGTCACGCTTCTCTTGAACGAGTCGGTGCAGGAAATCCAGCCCATGGAAGGCGGGGAATCCGCGCTTAAGATCCGCACTTCCCAAAGGACGCTCGACGCGGATCTTGTCATCACGGCGGTTGGAGTGCAGCCCAATTCGGAGCTGGCGAAGGCTGCGGGGCTCAATGTATCGCCGCGTGGGGCCATTGTGGTGAACCGCCGCCTCCAGACGTCGGACCCCGACATCTACGCCGGAGGCGACTGCATCGAAGTCCCGAATCTCATAACCGGCAAGTCGATGCATTTTCCACAGGGGTCGCTCGCCAACCGGCAGGGGAGGGTGATAGGGACGAATTTGGCTGGGGGCTTTGCGACGTTCAACGGCGTCGTCGGAAGCTTCACGGTGAAAGTGTTCGACATGGCGGTCGCGGCGGCGGGCTTGTGCCTGCAAGCGGCTAAGCGCGAGGGCTACGATGCGGCGAGCGCCCTGGTCATCCAGGCGGACCGCGCGCATTTCTATCCCACCCAGAGCCTCATGCACCTTCAGTTGGTCGTCGATCGTAAAACGCGTCGGGTGCTTGGCATCCAGGGCGTGGGCGAGAACGGCGATGCGCTGGTTGGACGGATTAACGCGGTGGCCGCGCTCCTTCCCTACCGGCCAGGCCTCGACGACATTTCCAACATGGAAGTGGCCTATTCGCCGCCCTACGCTTCTGCGATGGACATCATGAACGCGCTCGGCAACACCGCCGAGAATGTGCTCGACGGTCTCAACAGGCCCATGGGGTTGGAGGAGTTCGAGGAGTGTTTCCTGAAGGAAGAAGGGGACGATGTGGTTTGCCTCGACGTTCGGGGACCCGCCAATGCTGCTCCTTTTGTCGAACGCTATGGGGATCGCTGGGTGAACATCCCGCAGGAAACGCTCCACCGCCGCTTCGATGAGGTCCCGAAGGACAAGAAGGTTATCCTGGTGTGCAACTCCGGCGCGCGTTCCTACGAAGCACTCCGGCAACTGGAGGCGCAGGGGTTCGAGGGAATAAAGAACCTTGAAGGCGGAGTCGCCGCCGTAAAGAAGGCCGGGGTCATCCGCATGGACGAGGAGGATGCGGCGGAGAAAGGGAAGGGCGGGGAGTAATGGCCGCTCCCGAGAGCGAAGACCCCGGGTGGAGCGGCTTTCCGATCGCTGTCTACTGGGATGCGTCGCTTGTGTGGGGGATGATCTGCGTCGAAACATTGCAACGCTTGGACATCCCCTTCCACCTTCTGAGCGGGGAGGATATTGCCGGGGGACGGCTGGGACGCTACCGGGTGCTCTTGGTTCCCGGAGGCTGGGCCTCTCATAAACTCAGCTCCCTTGGCCAGGAAGGCAAAGATGCCGTCCATCGCTTTGTCCGTGAGGGAGGGAGCTATATCGGTTTCTGCGGCGGGGCGGGGTTGGCGCTGTCCAGCCCTCCGTCGCTCGGCATGGCGCCCCTCGGACGCATGCCGCTTTCCGAGAGGTTGCCGAGCGCTAGCGGGAACGTGAAAATCCGTCTGCGCCGCGATGGGAATGGCGGATTTCCCTTGGGAGATGGCCTCCCTGAGCTTCTTTCGGCTTCCATATGGTGGCCTTCCCAGTTTCAGTGGCCCTCGGACCCTCCGCCCGGCCTCTGCCGCCTCGCAACTTACGAGGATATTGGCGAAGACTTTTGCGTGTCGGATCTTCCGGCTGTAGATCTCGAGTGCTCCTCCGTCGCATGGAAGACGTGGGAGAAAATATATGGGATCAATCTCGATCCCGCGCGACTCATGAATCAGCCCGCCATTGTTGCGCACCGATGCTCCAAAGGGCTGATGATCTTGTCGTATCCCCATTTGGAAACGCCGGGCTCCGTTCACGGGAATCTGCTCCTGGTCGAACTGCTGGAACGTCTGGATGCTGAAGCTGCCCGGACTCTGCCCGCTATAGAGCGGCCTGAGCCGCCTCCTTGCGATGTGACTGGGATTTGCTCTGAAGAGGCCGTGGAACGGTTTGAGCGAATGCGGGCGTGCGCCGAGCAGTTGGTGCGGTTCGGAGAGCGGCACCTCTTCTGGGTGTGGAGGACGCCTTGGCTCCTCAGGTGGCGTAGGGGCGTCCGTGGGTTGGAATACGGGTCCCTTGCGGTGATGATGCGTTTTCTCGCCTCTGAGGCGGAGCGGTTGCAACGTACGGTTCATGAAACGCCTCCCGCGCCAGGCTCTCCATGCACCCCGGACTTGCGGGTGATGGAGGAGGAAACCATGGAGCTTTGTTCTTGCGCTCGGCGTCTCCTCATGGAGGAAAAGCTTGTCACTCAGACGGGCCATCTCCGTAAACTGGGCAGCGTGAATGACTCTGTGGACGGTCTAAGGGCGTCGCTTTTCGGCGCCAGGATGAATCCTGGGGGGCTCTGCCAGGCTCTTTTCGATAAGCTCGACGTGGTCTTGTTGCACGCGCTGCGGCGAAGGGCGCTTATACAAGCGACGGCGGCGACGACGCATCCCCCCGCGCTGTGGCCGACGATCTAGCGATGCACGTTAGTCAACTACGTATTGCGCTCCGGGCGCGTCATATGATTGTGGAGTTGATTGTGTGATGGTGAACAAAGGCAGGCGGTTTGCAATCGTTCTTGCAATTGCGTTAGTCGTCTCTGCCGCCGTGACTGTCCCGGTGGGGTTCCTGCTGATCCGGAGCGAAAATCAACGCGTTGCTGAAAATCGCAAGATCGTCGCGCTTGACCGTCTGGAGGTCGTGCGGTCCAAGTTGGAATCAGCCGTCCATTCGCGGCTATTCCTTACCAGTGTTTTGGCTGCCTATGTCTCCAACCATCCAGACCTCGACTCCACGGATTTTGCACTTTTCGCAAAAACCATCGTCGATTCGCAGCCGGGCATTCGATCGGTGCAGTTGGCGCGGAACAATGTTGTCACCCACATATATCCCCTTGAGGGCAACCAGGGTGTTCTGGGACTTCGCCTGTTGGAAGACCTGCCTCCCGATCAAGTAGCGGCGCTTCGCCAGGTT
This sequence comes from uncultured Syntrophobacteraceae bacterium, assembly GCA_937958025.1. Lineage (GTDB taxonomy): Bacteria > Desulfobacterota > Syntrophobacteria > Syntrophobacterales > Syntrophobacteraceae > CALFXO01. Next base: position 48,028 of record CALFXO010000078.1, read on the forward strand.
ATCAATTCCCACAAAACAGTGGTGGCCGGTCCTGTTCGGCTGCTTCAGGGCGGGATGGGCATAATTAGCCGGACTCCCATTTTCTTCCACGCGGGTGGAGGAGAATTGGAGGATCTTGAGTATTGGGGCCTCGTTACAATGGTTGTCGATACGGACTACCTCTTTCATGAGGCTGGAATCCAGGATGCAACGGACCTACCGATGGCTGTGCGGGGCAAGGACGGCTTGGGGGAGTGGGGCGACGTCATTTGGGGGGACCCTGCTGTCTTCAATGGCGCTTCGGTCAAGCTGGACATCTCGATGCCGGGAGGTTCCTGGCAATTGGCCGCCGCCTTACCGGATGGAGCGGATGCGTCCAACTGGGTGACGTGGAGTCTTGTAGGAGCGGTGTGGCTTCTGCTGGGCGCCGGAGTGGCTGGTCTTCTGCTTTGGCCGCTCAATTTACAGGATGCCGTGCGTGAAGCCACCGGCAAGCTTCAGGAGGCGAATAGCGGGCTGGAACAAAAGGTTGCCGGGCGGACGGAGGAGCTTTGGAATGCCAATACACTTCTCAAACAGGAAATCGAGGATCGAAAGTTTGCGGAAGTTTCCCTGCGGGAGAGCGAAGATATGGCCCGCAAACTCTACCAGGCCGTCGAGCAAAGTCCTGTCACCGTAGTCATCACTGATTTGACGGGCGCCATCGAGTATGTGAACCCCACATTCGAGATAACGACAGGGTACACCAAGGAAGAATCGATAGGGCAAAACCCCCGCATTCTCAAGTCGGGTGATATGGAGCCGGAAGGGTATCGCGTACTGTGGGAGACCATCAGTTCGGGTAGGGAATGGCGGGGCGAGTTCTGCAACAGAAAGAAAAACGGGGAGTTGTACTGGGAGCATGCTTCGATTTCGCCCATTCGCAATCGCTGGGGGGAGATAACCCACTATCTGGCGGTGAAGGAGGATATTACCGAACGCAGAAGGATGGAGCATGCGCTTGGCGAGAGTGAAGAGCGTTTCCGCAAGATGTTTCATAAACACACCGCTGTAATGATGCTCATCGACCCGGAGACGGGGAGCATTGTGGACGCAAATCTCGCGGCCGAGAGGTTCTACTGCTATGCCCTGGATGTTCTGAAGCGCATGACCATTCAGCAGGTCAACATGCTGCCCGCGGAAGAGGTGGCGCGGGCGATGAACCGGGTTAAACGGGAAAACTCCAACTACTTTGTCTTTCCTCATCTCCTGGCGAGCGGTGAAGTCCGCACGGTGGAGGTGCACTCCACCCCCATAGAAATTCAGGACAAGGTGATGTTATTTTCCATCATCCATGACATTACAGAACGGATGCAAGCCGAGGAAGCCCTTAGGGAAAGAGAGGAATCGCTGAGACAGCTGTACGAGAACGCTCCCATAGGGATTTTCCGCTCGCTCCCCAATGGACGGTATCTGAGCGTCAACGCCTACTTCGCGAGGATGTTTGGCTTCGGTTCTCCGGAGGAAATGGTGGCTGGCGTCGCATCGATCGGTGAACAGATCTACGATGAACCCGAAGACCGCGTCGTCTTGATGAATCGCCTGGGGGAGGAGGGGGCGGTGATGAACTTCGAGGTTCGACGCAGGACCCGCACGGGAAAAGCCGCATGGATGTCTCTCAACGTTCGCTCGGTTTATGAAGAAGTGACAGGAAAGATCAGGTATTTTGAAGGATTCGCCGAGGAAATCACCGAGCGCAAACGGGCTGAGGAGATTCTTCAGGAGAGCGAACAACGCTTCCGAACGCTGTTCGAGAACTCGCCCTTGGCTTACCATGCCTTGGATCAGGCTGGGTGCTTTGTTGATCTGAACGGCAGGTTATGCGAGCTTCTCGGGTATGACTTGAAGGACCTCTTTGGGAAAAGCTTTGCCGATCTCCTGCTTCCGGAGGCGAGGACTTCCTTCGCTGAACGCTTTAGTGCATCCATTGCGTCGGGAGCCGCGAGCACGGACCTTGTGCTCATTCGAAAAGACGGAATGCCTATCACCGCGCTTGTCGAAGGGAGGGTGCAACGGGATGCATTGGGCCGGTTTGTCCGGATGCATTGCATCCTTTACGACATTACCGAAAGGAAAAGGGCGGAGGACGCGTTGCACGAGAGCAACCGTCGCTTGGCGCAGGAAACGGAGCGAGCCAACACCCTTGCGGAGAAGGCGAGGGCGGCGAGCAGTGCAAAGACCGCATTCCTCGCGAACATGTCCCACGAGATCCGCACCCCCATGCACGCCATCCTTGGCTTCGCCCAGTTGATGCGGCAGGATGCCGGAATGGGTGAAAAACAGCAGCGCTATGTGGAAGCCATCAATCGGAGTGGGGAGCATCTCCTGGCGTTGATAAACGACATCCTTGAAATGTCGAAAATCGAGGCGGGCAGTGTTTCCATAAATATGACCACCTTCGATGTGCGCGAGTTGCTCGGCGACTTGGAGCTGATGTTCCGGGTTGGCGCCGATGCGAAGGGGGTCGGCTTCCGAGTGGAGCTGAGTGGACCTGTTCCGTGGCTTGTCCACATGGACCAGGGCAAGGTGCGTCAGATTATCATCAATCTGTTGGGAAACGCGGTGAAGTTCACCCATGAAGGAGAGGTCGTTCTAACGGCCTGTATGCGGCAACGGAAGGAGGGCGGCTTTGGGCTGGTGGTGGAGGTGAAGGACACCGGACCCGGAATTGCCGCGGAGGAGATGGAAAAGCTTTTCCGCCCCTTTGAACAGACAAAGAGCGGAATGGGCGCAGAAGGAAGCACGGGACTTGGACTGGCGATTAGCCAAAGGTTTGCTCACCTCATGGGAGGAAGCATAACGGTGGAGAGCGCCGTTTCGGAAGGCTCGCTATTCCGGTTTGAATCGCCCGCCGAAATTGTTCATCCGGTTGAACCCCCGGCAAAGGAGAATGGAGCGCGACTCCTTCCGGTGGCTTCTCCGGTTGCGGGGCGCGCGAAACCCGCCGTCCTGATTGCGGATGACAGTGAGGTGAATCGACTTATTCTGGTGAAGATGCTGGAGACCCTTGGCTGCGAAGTGCGGGAGGCGTGCAACGGACAGGAGGCCGTAGAGGTTTATGAGGAGTGGGGTCCGGACCTCGTCTTGATGGACATCCGCATGCCAGTCATGGATGGCCTTGAAGCCACCCGATGGATAAGGAACAGGCCGGGAGGGAGGAACACTCCCATCATCGCTGCTACAGCCGGGACGTTCGATGAGGATCGCGTGACGGCCCTCGAGGCCGGGGTGGATGGCTTTCTGGGGAAGCCCTTCAGGGAGTCGGACCTGGTCGAGAAGATAGGCGAATATGTTGGTCTGAGAAGGAACTTTGGTGCGCACGAGACCGTGAGACAAGGCGCCCTTCCGACCTCTCCTCCCCTTGGCGGGGATGAGATCGAAATTTTCTCACGGGTCCCGCAAGAACTGCTCGATCGATTGATCGATGTTACGGTCAAGGCGGATATCGACGCGATGATGGAAGTCATCGAGCAGATAGGAGCCTATGAGGCCAATGCCGCAAATGTGCTCAGAGGCTGCGCTGAGCGCTATGACTACCAGCGGATTATGGACTTGATTCCTTCAGGAGAGAAATTATGAGTCCTCAGTCTCCGCTCGCATCCTTCCGCCCCAATATCTTGGTTGTCGACGATAATCCCACAAACTTGCAACTCCTCGTGAGGATGCTGAAGGATCAGGGCTATAAGGCCCGTCCCGCTCCAAACGGGAAACTTGCGTTGCAGGCTGCCGCCAGGGAAGCGCCGGACCTCATTCTGCTCGACGTCAACATGCCGGAAATGAGCGGTTACGAGGTATGCGAGCGGCTGAAAAAAGATGAACGGTTGGCTGGAGTTCCCGTGATTTTCGTCAGCGCCCTGGATGAAACGGTGGACAAGGTGAAGGCGTTTTCTGTCGGTGGCGTGGACTATGTGACGAAGCCTTTCCAGTTCAAGGAAATCGAGGCGCGGGTTGCGGTGCATATTGAACTCTGCCGACGGAAAAGGGAACTGGAGGAAAGCTACGAGCATCTGCGAAGACTCGAGGAGTTGCGAGATTCTCTGGTGCACATGGTGGTGCATGACATGCGCACGCCTCTCACCGCCATTTTGGGCTATATGCAGTTGCTCGAGATAAAGGAGTCGGAGAACCTCTCGGAAAACGGTCGCAATCGGATTCGGCGGGTGATGGAATTGGTGGACAACCTGATGGAGATGATGAATTCCCTTCTAGACGTAAGCCGGATGGAATCGGGTAATATGCGGCTCAATCTGTCCGAATGCGAACTGGTAGGGACTGTGCGGACGGTGCTTCAGGGTCTGGAATCGCTTGCGAGGGAGCGTCAGGTCGAAGTGAATGCTCCGGATGATCCCGTTACTGTCGTCGCAGACCAGGAACTCATAGGGCGGGTGATTGGGAACCTCCTGGCTAACGCCTTGAAATATACTCCCGCGTGTGGGAGCGTCAAGGTGACCGTTCGCTCCGATCCCGACAGCGCCTTTGTTTCGGTGACGGACGAGGGATGCGGAATCCCGGAAGAATACCACGAGCGCATTTTTGAAAAGTTTGGGCAGGTGGAAGCACAAAGGAATTGCCGGAAGCACTCGACCGGCTTGGGGCTTACCTTCTGTAAATTAGCGGTGGAAGCTCATGGGGGCAAGATCGGGGTTCACAGCAAGGCGGAACGGGGGAGCACATTCTGGTTTGAACTTCCAAAACGCCCCCAATGCCCTCACGATGCATCAGTCATCAGATAACGCCAAGAAATCGTTCCCTTGGGCTCACTCTGCTCGATGCGCTTGGGAAAAATAAAAACTGCATTGGCGCGGTTGTTAAACGCGGCGGCAGATCACGTAATCGGCGATATTGAGCAGCGTTCTCTTGGCGGATCCTTCCGGGAATGGACGGATGGCTTCCTTCGCCTTGTCGACGTGCTCCAGCGCTCTCTTGAGCGTGTACCCTATGCCTCCGGATTGCACCACGATGTCTCTCACCTGTTGGAAATCAGAGGAGGAAATCTCGTCGCCCGCGAATAACTTCCGGAGTTTCCTGCGGTCTGCCGCTTGCCCGTGGTGAAGAGCGTGAATCAGCGGCAACGTGACCTTCCCCTCCTGAATGTCGTTTCCGACAGGTTTGCCAAGCTCCTTGGCGTCGCCGGTGTAATCCAGCGTGTCATCCACCAGCTGGAAAGCGATTCCCAGGTGACGTCCGTAGCTTTCAAGGGCCATTTCCCGCGTCTCATCTCCGCCTCCGAAGATGGCCCCGATTCTGCAAGCCGCGCTAATCAGCATCGCGGTCTTCCGGATAATGATCTCTTCGTGCTCCTTCTCGTCGACTTCCAGGTTGTCGGCGTTCACCAATTGAAGCACTTCTCCTTCCGACATGCCGGTGGTGGCTTGGGTCAGCACCTCAAGGATTCTGATATTGCCATATCCGACCGCCATGAGGATGGCCTTGGAATACAGGTAGTCGCCCACTAGAACGACCCCTGGGTTTCCCCAAACAGTGTTGGCGGCGGGCTGATTGCGGCGAACTTCCGCCCGGTCCACCACATCGTCGTGCAAAAGCGATGCGGCGTGGACAAACTCGAACACTACTGCCAATGGAGCGTCTTGATCTCCGTTGTATCCGCAAAGCCTTGCTGAAAGAATCATGAGAAGGGGGCGCAGCCGCTTGCCGCCGCTTCCTACGATGTACCGCCCAACAATGCCTATGAGAGGGATGTCGGTTGTCAGATTGCGGTGGATCTCTACTTCGATTCTTTCGATATCGGAGCGCGTATCAGCGTAAATGCGCTCCTTGAGGCTATTGGGATAGGAAGGGTTCGATTTGTCCAAAATAAAGGAATTCACTTTTGAAGTGTTCACTCCGTTCATCACGGCCGACGAGCGACCATCAGCATTAAGCCGCCCGGATGCGGCATGTGGCAAAAAACCACTTTTGACTTCTACCTGAGTTTTTCCCATTTGTCAAACGCTTCGGCGCCTTGGGATGCGTTGCAGGGCTAACGCCTCCGCGTCTGCAGGGCATAAAGATCTCAATTTGCTAAAAATATCACAAATAACATAAGAGTCAAAAGACTTTAGCTTGGGAAAGGCCGTCGAGACGACGAGTGCGCAACGGCGACCCTTCTCTGGCCTCTTATTTGCCAGCGTCCGGCGTTTCGGATTCCAGTTCGGCCTCCACATCGTAATCGTGGGCGGTGGTGATCTTTGCTGGTAGAATCATGCCCACTGTAGCGTTCCCCCTTGTGACGATGACGCCTCCATCCACCTCGGGCGCCTGGATGGGCAGTCTGCCGGAGAGGAGAAGGTCGGTCTCGGGGTGCGGCCCTTCGATCAGCACCGGGAGAACCTTGCCCACAAGCCCCTGGAGTTTCCCGCGAGAGATCTCTTGTTGCAACTCCATAAGCCGAGCCTTGCGCTCATCCTTGACTTCCACCGGCGTCTGGTTGCGCATGGCGGCGGCCCGTGAACCCGTTTCCGGCGAGTACGCGAAGACCCCCAGGTGATCGAATCGCATGTCCTCCACGAATCGCATGAGTTCCTCGAAATCCTCTTCCGATTCTCCGGGAAACCCCACCATTAAAGAAGTGCGGAGTGCTATGTCCGGGACGAAGGAGCGAATCTGGTCGATGATCCACCTCATGTCAGGGATGGTCTTGTCCCGATGCATGGCCCGTAGCACTCCAGTTGCGCAGTGCTGTACGGGGATGTCAAGATAAGGCGTTATCTTCTTGGACTCCCTCATGGTTCTCAGGAGCTGTTCGTCAACTCGATGCGGGTAGGCGTAAAGGAGCCTTATCCACTCTATTCCATCGACATCCTCAAGAAGCTCTAGGAGTTCGACGAGCCCATGGGGATTGCCCCGATCGCTCCCGTAGGCTGTTATATCCTGAGCTATGAGATTGATTTCCACCACTCCGGTCTCGCCAAGCTGCGCGACTTCCCGGAGAACGTCCTCAGGACGCCTGCTTCTGTAAGGTCCTCTCAAGTGTGGGATCAGGCAGAAGGTGCAATGGTTGCAGCACCCCTCGGCTATCTTGACGTACGCTGTATAATGGGGCGTTGCACGCAGCCGTGGGGTGTCGGCGTCCATGATCTGCAAGGGGCGCGAGATCCGCAGCTTACCCCCAATTCCTTCCTCCAGCGATTGGAGAGCGCTTGCCAACTCGTGATAATGGCCGGTTCCAAGGAAGAGATCAACTTCAGGGAGCAACGCGGGGAGCTTCTTTCCGTATCGCTGCACCATGCAGCCCGTGGCGATGAGCCGCCTGCACACTCCGGCTTCCTTCCACCGAGACAGGTCAAGAATGGTTTCGATGGCCTCGGAAACGGCGCCTTCAAGGAAACCGCATGTGTTTACAACAATCACCGACGCGTCCTGAGGTTCGGTGGTCATTGTATAGCCGAGGCGGATGAGCTGCGGCGCAAGGGTCTCGCTATCTACAAGGTTCTTGGCGCAGCCCAGACTGACTACCATGGCGCGTCTATCCATGTGAATTCATCTGCCTCTCTGATGCTGTGGTCTTGTTGGCGCGCCCGGTGGCGCGGCGCCTCGGCTAGCATTCTAACCCAAAAAATGGCGTTCATTCTCCTTAAGTGGCATTGGTTATATAAAATTTTTCTGGAAAGGACTACAAAAAGACTGAAAAAAGGGATATTTTATATTTTGCTGTCCACATTTGAATTTTTTTGCGAGGTGGCTTCCCTAGGCCGGGGGCGCAAGAGGCGGAGCGGCGAAAGAGATGGTTGCATGGCGCTGGATACAGGGGCTCCTTAGGGGCGTCTGAATCTTGCTCGCTTGCTCCTGTTTGCTGGAATCGCCCGCGAAGGGATCGCTATTGCGTGTTTAAGTCTGTTTGAGGCGCCTTCAAGATCTGAATTGCCGGTAAGGAGATGGATGATATGGCGAAGGAAAGAGCAGTCCGGGTGCAGCATGCGCCGCATCTGGATAAGAACGGGAAATGCGCTCCTGCTCCAACGATGTGCAAGGAAGGGAAGGGTGTGCGGAATTTTTCCTGCCAGCATTACGATAACTGCCTTGATAAAGCCGCAAAGGGGATGTGGAGCGGCTTTACCTGCAAGGACTGCGGCCTCCACTCTCACAAAGATGAGGAAAAAGTCTGAAAGCTCTTGAGAGTGCGCCGCGGTTGCAGCATGCATGCTCGTGGGCCTCATAAAAAAACGGTCCGTTTCCTTTCGCAGGAAACGGACCGTTTTTTTATCCATGTCTTAGCGGGACGACGTCCCTCCAGGAAGTTCGTGAAAGAGCTCGTTTACTCCGCGCTCGGAGCGGCCTCGGTCTCGGGGCTGGCAACGGGGGCCTCCACCTGAGTCGGCGCGGCCTGCTCGGGCTGTTTCTCCACCTTCTGCTTAGTGCTGGATTTCGGAGAGGCAGCTGCGTTGCCCACTAGCTCGATGAGACACATCGGGGCGGCATCCCCACGGCGATACCCAACCTTTACAATGCGTGTGTACCCGCCGGGGCGGCTTTCAAACCGTGGTCCTAGCTCAGCAAAAAGCTTATGCACCACGCCCTTGTCACGTATGAACGCCATCGTTTGCCGCCGGGCGTGCAGGTCGCCCCGCTTCCCGAGTGTAATCATCCAGTCGGTGAAACGGCGCAATTCCTTCGCCTTGGGCAACGTCGTATAGATGCGCTCATGGTCCAGAAGGGAAGTCACCATATTGCGAAACATGGCCAGCCGGTGACTTGTTGTTCTACTCAGTTTTCTACCGGATACTCCGTGTCGCATGGCTATTCCTTTTCCTTTCTTTTCTGCTCGATTTCCTCGCGCGACGGGAAGTTGTCTATCTTCGCTCCTAGCGAAAGACCCATTTCGGCGAGGATCTCCTTAATTTCATTAAGCGATTTACGACCAAAGTTCTTTGTCTTCAGCATTTCCGCCTCCGTCTTTTGGACAAGTTCGCCAATATAGCGAATATCGGCGTTCTTGAGACAGTTGGCGGAGCGTACGGACAGCTCCAGATCGTCTACGCTTCGGAAGAGATTCTCGTTAAAAGGCGCTTCTTCCTGAACTTCTTCGATGCTGGTTTCGACGTCTTCTTCAAAATTTATGAAGACCGAAAGCTGATCCTTAAGTATTTTCGCCGCATAGGCGAGTGCGTCTTCAGGCTTCAAGCTGCCGTCGGTCCATATCTCCATTGTCAGCTTGTCGTAATCCGTTATCTGACCGACGCGCGCTTGCGTCACGTTGTAGTTGACTTTTCGGACGGGCGAAAAAATCGCGTCGATGGGTATCGTGCCGATAGGAAGAGTTTCGTCCGCGTTGCGTTCTGCTGAAACGTAGCCCTTGCCCATCTTGATCGTGAACTCCATGCGGAGCTTGGCGTCCTTTGCGAGTGTGCAGATGTGTCGATTGGGGTTCAAAACCTGTAGCTGCCCATCGCTGTGAATGTCTCCTGCCGTGAAGCGCCCTTCTCCATCCTTCTCAACGACGATCTGCTTGACGCCCTCCTGGAGCATCTTGAAACGGACTTCCTTGAGATTTAGGATGATGTCGGTTACATCCTCCAGGACTCCCGGAATACTGGAGAATTCGTGCAGCACCCGATCTACTTTCACGCTCGTGATCGCGGCTCCCTGCAAGGATGAAAGAAGAACCCTTCGCAGAGAGTTGCCGAGAGTGATCCCAAATCCCCGTTCAAGAGGCTCGCATACAAACTTGGCGTAAGTGTCAGGGTGATCGTTTGTTTCAACTTCCAAGCGCTTTGGTTTAATAAGTTCGCGCCAATTTCTCTGCATGCTGGTTCCTCATTATGAGTATAGGGTCTTCCTGCATTGAGGAAAGCCGGACGAAGACCTGCAGCGTCCTGAGGTCCCGCGACCGGCGTTTTGTTGAGAGCGGTGCTTTCGAGTCTGCCGAACAGGGCGGCGAAATCCGCGCGAAGAAGGCCGCGCTTTCCGCGGAAGCGGGAGTCCGGGCATGACGGGATGCCAGGATTTCCGCTTACGCGGGGAGCCGCCGGAAATAGGTCGCGCCGACTAGCGCTCAGCGCCCTGCAAAAGGCGTAACGCTATTTGGAGTAGAACTCAACTACAAGCTGCTCCTGCACGGGGAGATTCATCTCTTCGCGACTGGGAAAGACTTTAAAAACACCGGAGTAATTGGCTTTATCAAAGTCGAGCCAGGACGGAAGGCCGCGCCTCGGCATGGCGTCCATGGCCTCGTTGATAACGGGAACCTGACGGCTGCCGGTGCACACGGCGATAACGTCGCCGGGGCGGAGGAGATACGACGGAATGTTCACCTTTCGGTTATTCACCGTGAAGTGATTGTGCCGCACCAACTCCCGGCCCTGGGAGCGGGAGTTGGCGAATCCCAGCCGATACACGACATTGTCGAGGCGGCGCTCGAGCAGCACGAGGAAGTTTGTGCCCGTGACGCCCTTCTGGCGGTCAGCTTCCTTGAAATAGGTCTTGAACTGCTTCTCGGCAAGGCCGTACATGCGTTTGATCTTCTGCTTCTCGCGCAGCTGTACGCCATAGTCGGAGAGCTTCCCACGATTCTGGCCGTGTTGTCCCGGGGGATAATTGCGGCGCTCGACCGCGCACTTATCGGAATAGCATCTGTCGCCCTTGAGGTAGAGCTTCATGTTTTCACGCCGACACTGCCGGCAGGATGGACCAGTGTAACGAGCCAAAGGAAATTCCTCCTATGTAATCAATATGCTTCGAGAGCAACGTTCACGAAGAGAGCGATCCCTGTTTTCCTTAGACGCGACGCCGCTTGGGAGGACGGCAGCCGTTGTGAGGAATGGGTGTTACGTCCCGGATAAGGGTGATGTTGAACCCAGCGGCTTGGAGTGCTCTAAGCGCCGCCTCGCGTCCAGAGCCAGGGCCCTTGACGTAGACTTCAATATTCTGGAGGCCGTGCTCCATAGCGCGCTTTGCGGCGCTTTCCGCAGCGATCTGCGCCGCGAAGGGCGTGCTCTTGCGGGAGCCCTTGAAGCCGTGGCTGCCTGCGCTAGCCCATGACAGAGCGTTGCCCACCGTATCCGTGATGGTTATGATGGTGTTGTTAAACGTGGAACGGATATGGGCGACGCCGTTAAGGACGTTCTTGCGCTCTTTCTTCTTGCGTGTGGCTGCTGCTCGATCTCTTGCCATGATTTCTCCCTGAAATTATTTCTTGCGCTTTCCAACGACCGATCGACGAGGACCCTTGCGCGTGCGCGCATTTGTGTGCGTTCTTTGTCCGCGAACCGGCAGTCCACGGCGGTGCCGCAACCCCCGGTAGCAGCCAAGGTCCATAAGTCTCTTGATGTTCATGGAGACTTCCGTTCGCAGGTCGCCTTCCACTTTGTGGTTGGCGTCGATCACTTGGCGAATGGCCGTGACCTGGGCGTCCGTGAGATCGTCCGTCTTTGTGCTGTAGTCGATTTGAGCCTGGCTGAGAATAGTCCTGGATGTGGCCCGCCCGATGCCATAGATGTACGTCAGAGCGATCTCAACCTGTTTGTTCTTGGGTAAGTCAATGCCTGCAATGCGTGCCAATGCCGATTCCTCCCGTTGCCAACGGACCTGTTCCTATCCTTGTCTTTGCTTATGCTTTGGGTTCTCGCAAATGACGCGAACCACACCGTGACGGCGGATGATTTTGCACTTCCGGCAAATCCGCTTAATAGACGCTCGCACTTTCATGCCACTCTCTTCCTTTCCCCACCGCCTGCAACATCGGCTTGGAAACGCTGCTATGATTTAGACCTGTAGATGATCCGGCCTCGACTCAAGTCGTAGGGCGAAAGCTCGACGGTTACCTTATCCCCTGGAAGTATGCGAATAAAGTGCATCCTCATCTTGCCCGAAATGTGGGCGAGAATGCGGTGACCATTCGGCAGCTCTACGCGAAACATGGCATTGGGGAGGGTTTCGACAACCGTTCCTTCCACCTCGATTGCGTCTTCTTTAGCCATGCAAAATCACCTTTCGTAGTCCTTTAGATGCGCGGGGTTGGAATCCCAGCGTTCAGAAACCTTTATCATAGTGCACAGGCTATAGGATGTCAAGAATTCTTATTTTAATTGTGTAAGGATTTTCGGACCGTTATCCATGATCGCAACTGTATGCTCGAAATGTGAAGAAAGCTTGCGATCCGCCGTTACAGCCGTCCATTGGTCCGTCAGAATCCGAATGTCCGGTCTTCCCGCATTGACCATGGGTTCAATGGCGAACACCATTCCTTGTTTCAAAGCCAGCCCTCGCCCCGGTTGGCCATAGTTGGGAATCTGCGGGTTCTCATGAAGCCTGCGCCCGATGCCATGCCCGACAAACTCGCGTACAACTGTGAAGCCGCTGTTTTCCGCATGCGTTTGGATGGCGTGCGAAATATCCGACAACCTGTTGCCCTGGACGGCTTTGGCTATTCCAGAATGCAGGGCCTGCTCCGTCACCGAGCAAAGCCGCATGGCTTCCTCGCTCACTGGTCCGACGGGAAGGGTGACGGCTGCGTCGCCATAATAGCCGTCGAGGACCACGCCGAAATCCACGCTAATGATGTCCCCTTGTTCTAGACGACGGTGTTTGGACGGCATGCCGTGGACCACTTCGTCATTCACAGAGGTGCAGAGAGCGAATGGGTATCCCCTGTAACCCTTGAAGGCGGGAGTCGCATTGCGCTGCAAGGCCCATTCCTCGCTGAGCACATTCAGTTCCCAGGTTGTGACGCCCGGCTGAATGTGCTCTTTCAAACGCGCCAGCACTTCGGCCACGACCTGGCCGGCCGAGTGCATCTTCTCAATTTCCCAGGGGGTCTTCAAAGCAACCAAAGCCCGCCCTTTACCCCAGAACGGCTTTGATCTTGGCGTAGATCGAGGAGATCTCGCCAACGCCGTCGATCGTGCGGACCTTGCCCTGCTTGCTGTAGTAATCGATCAGGGGAGCGGTCTGCTCGTCGTAAACCTTGAGACGCGAGGACACAGTGGCTTCGTTGTCATCAGCGCGCTGGTACAGTTCGCCGCTGCACTTGTCGCAAACGCCATCTTTCTTCGGAGGGTTGAACATCACGTGAAACATGGCGTTGCAGTTGCGGCAGGTTCTGCGGCCAGTGAGGCGGCCGAGGAGTTCTTTGGAAGGAACTTCGACGGAGACCACATGGTCGATTTTCAAGTTCAGCTCGCCGAGCATCTTGTCGAGGGTCTCGGCCTGGCTGACGTTTCTCGGGAAACCGTCGAGCATAAAGCCCTTCGCGGCGTCCTTCTGCTGAATGCGCTCCTTGACGAGACCGATCACGACGGAGTCCGGAACAAGGGTCCCTGCTTCCATGTGCTTCTTTGCTTCCACGCCGAGAGGGCTGCCTTCCTTGACGGCCGCGCGGAGCATGTCGCCGGTGGAAACCTGCGGAATGCCGTAGTCTTCGACCAGTTGCTTAGCCTGAGTTCCCTTGCCGGCCCCGGGGGGACCCAACAAAATGATGTTCATTCCTTCTCCTCCCTATGAGAATGATTGCGTTGATTGATAGTATTGCCTTTTCCCTCTGCGCCTGACAACGCACTACGGAGCCCCTGAGGACTCCCTGTACGCCTTGCCCACCACACCTGGAATATCTTCCGTGATCGGGGGGGTGCTATGATCGGTCGCATCGCACCCGGTTGCCGCAAATCCCCCTAACGGCGCCCGCGCATCTTGCCCTTTTTGAGAAACCCTTCATAATTTCGGGTGAGCATGTGCGCCTCGATCTGTGCGATCGTGTCCATTGCCACCCCAACAACGATGAGAAGCGCCGTGCCGCCGAAGTAGAACGGCACGTTGAACTGCCCGATAAGAATAGTCGGGAGCACGCACACCGCCGAAATGTAAATCGCCCCGCCGAGGGTTATCCGGCTGAGCACCTTGTCGATGTACTCTGCTGTGGGCTTGCCCGGGCGAATGCCGGGGATGAACCCGCCGTGCTTCTTCATGTTGTCTGCTACGTCCACCGGGTTGAAAACGACCGCGGTGTAGAAGTAGCAAAAAAAGACAATGAATCCGACATAGAAAAGCGAATAAACCCAATGACCCGGAGTCAAAGCTTTCGCGAAAGCCTGCAACGCAGGAATGTTCGTGAAATTCGCTATCGTTGCCGGAAACATGATGATGGACGAAGCAAAAATCGGGGGAATAACGCCCGAGGTGTTTATCTTAAGCGGGATGTGCGTATTCTGCCCGCCATAAACCCGTCTTCCGACGACCCTCTTGGCGTACTGCACTATGATGCGCCGCTGGCCCCTTTCCATGAAAATTACCGCAGCGATGACCAGCACCATCACCACAAAGAGGATGATGAGAACAAAGAGGTTCAGCGATCCGGTCTGCACGAGGCGTGTGGTGTTGATGATGGCGTTGGGAATGCCCGCGACTATGCCAGCAAAAATGATGAGCGAGATGCCGTTGCCGATGCCTCGCTCCGTGATTTGTTCGCCTAGCCACATAATGAAGGCTGTTCCGGACGTGAGGGTGATGACCGTGATGAGGCGGAAGCCCCAACCCGGAAATATCACAACGGATTCGCCTCCCGGCCCCGTCATTCCCTGGAGTCCAAAGGCGATGCCGAATCCCTGTATGATGCTGAGGAGAACGGTGCCGTACCGTGTGTATTGGGTGATTTTCTTACGCCCGGATTCCCCCTCCTTGCTGAGTCGCTCGAGGTGGGGGATGACCATCGTGAGAAGTTGCAAAATGATGGACGCGCTGATATAAGGCATGATTCCCAGGGAGAAGATGGAAAGTTGCCGCAACGCTCCACCGGAAAACATGTCGAACATCCCGAGCAGTGTTCCCTGCTGTTGGGAAAAAAACGCCCGCAACGCCTCGATATTAATTCCCGGAGTCGGAATGTGCGCTCCTATGCGGTAGACCGCAAGGAGCAGCAACGTTATGCCGATGCGCTGCTTCAGCTCGGGGATTCTGCCAATGTTCTGAAAACCTGTCAGCACAATGAGGTTCCTTTTCTATTTCTGAAACGGAATCAACTCTACGCGCCCACCTGCGGCTTCGATTCTGCTGATGGCCGATGCACTGGCTTTATGAACCTTGACGGTGAGGGGGCGCGTTATCTCACCATCGGCAAGGAGCTTCACCCCGTCATAAACCTTGCGCACGAGGCCGGCTTCGATAAGCTCCTGAAGGCCCACTTCGCTGCCTTCGGGAAACCTGTCGAGATCTCCTACGTTGACGACCATATAACGCTTCTTGAATATATTCGTGAAGCCGCGTTTAGGAACCCTGCGCTGCAGGGGCATCTGGCCGCCCTCGAACCACGGGGGCGTTCCGCCGCCGGAGCGGGATTTCTGGCCCTTGTGGCCACGGCCCGCCGTCTTGCCAAGCCCGGATCCGGCGCCGCGTCCAACGCGTTTTCTACTCTTTTTCGCTCCGGGAGCCGGAGCCAAATCTTCGAGTCTCATGAAGCCTCTCGTTCTATTCCAAGAATGTCCATCTATTCATAGCATGCGAGTCACGTTCTCACCACGGATAGCGCAGGGAAACTCACACGCAAAGGGCTGAGAAGCCCTCCTTGGCTCTCTGTGCTATTTGTGGTGAGAATGCCGATGCATCCTAAAGTTCAGTGATCTCCAACAGGTGGCTCACTTTGCGGAGAGCGCCGAGAGTCGTGGGCGTCCCATAGAAGGTCTTGACTTTGTTGAGCTTGGTGAGTCCAAGCGCGATCAGGACCTTCCTGTGCTTCTCGGGCCTGCCTATCGGGCTTTTAACCAATTTTACCTGAATGGGCTGCGCCATTTCTTCTCCTCCATAACATCACGGACCGGCTAAAACCGGTCTTTTACGGGACACGATCCCCGCGCCGCACTTCAGCCTTCGCCCGGCTCGCTCCTGCAGAAAAAAAGGGGAGGGGGCGGAAGGCCTCTGAGAACGCTTGCTGTCCGCCCCTTATCCCAGCAGGTCCTGAACGTCGCATCCACGAATCTTTGCGACGCTCTCGGGGCTGCGCAAGCTCTTGAGACCCTGCATGGCCGCTCTCAGCACGTTGTGGGGATTGCGGGACCCAATGCACTTCGTGAGGATATCGCTCACCCCTGCGGCTTCCATGAGCGCCCGGACCGCACCGCCCGCGATCACGCCAGTTCCTGGAGAAGCAGGCTTCATGACCACCTGGGACGCGCCGTAAAGGCCAAGGGAGCTGTGCGGGAGCGTGCCGTTGCGAAGGGGGATCGCGAACATCCCGCGCTTGGCGGATTCCAGGCCCTTGCGGATGGCTTCCGGAACTTCGTTCGCCTTCCCAAGCCCAAAACCCACGCTGCCCTTGCCGTCTCCGACGACCACCAGGGCGCTGAAGGAGAAGCGGCGACCACCCTTCACCACTTTCGCGACGCGGCTGATGTGGACCACCTTATCGATAAGTTGAAGTTCGCTCGATTCCACAGCTAACAATTCGGTTTCTCCTTGATGTTGAGAAAAATCACGGTTCCGGGGTTAGAAGTCGAGGCCCGCTTTTCTAGCGGCATCCGCAAGCGCCTGGACCCGGCCATGATAAATGTAGCCGTTGCGGTCGAAGACGACCTTCGTGATGCCTTTCGCCTGCGCCTTCTGAGCGATCATTTCCCCGACTCTCTCGGCTGCGCCTGTCTTGCCTTTAGGGCGCTCCATCGCCTTGAAGTCCGGAGAGAGGGAAGATATCGCCACAATGGTTCCACCGGCCACGTCGTCGATAATCTGGGCGTAAATATGCTTGTCGCTACGGAAGATGGTGAGGCGCGGCCGCTCTGGCGTTCCGTTCACCTTCTTGCGTATACGCATCTTTCGCTTGAGGCGCGAAACCTCGCGTTGACTTGTCTTCTTTACGGACATCTTTCTCACCTCGCCTTATTTACTTCTTGCCGGTCTTGCCTGTTTTGCCCGCCTTGCGATGCACCCTCTCATCGGTGTAGCGAATCCCCTTGCCCTTGTACGGCTCGACGGCTCTCACCGCACGGATGCGGGCCGCTGTCTGGCCGAGCAGCTCCTTGTCGATCCCCTCGAGCTTGACCACGACCGCGCGTTCGACGCTGGCCTTGATCCCTTCTGGAAGGATGAATGGAACGGGGTGGGAATAGCCGACGTTCAGTGTGAGCACGTTGCCCTGGACTTCCGCCTTGTAGCCGGTTCCCGCGATCTCAAGGATGCGGGCGAAGCCCTGACTGACACCATGGACCATGTTGTAAATTAGGGCTCGCGTAAGGCCGTGAAGCGCTCGCGACTGCCGGGAGTCGTCCCTGCGTAGAATGGTGATCGACTGATTGTCTATTGTAACGTCCATCTCGGTGGACAGGGGACGGATCAACATCCCCTTAGGGCCTTTCACCGTCAGCACGTTGTCCTGCAACGTCGCCGACACGCCGGAGGGCGTTTGTACAGGCAATTTCCCCACGCGTGACATTATTTGATCTCCTTATATTCCATGCTCTAATCCCCGCCCGATGCTACCAGATGGAGCAGAGCAATTCTCCACCCATGCGCTCCGTGCGGGCTTGGCGGTCCGTCATGACCCCCTTGGAGGTCGATACGATGGCGATCCCCAGCCCGTTGAGAACGCGAGGGATGTCGTTGTGGCCAACGTACACCCGGCAGCCCGGCTTGCTGATTCTCTTTATGCCGGCGATGGCCGGCTCTCGGGCGTCCGCATACTTCAGCTGCACACGGATAATTCCCTGCTTGTCGTCTCTGAGGACCTTGAAGTTCTTGATGTAGCCCTCTTCCTTGAGGATGCGGGCGAGACTCGCCTTGAGTCTGGAGGCTGGAATGTCCACCTTGTCAAAGCGCGCATTCTGTCCATTCTTGATGCGATTTAGAAAGTCGGCGATCGGATCCGTCACCATTAAACTTGCTCCTTATATTGTCCCCGTGGATCACCAGCTGGCTTTGATAACGCCGGGCAATTCGCCATTGAGAGCCATCGAGCGAAAGCAAATGCGGCAGATGCCGAACTGACGGATGTACGCTTTCGGGCGCCCGCACAATGGGCAACGGTTATGGGCTCTCACTGAGAATTTCGGGGTGCGGCTAGCTTTTGCAATCATGGATTTCTTTGCCAAGACGCTTTCTCCTGTCTTCTACTTGCGGAAGGGCATTCCCATCATGGTGAGAAGCGTTCTTGCTTCCTCATCGGTCTGGGCGTTAGTGACTATTGTGATGTTCATGCCCTTGATCTTATCGATTTTGTCATAATCGATTTCAGGGAAAATGATCTGTTCCTTGATCCCCAGAGTGTAGTTCCCTTGGCCATCGAAACCCTTGGGAGAAACTCCCCGGAAGTCGCGCACGCGGGGCAGAGCGATGTTTACGAGTTTGTTCAGAAAATCATACATCCGCCCTCCGCGAAGGGTCACCATGCAACCGATGGGCATCCCCTTGCGCACCTTGAAGGCGGCGATGCTCTGGCGCGCCCGCGTGATGACTGGCTTCTGGCCCGCTATCAGAGTCATCTCGGCGGCGGCGGACTCCAGAATCTTAACGTTCTGGATGGCCTCTCCGAGCCCCATGTTGAGCACGATCTTCTTCAACTTGGGGATCTGCATCGGGCTTTTGTACTTGAATTGCTCCGTGAGCTTTGGGGCAATCTCCCTTTCGTACAGCTCTTTCAAACTCTCCATCAATTGTCTCCATTCCCGGCCTTAATCGGTGGACGCGGGATCACTCGATGATTTCGCCGCATTCCTTGCAGATGCGGACTTTCTTTCCATCCTCGAGGATCTTGTAGCCCACGCGGGTCGGGTCGGTGCACTTGGTGCATACCAACATCAGGTTCGAAATATGGATGGGAGCCTCGCGCTCGAGTATCCCGCCCTGCCGGTTCTGGGCGCCGGGCTTCATGTGACGCTTAATCATGTTAAGCTTCTCCACGACAACCCGGTCGTGCTTGGGGATAATGCGGACGACCTTCCCGCTCTTTCCCTTCTCCTTGCCGGCGATCACCATTACGGTATCGTTTTTCTTTATACGGAACTTCTTGTCAACTGCCATGGCCGCAGATTCCTTGTCTCGCTACAGCACTTCGGGGGCGAGCGAAATGATTTTCATAAACTGCTTTGCGCGCAACTCGCGTGCGACGGGTCCGAAAATGCGGGTGCCGATAGGCTCCTTCGCAGCATTGATGAGCACCGCGGAGTTGTCGTCAAACTTTATGTAAGACCCGTCTGGGCGTCGCACTTCTTTCTTCGTGCGAACGACGACGGCTTTGAGGACGTCGCCCTTTTTCACCTTTGCGTTGGGGATCGCCTCCTTTACAGAGACAACGATAATATCCCCTACCGTCGCATATCGCTTTCGCGTCCCCCCAAGCACCTTGATGCAGTAGAGGCGCTTAGCTCCGGAATTGTCTGCGGCGTTGAGATTGGTTTCCGTCTGAATCATGGTTCACTCCGTTCATGCGTCGCATGGGGGCGCAGCGCCCCCACAGATAAATCCCGCAAAGCGACGCTATGTTAGATAGCCGCTTTTTCCAAAACCTTCACCACCACCCAACGCTTCGTCTTGCTGAGGGGCCTGCTCTCCTCGATCAGCACGCGGTCGCCTACATTGCAAGCGTTGTCGGCGTCGTGCGCCGCGAAGGAGTTGCGGCGCTTGATGTACTTGCGGTACTTGGGGTGCTGCACGAGGCGTTCGACCGTCACAACGACGGTTTTGTCCATCTTATTGCTCTTGACGGTTCCGACGCGGGTCTTCCTCTTCGAGGTCTTCTGCTGTTCTTCCATGCTCACCATCCTATGCTGCGCTTGCGCGTTCCATCGCGCTCAGAACCGTCATCGCCCGCGCGATGTCCTTGCGGGTCTTCTTCAATTGGGCAGTGTTTTCCAACTGACCCGTGGCATGCTGGAACTGGAGGTTGAAAAGCGCTTCGCGCATTTCTTTCACCTTCAAGGTCAGCTCGTCCTTTGTCAGATCACGCAACTCGTTTGATTTCATATGATGTCCTGCCTCGACACAAACCGCGTCGGAATCGGCAGCTTATGGGCGGCGAGGCGAAGGGCCTCACGCGCGACCGCTTCCGGCACGCCCTTGATCTCGTAAAGAATCCGGCCCGGCTTGATGACCGCAACCCATGCTTCAGGTGAGCCTTTGCCTTTACCCATTCGGGTTTCAGCGGGCTTCTTGCTGATGGGCTTGTCCGGAAAGATCCTGATCCACATCTTGCCGCCGCGCTTCACGTGACGAGTGATCGCCACGCGCGCCGATTCTATGTGCCTGGAAGTCAGATACCCGCACTCCAACGCCTTGAGGCCGTAGTCCCCGAAGCTGATGCTGCTTCCGGTGAACGCCACGCCTCCCATGCGGCCTTTCTGCTGTTTCCTATGTTTTACTCGCTTTGGCGCCAGCATTTCCAATTCTCCTGATTACTCTCTACGGCAGAACTTCGCCCTTGAATATCCAGCTCTTCACGCCGATGATGCCGTAAGTGGTCTTAGCCCGAGCTATGCCGTAGTCGATGTCTGCCCTCAAGGTGTGCAGCGGCACCTGACCTTCGCGGTACCATTCCCTGCGCGCCATTTCAGCGCCGCCCAAGCGTCCTGCGCATGCTACGCGAACGCCCTTGGCGCCGAACTTCAAAGCCGCGCTCACCGCGCGCTTCATGGCCCGCCGAAACGCAACGCGGCGCACCAGTTGCAAGGCGATGTTTTCTGCGACGAGGGTGGCATCCAGTTCGGGGCGGCGAACTTCCTGAATATCTATCAGAATCTCGCGCTTGAAACGCTTCTCCAGATCCTTGCGTAAAACCTCGATCTCTGCGCCCTTCTTCCCGATCACAATGCCGGGGCGGGCCGTGAATATGCGAATCTTCGCCTTGTTGGCGGCGCGCTCGATCTCGATCTTCGCAATGCCGGCGTGGTAGAGGCGCTGCTTGATGTAGTCGCGGATGCGGCGATCCTCACACACCAGCTTGGAATAATCCTTTGTGGCGAACCACCGGGAATCCCAAGTCTTGATAACCCCTAAACGGAACCCTACCGGATGAACCTTCTGTCCCAAACTATCACCTCCACACCTTGTTTGCACTCAATTTATGAAATAAAAAACCGCACTTCTAAAGAGTATTCCTTATCCGGCGTTTTACCTTGCGCTTGCTGCATAAGGCGTGCACCGGGTTCAATGCTTCTGGCCGCCCTGCGGTTCACGAGGAAACCACGAAGGGACGGAAGTCGGACATCGGAAAGCAGAGGTCGGAGGGACGACTAAAGGCTTCCGCCTTCTGACTTCCGAACTCAGCCTTTTCGCGAGCTTCTGCGCGTGCTTCGCGGCGGCCCGGGCCATTCCGGGGACGACGGCCGTCGTCTCCGGTTATCCTTCCGCCACGATCACCGTAAGGTGGCTCGTGCGCTTCAAAAGCCTCGTGGCGCGCCCCATGGCGCGAGGCTGCCAGCGTTTCATCCGAGGGCCGTCGTCGACGTATATCGCCTTGACGAACAGGTTGTCGACATCCATCATGCGGGTGTTTTCCGCGTTCGCAACGGCAGAGCGCAACGTCTTGCTAATGAGGCGTGATCCCTTCCTCGGGGTGAACTTCAGTATGGTCAACGCCTCAGCCACACGTTTGCCTCGAACCAGGTCCGCCACTAAGCGGGCTTTCCGTGGGGCGATGCGTATATGTTTGGCAATGGCCCGAGTTTCCATTATTTCTTCCCTTTCACTTTTGACTTTTTATCTCCGGCGTGGCCGTAGAACGTCCGCGTCGGTGAAAATTCGCCCAGCTTGTGTCCCACCATATTCTCGGACACGAAAACGGGAATGAACTTTTTCCCGTTGTGGACCGCAAGCGTAATCCCTACAAAGTCAGGTAATATAGTAGAACGTCTCGACCATGTCTTGATGACCTTGCGGTCTCCCGTATCCTTGGCCTTGGCGACCTTGTTCAACAGGTGGTCATCGACAAAGGGGCCTTTCTTAAGCGACCGGGGCACCTCAATCTCCTTTGTTCTATGCTGAAATCGGCCGTCGACGAGGTCGTTGGCCGGTTAAAATGCCGTCTCTCAGAGGGGGTTGGTTAACCCTTGCTCTTGCGGCGGCGAACGATCCATTTGTCACTGGGCTTGGGCTTGCGGGTGCGATAGCCCTTTGTCGGAACACCCCAGGGAGTCGTCGGATGACGGCCGCCCGAGCTCTTGCCTTCACCACCGCCCATCGGATGGTCGACAGGGTTCATGGCGACGCCGCGGACGTGCGGACGGCGACCCAGCCAACGCTTGCGCCCGGCCTTTCCGAGTGAAATGTTCTCATGTTCAATATTGCCCACCTGCCCGATGGTGGCTCGGCAGTCAATGGGAACCATGCGCATTTCGGAAGATGGCATGCGAAGGATCGCATATTTGCCTTCCTTGGCCATTAACTGGGCGCCGACGCCAGCGGAGCGGGCCAGCTGGCCGCCCTTTCCAGGCTTCATTTCGATATTGTGAAGCACGGCGCCGAGCGGGATCGCGGAAAGGCGCAAGCAGTTGCCCGGCTTGATGTCCGCCGTATCGCTCGAAATCACCTTGTCGCCCACCTTCAACCCTACGGGCGAGAGGATGTAGCGCTTCTCTCCATCCACATAGTGGAGGAGGGCGATATGGGCCGAACGGCCGGGATCATATTCGATGCTTGCGACCTTCGCGGGGATGTCTATCTTATTGCGCTTGAAGTCCACGATGCGGTAGAGACGCTTGTGGCCGCCGCCTCTGTGCCAGGCCGTAACGCGACCGCGATTGTTGCGCCCGCCGGTCTTTTTAAGGGGCTCCACCAGACTTCTTTCGGGCTTCTTGGCGGTGATCTCCTCAAAAGTCGAATATGTCTGAAACCGGCGTCCGGCGGATGTCGGATTTACTTTTCTAATACCCATGACCTACCTCGTTCCACTGATGTGTTGTGTTGTCCACCGGCGCCTGCGCAATATCACGCGCCCTCGAAGAACTGCACGCGCTGTCCGGGCTTGATGGTGACGACGGCCCTTTTCCACGCAGGTTCCTGAGTCAGGTAGCGGCCAACGCGCTTCACTTTGCCCTTTACGTTGGAGGTGGTGACCTCCAGCACATCGACCTTGAAAATCTGCTCGACCGCCTGCTTGATCTGGATCTTGTTGGCGTTGCGGTCGACCTCGAAAAAGAGCTTATTGGAGGCAGCTTTCTCGATCGTGCTCTTCTCGGTGATGAGGGGGCGTTTCAACACTTCATAAAGATTCTCGCTCATTGTCCCAGCACCTCCTCGATCTTGCCGACAGTCTCCTTGGTCAAGAGAAGGTTGTGGTAATTCAGCAGATCGTACACGTTGAGCCCCTCGGAGCGCAGCACCTTCACGTTGGGAATGTTCCGGGCGGAGCGCTCGATGGCATCGTCCTGTCCGGGAATGACCACCAAGGTCTTCTGCAGCTCGAAGCGCTTCAGAATGTCATGGAAGTCCTTGGTCTTGATGCGCTCGAGTTGCAGCGCGTCCAAAACCGTGAGTTCCTGGTCAATAAGCTTCTGGGTGAGCGCCATCTTGAGCGCCTGCCGGCGGACCTTTTTGAGCACATGAAATTCATAGGAGCGGGGGTGCGGGCCGTGGATCGTTCCGCCGCCGCGCCAGATGGGAGATCTGGACGTTCCCGCGCGGGCCCGCCCGGTGCCTTTCTGGCGCCAGGGCTTCTTGCCGCCGCCCGAGACGTCGCTCCGTCCCTTGGTCTGAGCGGTTCCCGCTCGACGTTTGGCCAGCTGGTAAAGCACCACTTCGTGCAGGACGTGGGGCTTCACCTGGACGGAGAATATTCCGTCATTCAGGTCGAGCTGTCCAACCACTTCGCGATTGATATTGTATAGATCGACAGTTGCCATCGTGATCCTCGAATCTCCTACGGATCGTTCCGCTTGGAATTACCTGACCCGGTTGGTCTTGCGAATGTACAAGATTCCGTTGTCGGCTCCGGGAACCGCTCCCTTGAGAAGCAAGAGATTCTCCTCGGGGCGTAGATCCAATATTTTAAGGTTGAGCATGGTGACGTTTTTGTTGCCCAGCTGCCCCGGGAGTTTTCTGCCCTTGACGACGCGGCCGGGATAGGTCGCGTTGCCCGTTGAACCGGGCTCCCTGATGTTCTTCGAGCCGTGGGCCTTGGGACCGCTCTGGAATCCCCATCGCTTGATCGTTCCGGCGTAGCCTTTGCCTTTGCTCTTCCCGATCACGTCAACGTTCTCGCCGACCTGGAACACCTCGTTTGGCTGGATTTCCTGGCCGATTTGGTAGTCGGAGGGGTCTTCGACCTTGACCTCGCGAAGAACCTGAAAATATCCTTTGCCCACCTTGTCGAGGTGACCCTTGAGCGGACGGGTTACATTCTTGGCCTTGCGCGATCCGAAGCCGATTTGCAGGGAGGAGTATCCATCCTGCTCGGGCGTCTTGATCTGCGTTATGGTGCATGGGCCCGCCTGAATCACGGTGACAGGGACGATGCTGCCGTCTTCCGCGAAAATTCGGGTCATGCCCAGTTTGCGTCCTAAAATTGCCTTTATCATGGTGTTTCGCTCTCTTTCCAAAAAAGCATCCGGTCGGGAGAGCCCCTAGAGCTTGATCTCCACATCGACGCCGGCAGAAAGGTCCAGTTTCATAAGGGAGTCAACCGTCTGTTGCGTCGGCTCCAGGATGTCGATAAGACGTTTATGAACGCGGACCTCAAACTGCTCCCGGGACTTCTTGTCGATATGGGGCGATCGCAAGACCGTATATCTCTGGATCAGGGTGGGAAGGGGAATCGGCCCGGCCACCCGCGCTCCGGTCTTTTTTGCCGTCGATACAATCTCGTTTGCGGACTGATCGAGCAGCTTGTGATCGTAAGCTTTGAGGCGGATGCGAATTCTTTGATTCGTCATCATAATAGTTTATTCCTGTTTTCATTCCTGAACCGGGAGATCGCATGCGACTGCAGCCTCCCGGCAGATTAGCGCTATATCGTAAAATTACTCAATGACCTCGGTGAGGACGCCAGCGCCGACGGTCCTGCCGCCTTCACGGATGG
>CALFXO010000079.1 GCA_937958025.1 uncultured Syntrophobacteraceae bacterium
ACATTAAGTCTGCAATGTCTGCATTGTCTGCAAAGGATGCCTGCTTTGTCACAGCTCCGCCAACTCGATTACATCGAGAAGCCTAAAAACAAAGTCTCGGAAGTCTCTTTTTGCAGCAACAGTGCTGGCTTCCGGAGCGAGACTTTGAAAATGCGAAGTCTCGCAAGTCTCGGACCTCAGCAAGAAAGGGGGGCGGCAACCTCCCGGCCTTCGCCCCATGTTCTGCGTGATGACCCGAAGCCGAAGCCCCGAGCCTTCGTTTCTACTGCACAATAGCCTTTGCCGTCTTCCGCTTGAGCCCATCGCTGTGAGGAGCTGTAATTTCATCAAGCCGGACGCCCCTTGGAAGCTCTTGAAGGGTGCTCGCGATATTTTTCGCAAGCACAGCTATGATTGTCTGAATATCCATCATGGCGTTTGATTCTGACGCCTGGATGTCGGAACCCTCACATAGGGCAATATGCTCCTTGCAGAGGATCGCGAACTCTTCAATGGCCTGTGCGGCCTTGCAGACCAATTCCGGGTCGGTGATGGGCTTCTTCGCAAGCAGGACGGTAAGCAATTCCTCGCTCATGACCTGCCTCCCATTCCCATGTTCCCCTGCGCGCGAGTCATTATGGGCCGATGGATGGAGGCGAGGACCGACATAAAGCCCCTGATATCCTCGAGCGTCCCATTGCGCAAGATGTCGAACACCTTTTGCAACTCGTCGCTCTCTGCTGGGGTGAGCCTTGCGAATCTGTAATCATCGTCGTCGCGGGCGGCTGACGGGGCATTCTCCACCAGGGGGGCGTTGCCGGGGGTGTACAGTTGCACCCCGATCACCTTGCCGGGGAAAACAAGGTCTCCTGACCTTTCGTGGGCGACCTCGATACGGCCGATCCGCTTCGCCACCGCATCCAGAACCTTATCCACCTCATGCTGTGCATGGGCGAGAAGCGAGCGGCAGGCCGTTGCGAGCTGCAATTCATAACCGGAATCACAGATTTGCTCGAACGCTTGGAGAACGCCCTTAAGGGGTTCAAAGGGAAGGCTGATTGCATCGTTAAGACAAATAGTAGACGCCATGATGTGACCTCCAAAACGCAAAAATCCCGAGAGTTCTCTAAGGAGGCAGCAACACCCCCCGCCCATGCGTCGCCACATGGGCACTCTCGGGATAATCGTATTTTTGAGGCAATAAAACACAAATAGAGCATTTCCGTGCTCCTCCGGGTTACTGATTGATTTTAGAGGTCTTCAGAATACCGAGGCCGCACCCCCGACGCAAGCACAAAATGCGCATCGCTCCTCTTTTTCGTGGAATCCTCATCTCTGACAGGGCTTCCCTGCCTCATACGGCGCACTTCCGTGGGCGGGACGGGGTTGGGTCGTCGGAAGAGCGAAGATTGATCCTAGAGGTTGGAATTAACGTTTTTTGGGGGTTTGCGGCGTTAGGGGGTGACAGGCTCACCCCCGCCCGCCCTGCCTCGTAAATCCTCAAGATGCGGTTCGCGCGCCTCTTCGTAACCCTGTTGTGGAAGCCCGCTCGAAGGAGCGTCCGGCATCTGTCGCCCTGTTCCGTGATGTCGGCGGCTTCAAGCTCCTCAGGGTCGAAAGCCCCGCACTCCCGGCAAGAGAAGCCCGGCCACTTCCGGTCAAGGGCAAGGTCCAGGCACGACGAGTAATGGGCGCACCTCACTTGCCGGGTGGGGCCGCCGTCGTTCGGGGAAACGGCAGATGTTGGTGCTGGACAGGAAGGGGCAATCGCCCCAATATTGGATTTGGCGTGTATGAATTTTGATGTGGTTTTAAGTGCTTTTTGCAGGCGTATTGCCAAATTGCAGTCGCTTATCCGTTGATGTTCTTCGCCGAGCGCCGGCGGCCGTCTCCGCCCTCCAGAGTGGTGCATTGAGGGCGGAGACGCCAAATTCATCAATGCTCATACGACCTTGTGGGGATCTGATGGAATTCAGTCTTGGGCGGGGAAATCTCCTTATAACCCATATATTCCGCTGCGGTCACCTTCCCCGCCGAAACTGGATGAATCTCCGTGCGAGTCTCCGACAAGACGCATTCACTTAATGGGGCGTTCATGGGGTCTTCCTTTGGATGCTTCCCGTGTTGATAGTCCCGCGCGCCAGCCATTTTCAGAAGCTCATGGACAGCCTTCCCAGGCTTTGCCGCCAGCTCGCGAAACCCCGTCTCTTTGCGATGGAGCTTTGCTTTCTGGTCAGCTATCGAGTCTTCCGGATGTTCTATGCGGAGGGACTTTATTGCCTCATAGAGTTCTGATGACCTGCCATAGTTATTGATGTAGCCACTTACGGACAAGAAGCCCTGATGGATGGGGCTTCCATGTATTCCGCTCAGTTTCTCCAGTAATACGGAGGCTTGGGCGATGGCTTGAATGCACCGCTTCAAGAGGACTTCTTCCTCCTGTTTGAGTTGGTCATACTCGGCGGAAAGCACATCGGCTTCGGCGAGCAACTCTCCGGGTAAGACCTCTTGCAGACGCAAAATGATCTGCGTTTTCAAGGCGTCACAGGATTCAAGCTGAGACGAAAGGTCTCGCACGGCGTCACGAGCTTCCTTTGCTGGCTTGGGCGCTCCATTCCCAAGCAGGACGGCATGAGTTTTTGCCTCCGCGTTCTTTTTTGCCTCCTCCAAATCCATGGTGAGCTGTGATTCCTTCTCCTCGATCGACATGAAGATTTCTACGAGGGAGTTTGCGGTAGCCGCATCGTTGAGGTTGTCTGTCATGGTTTGCTTTCCTTTCATTTCATTGTCGGTAGGGTTACTCTACTTCTGATTTCATCCGGCTGATAAGCTTGTCCACCGCAGCATCAAGCGACATAGCGCTTGGCAAGACTGCTCCGGAGGCTTGGCGCTTCAGTTCAGCCAAGCGTGCATAAAACTCTGCTTCCGTCATTTCTCGCCCAGATGAGGCGGAGCCGATGCCGGGAGCTGGGGAGGTCGTTCCCAGGAGGCGGTCCACCGCAGCATCAAGGACATTTGCCTGCCTCTTTGCCGGGAAGGTGAGCGCGCTTCCGGAGGAAACTGCTCCCCAAGAATCTGAAGGGTCAGGATCACCCGCGGGCTTTCTCCCTTTTGCCGCTTCCTCCGCCGACTGTGGCGAGACGTCCTTTCCTTCCGCGAAGTGACCCGGCGTGGTCGTGACCCGACTCCCACATGAGAGGCAAGTCCACATCTCCTGTTGCATCGAGCTTTCAGCCGGGACCATTACGAGGTCTTGCCGCTTGCATGTGGGACACTGTTCGCGCATAGGGTGCGCTGATTGGATGTAGAGAATCGCCATTTCCTATCCTTTCCTTGTATTGATGCTTCTTTTGTTTTCCACGCAGGCTTCAAGGTCGCGCAACCAAATGATGGGCCGCGTTCCAAGCTCACGGCATACGGGCAATTCCCCCGCACTGATCCATCGCTGAACGGTTCGCACGTCTCTCCCCACGTGATCCGCCGCCCCCTGCAAATCCAAGGGGATATCTTCCTGGATTTTGAAAATCATGGGCAGGCGGTCAATCTCCCCGTCCTCCCCCGCAAGGGGCATATTGACCAGAATCCCCATCTCGCCTTTGCCCATGTCCTTGACGTGAACCGTCTGGGATTTCTCAGCAACTAAACAGATAACCATGGAAAGCAGGTCTAAGCCCGCATAGCCGGTAGCAACCGCCTTAGCTGCGGCAGCCCGCTCCGCCTTAGAAAGTGGATTCGATGACTGTTTCTTTGGCGTTTGCGAAACGCTAACTTCGCGCTTTTTCTTGGTATTCTTAGTCTGTTCCCTCATAATTACCCTCAACTGACTGACGACATCGAAAAAAAGCTGTGTGACTAGCTAAATGTCGGGGCGCGAACACCCTCGCGGTTACGCCCTCGGGGAAGAACCTGTCAAAAGGTTGACAGAGCCGCAAACCCACAGCCATGGCCGGTCCGCAAGGAGTCAGCAAACCTTTGATAGACGCTGCTTTGCGGCTGCCGCAGTCACGCGTCGTCGTTCCTTCTCTTCGTACGCTTCGATCTCACCCGCAAAATCCTCTCGGGTGGGGTCAGGAGTTAATGACATGCCGAGGAAGTTCGAGGTCGATCCGTCCTCCTCAGTGGGATAGTCTCTCCCGAATACCGTGGGGATTGCATTGAGGGTGTTCTCGCCATACGTCGAGTTCTCCCATGCAGAATAAAACAAGACGGGCTCGGCGATGAGCTGCCTATCCTCCATGATGTAGTAGACAGCCCAGGTTTGGACCATCGGCGTAACAGCTCCGACGAGGCGTTTTGTTTCTTTCATTACGCTTCTCCTGATTGTTCCACTTGTTCCGTGTTGGTGTCAGCCGTATCGATGCCATCTTCGTGACCTGAAAGCCCTGCACGCCACCATCCTTCATGCCCCGCCAGCTCCTCGCGGGGATCGTTGCCGGCCCTCCACGCCACCGTGAATCCCTCTTCAAGTTTATCCAGTTCCGCCACCCATCCGGGGATTGTCGCCGCCCTCTGCCGATTCCTCGCCCGCCTCGAACCTTCCGCAGCCATGGCCGTCCGGCCTCTCGGTCCCCGGCCCATCCTCGTGGCGGCAACGGAAGCCATAAAGCAAACCGCATCCCTCGCATTGACGCACGGCCCAAGGTATGCGGGGAAGATCGTTTAAGCGCCGCCCGAGCGCCTCCTTGCGACGGATGGCGGCGATGATTTCCCCGCGATGCTCCGCAATAGTTCGCCGAAGCTCTGGCGTGACGCTTCCCTTTGGAGCGCTGCACCGAAGGTTGTCGCCATCGAGAAAGAAATCGACCTCTCGTAGCGCCTGCTCAGCGGTCATACTGTGAATGTCTCCCATTCTATGCCGTTCTCGTCGGTGTAAGTTTGGACTTCATCATTGGGAATGTCTGTATTGTCTGCATTGTCTGTTTTTGGCTCTATGTCTTGCCTTACAGGCGCAGACATTGGATTTTCGATGTCTGCATTGTCTGCATGATAATTGGGGCTATCTGAGGGCGTTGCAGACAATGCAGACTTTGCAGACTTAATGTCTGCGTCTGCAATCGTCGATGATTGCTCGGTTTGCAGACAATGCAGACTTTGCAGACATTGTTTTAGGAAGTTTTCGATTTCATTGTTCCATAGCAGACACTTGACTGCCCTCTTCCCATTGGCGTCATGCTTGCCGTTGGACACATTGAGCCCCTGAGCCCGGAGAAATCCCCCAAACGCATGAGGCGTCTTGAATCGTTGCCCCACTGATGCGGTTTCATTGAACCGTTCAAGCACGTATCCAACCGCCAGCCGTCCGTTATCTACATCACCTCGGAGTCCGTCCAGCACCC
The DNA here is from genome assembly GCA_937958025.1 of uncultured Syntrophobacteraceae bacterium. Taxonomy (GTDB): domain Bacteria; phylum Desulfobacterota; class Syntrophobacteria; order Syntrophobacterales; family Syntrophobacteraceae; genus CALFXO01. The sequence continues at coordinate 5,316 of CALFXO010000079.1, forward strand.
GAACAAGAATCATTTTGCGCTCATCGGGCGGGCCATCCGGCGCGTGCTCGCTGTCCGCGAAGAGCTGGAGAGCGTCCACCACCTGCCCAAGATAGAATTGGGTAGCCTCGATTGCCCTGGAAA
>CALFXO010000080.1 GCA_937958025.1 uncultured Syntrophobacteraceae bacterium
CTACAGCAACACCACGGGAGACGACAACACGGCAAGCGGCTACCTGGCGCTCTGCAATAACACCACGGGAGGCCACAACTCGGCAAGCGGCTACCTGGCGCTACGCAACAACACCACAGGAAGCTGGAGCACGGCAAGTGGTGCAAAGGCGCTCTACAGCAACACCACGGGAGACGACAACACGGCCAGCGGCCACCAGGCGCTCTACAATAACACCACGGGAGGCAACAACACGGCAAGCGGCTCCAACGCACTCGAAAAGAACACCACGGGAAGCAATAACACGGCAATTGGGAACAATGCCGGGATCACTTGGTTGACGGGATCGTACAACACCTTTCTAGGCGCCGACACAGACGCGATGTCGGATGGATTGACCAATGCGACCGCCATTGGATACGGGGCCACAGCCGTCCTGCCGAATTCCGTCAGGATTGGCAATGCCTCCGTTATTTTGATCGGCGGGCAGGTGGCATGGTCCAATCTCTCCGACATCCGGTCCAAGGAGGACATCGAAGACATCGATTACGGGCTGGATTTTATCAAAGCGCTCCGGCCCGTGCAGTTCCGCATGAAGACGGGCGACGGCAGGACGGACTTCGGCTTCATCGCCCAGGAGATCGAGGCCCTGCTCGGCGACGGCTACAGCGTGCTCGGCATCGGCGGCGACGCCGAAAGGACCCTGTCGCTTCGCTACACCGACTTCATCGCCCCCATGGTGAAGGCGATGCAGGAGCAGCAGGACATCATCGAGACGCAGAAGCAGCAGATCGACGCCCTGGAGGCGCGCCTCGCCCGCCTGGAAGCCTTGGTCGGCGCGCGATGAGGGCATTCCGCCAGGAACGCCGGGGCGCGAGGTCGCGCTCCAGGCGCCTGAAAACCACCGACGAACAGCCTTGTCGAGCCGTATTGGAATCGGCGCTCACTTCAATCGATGCCGGGAGAGTCACAATAATGAAAAAATCGATATTGTTCTTGCTTTTCTGCGTGTTGACGGTGCTGCCGGTCGCCGAGGCGGGGGCCATGGGCCTCGCCTACCGCGCGACCCTGCTCGGGACCTCGCCGGAAGGGCAGTATTGGCGCTACGACTACGTCCTCGCCAATAACACGCTCGATGTCCCCGTTACGGAGATTTTCATAGACTTCGATTACGGTCTTTACGACGTGCTCACGCCCGGAACGACGCCCGGATGGCTCACGCAAAGCGCCGACCCGTCCCGGGTTTCGAGCATGCCCTTCACCGGATTTTTCAATGCGCAGGCCGAGGGCGACGGGATAGCCTCGGGGGGCGTCGCGGGCGGGTTCTCCGTCACGTTCCTGTGGCGCGCCACCGGGGGGACGCCGACGGACCAGGTCGTTACGCTGGTGAACAATGGCGAGGTCGTTGAGACCGGCAGGAGCACGGCAATGGTGGACACCGATGGCGACGGGCTTTCCGACGCCCTGGAGACGGCCACGGGGACCGACCCCGCGAAGGCCGACACCGACGGCGACGGCATTTCCGACGGCGAGGAGGACGTTAACCTTAATGGAGTCGTGGACACCGGGGAAACCGATCCCCGCCTGAAAGACACCGATGGCGACGGCATGCCCGACGGGTGGGAGATCCGGTATGGGCTCGATCCTTTGGTCAACGATGCGACACAGAACGCCGATGGAGATGGATATAGCAATCTCGTCGAATATCAGCAGGGTGCGGACCCGACCGACGCAAACTCACATCCGCCCATGAACCAGCCATGGTTGTTGCTCTTGCTGGAATAGCCGTTCCAGAGGAAAACCAGGGACGGTGTTCTGGCAAAGAGGAGAAACGGGCGCGATTTGAAGGCTGCGCCGGATCGCGGACGAATTGGATATTTTGCGATCTTGAGGGCGCAGCCCCAGTCCAATAGGAGGAGAGGAGTCGCCGGCCTACCGAACCGTTTGGCAGGCCGCAATGGTCTGCTTGCGGATGGCTAGACTTTCGAGCCAGTGGTGCAGGGTTGCCATGGGAATGCCGCGCCGCGCCAGGAATTCCGGCGGAGGCATGTAGTAGACATTCTCGTACACCTCCTCGCCGATCATGACAATGGGGTGCGTCGCCATTGCGTATAACAGCAGGATCGGCGGGAAGCGTCTGAGGTCCCATCTGCACATCGCCATGCATTTGCTGTGGGGAAGGTAGGCGTCGAGCTTCGCTTCAAATTCGATCAGCTCATCGGAGCCGGGCTTCTTGCGCAACGCCCAGGTCATCTCGGACGAAACGCGGAGCCCCGCGTAGCCTTCCGATAGCGCACGGTCCGTCTCGTCCCTGAAAAAGGAAAGCATTTCATCCGGATGGAATGCGCCTCCTCGCAAGTAAACGTCCTGCGCGGCAAGCACGCAGAGTGGATCTCTCTTGCCATCTTTTCCCAAACCGTCGCCGCGTTTCGCGCGGAAGACGGGCGCGCCGGTCGAAGGGGCCAGTTCATCCATGATGTGAATGATCTTCTCCCCCCGCTCCAATCCTTCCTCCACAAAGGAACGCAGGGTGGCGCGCTGTTCGTGGTCTGATTCATACAGACAGCAGACATGGTCCCCCAACATAAGATCCGTAGGGGTCGTTAATGTGCAATTGGATGATATTTTCATAATTTCCGCACACTCCTTTACGGTTGGGGTATGTCGTTGTGTGCGTGGCGCCTGCGAGCGAGGCGGGGGCGGAGTCTTGGGGAGTTCACCACCCCCCTGCTCCCGAAATTGTCGATTATTGGTTTTTCCCTATCATATCCATTGAAAGGATGGAATAGGGTCTAGACAGTAAAATCCATGGGGGCGACAGCGTATTTTGCTCTTGGAGAAGCGCCGGGAAGCCCTCCCTATAACCCTAACTCGTCGATAGCGTCCCGAATGATGCGCGCGCTTTTCCGAAGCGCCGATCTTTCTTCTTCATCGAGGGGCGGATACAGCGTTGCAAGCACTCCACCCCCACCCACCACCTGCGGCAAGGACAATGACACGTTTGCGACCCCATCCACATTCTGGATCGGAGTGGATACGGTGAGAATGGCCCGTTGATCTCGGAGGACAACGTTCGCAATATAGGAAACCGCGCTTCCTATGCCGTAGTAGGTGGAACCTTTTCCCGCTATGATGCTGTAGGCTGCCTTACGGACCCGTTGGTCGATTTCTTCCTTCGCGGCGGGGTCCAACGAAAACCTTTCCGGAGGATAACTGGTGGAATCCCCCAGTAGCTGAAATCTTTCCAGAGGGGTTGTCCCAATCGTGACAAGAGACCAGGTGAGGACTTCCGAGTCGCCGTGCTCCCCGACGACGTATCCATGAACGTGGTTGGGATCGACCCCAAAATGGTTGCTCAGGAGCGTCCTGAACCGCGCCGTGTCGAGCGTCGTCCCGGACCCTATGACCCTGTTGGACGGGACCCCGCACTGTCTCGCAAAATGCGCCGCCAAATGCGTCATGATGTCCACGGGGTTGCTTACGACAAGAAGAACGGCTTCTGGGGCAAAACGCAGGACCTGAGGAACGACGTCCTGAAAGACGGCGGCGTTTCTTTTGAGAAGATCGAGCCTGGTTTCTCCTGGCTTCTGACTCACTCCAGCGGCGACGATCACAAGACGGCTTCCTTCAAGGTCCGCGTAATCGCCCGCCCTCACCTGCAATGGATGAGCAAAGGGAACAGCGTGAAAGATGTCGTCCGCCTCCGCCCTGGCGCGGTTCACATCCTTATCCACCAGCACCACTTCGCGGCCGATCCCCCGCATGACAAGGGCGTAAGCGGAAGTGGCCCCGACGAATCCCGATCCGACAACCCCGATTTTCATATCCGTAACCTCCTTGCTTCGAGCGCCGGCGCGTCATTCCTGCAAGGCCAAGAGGCGAGAAGTTGATATGCCGCCGCGCTCGTAGAGGCTGTTGCGCCATCCATGAGAAAGAACGTTGGATAATCCGACGTCGCGCAGACTCCCCGACTTTAGGAAGACTCGAAAAGCGAAATAAACTTTCGCCAATATTTTTAAAGTAAGAGCTGAAATTACATTCCGCAAGGGGTCCAATAGCCACGCTTCGAGATTCTAGTGAGAAACGGGAGATTTCCCATGACGCATCCGAATGGCTGACAGTTGCGTTCATTCATGCTATGGGGATGGCGGATAAATGGGGCGCCGCCGTAAATAAGACAACGGGCAGTGGCTGAAACAATTGGCGGCGGAAACGACGAGGCGGCCCGGTGAAGCGGGGCTCGGCAATCCGTTTGAATCTGATGAAATGCAACGCGAACGAGGGATAATATGCGTGCCTTAGTGGGTGTTTCTGGAGAAACTGGCGATAGAAGGTCAGTAATAGCTTGGGCGATGTACGATTGGGCGAATTCGGCGTTTGCGACGACTGTGATCGCAGGCTTTTTCCCCGTTTTTTTCAAACAGTATTGGAGCGCTGGGGCGGACGCCTCGATCAGCACCTTCCACCTGGGGGCGGCAAATTCTCTGGCCAGTGTGTTTGTTGCGGCAATGGCGCCAGCGCTCGGAGCGATAGCGGACCGAGGAGGAGCGAAGAAGAAGTTTCTTTTTTTCTTTGCTGTGATGGGGGTTGTCATGACGGGAGCGCTTTTTTTTGTCGCTGAGGGAGCATGGGAAATCGCCGTGGCGACCTACGCCATTGCGGCGATAGGCTTTTCCGGCGGAAACATCTTCTACGATTCCCTTCTTATGGACGTGGCGGGCGAGGATAAAGTGGATTTCGTATCGGCCCTTGGATACGCCTTTGGTTACTTGGGCGGCGGCCTTCTATTCGCTGTAAACGTTGCGATGACCCTCGCGCCTCATGCCTTCGGGTTGCCGGATGCGGGGTGCGCGGTGAGAGTCTCTTTTGTGAGCGTAGCGGTGTGGTGGGCCGTCTTTAGTTTGCCGGTCCTGCTCTTTGTGAAGGAAAAAGGAACAAGCGCCGGATCCGGGGGCGCCTCGCATGCGGTGGCGGATGGTCTGCGGCAGGTCTTGGAGACATTCCGAAAGATCAGGAAGCTCAGGGTTGTTTTTCTTTTCCTACTCGCTTATTGGCTTTATATCGATGGGGTGGACACTATTATTCGCATGGCGGTGGATTATGGGATGTCCATCGGGTTGGATTCCACCAGTCTTATTAAAGCGTTGCTTATCACTCAGTTCGTCGGATTCCCTTCGGCAATTGCTTTTGGAAAGATCGGAGAACGGCTTGGAGCGAAGACAGGCATATATATTGGCGTCGCGGTCTATCTGGGAGTAACGGTCTGGGGATTTTTTATGCATAGTGAGAAGGAATTTTACGCCATGGCCATTACTATCGGGATGGTCCAAGGCGGGGTCCAGTCCCTAAGCCGCTCTTTCTATACGCGCCTCATTCCCTCCGGACAGGCCGCGGAGTTTTTCGGGTTCTTCAATATGCTGGGGAAATTCGCCGCCGTGCTTGGGCCCGTCCTGATGGGATGGGTCGGACTACTGGCGGGGAATCCTCGTTTCTCCATCTTTGCCATAAGCTTCTTGTTCATTATAGGCGCGGCGCTTCTGATATTTGTGGATGAGGAACAAGGGCGTCGGTTATTGGAAGATGCTAAGAGCATGGATGTCATATAGACGTTCTCCTTCTCTTGGAAAGCGCATGCAAATGCTGCGAATAAGATTTCTTAAATTAAAATATCTTTTGATTTTAGTCGCTTAGATTTCCTATTAAAAAAAGTTTATTATTACTTGACACACTACCTATTTTGGGTTACGGAATAACATCCATATTACTTAATGAATTATGATACAAGAGAATTTCGGTGTCTTTGGGGTCTTTGTGAAATCAGCCGTTGGGGGGCGATGACTTTCAGGAGTGTTCACAAAGTAGTACACCGGCGAGAGTGCAACCGTGACAGAAGGAAAGGATGCGACGTGGAAGGCCGAGTTAAGTGGTTTAATGACAAGAAGGGGTATGGTTTCATCGAGACCAAGGATCAGGGTGATGTGTTTGTGCACCACACCGCCATCCAATGTGAAGGCTTTCGTTCTCTGAGCGAGGGAGAGAGCGTAAGCTTTGATGTAGAACGAGGGCCGAAGGGGCCTCAAGCCGTGAGGGTGAAGAAAGCTTAGGTGAACGCCCTATAAGGTTTTCTTGCTCGACAGACCAAGCCAGGGGGACGCTCCTGGCTTTTGCTTTTTTGGGTTGTGCGGATTGAGGCGGTTTCCGAAAATGGAAATACCGAAAAAGAACCTCAGATCATAGACTCTGCGACATAAAGTCGTAAAGCTTGTTAGAAGGACTTTTTTCAATCCTCAACGAGTATAAGTTCCGGTCTGAAATACGTTTGGGATGCCTTTTATTGAGGCTAGTGCATTATTCCGCGTGAAACAGAAAAAACTCTCAATCATTGGAAAGGAGCCGAATTTCGTGGAAAATTGGCAATCGTACTTGCAAGTGTTGGCATTTGGAATCATTACGACTATTGGGGTGTTTGCACTTTCAGCATGCTCGGTCAGCCAACAAGACGGAGCCACTGTCCTTACCCTTGGTTTCGCGCCGGCATACGAAGGCAACGACACCGCTCGAAACGTTCAAAACGAATCGAACAAGGGTGTACAATCCAGCGTCAGCGCAAATAAACATTTTATGTTCAATGTGCAGGAGAAGCCCAGCGACGATGATACAAGCGAATATGATGTGGAAGTCTATTATCGTGGATCAAAAGTGGCGGAGGGAAGTGGTGTCATAAATGCTGAGGGTGACCAGCAAATAGTGGAAACTCTAAGCGACACTCCTGCCCGCGGATGCGAAACTACCATGGTTTACTCGTTTGAAGGAAACGCGCATGGCGATTGTGAATATCAGATGGCGATTAGTTGCGGCTCCAGCGATTATCTCTACAAAGGCGGCACGAGTATGTGTGCGCAGGAACTGGAGGATGTGAATGGCGACGGCGTTAAAGAGTTGGCGCTTTTGGATAGTAATTTCGCCTACTACGACCCCGATGGCGCGGGGGAAAACAGCAAACGCTTCTTGCCTTTTGGAGAATCACCTCATATGGTCCGCTATGCGGTATGGACTTCACGGGGATGGAGCGTTTCCGAACCAGGCGAGTTGCCCGAGGTGTATGCCAAGCTTCTTAAAGAACAGACGAAGGGTCCTAAGGATGCGGGCAGCGCAATCCAGACCGCTTATTATGCACTTATGGCCGGGCAGGATGCTGCTAGTGCAAAAAAGATCCTCCAAAGCATGCTCCCCAAAAAATGGATTTCTATCTCGGACAAAGTTTTCACCGACATTCAAACCGCGGTGTCACGAAAAGACTTTATAACTCAGGTGCCGCTCTCCCGCTAAACAAGGGCGCTGAGTCCTGAAGGATCAGCGCCTCGCTCATCGCGCCAACCATCATTTCTGAACTCTGGCTTTTGCCGGAATGACCTCGGAGGCTTGAGTCAACTACACTGCGGCCAGGAGGAATGACCCGAGGGCTCTGGAGTCAACAGGAGCCCGCCTGTGGAATCAGGATGCAGTCCGGTATTTGGGGGCGGGTGTTGATTCAAGTCTACCTAACGGATATAGGGTTCCCGAATAGGGGGCGTCTGCCGGAAGACATGAGCTAATCCCGGACAACCCTTCGGAATAACTTGTGGACCAAATCCCATTGAATTGAACCAGCGCCCCGCAAGAAAGTATGCGGAATATCGGCGTCATGAGCGCACGACGCGCAGCGGGAAAGGGCCGATCGTGACATCAACCATCGGCGGTTGAAGAGGCGAAGGGAAAGGAAGGAAACTGATGAGCGAAAGGATGCTACTGGGAGTGGACGTCGGCGGCACGCATATGCGCATTGGCCTAGTGAACGGAAACGGTAAAATCCTCGAGCAGCGTAAGATTGCCACGGAAGTGCAGGCAGGCGCGGAGCATGCGACGGGACGGCTGGTGCACGAATGCAGGGCGTTCATGGAGGAGGCCGTGAAAGTCGGCGGAGCGGTCGAAGCCGTCGGCCTTGGAGTGGCCGGAAAAATCGACCACATTGAAGGGACGGTGCTCTTCTCCCCAAACCTTCCCGCAATGAACGGCTACCCCTTGGGAGAGGAGGTTCGCAAGCGCCTTGGCGTCCCCGTCGTCGTCGAAAACGATGCGAACGTTTACGGATTTGGGGAGCACTGGGTCGGAAAAGGACAAAACATCGACAGTTGGGTCGGGCTGACGCTCGGGACAGGCGTCGGCGGGTGCCTCATGCTGGAGCGGCGGTTATGGCACGGCGACGGGCTGGGATTCGCGGCGGAGATCGGCCATATGATCGTTCAGCCGGGCGGCCCTCTCTGCAACTGCGGCTTGCGGGGCTGTTTGGAAGCGCACTCCTCCGGCACCGCATTGATGAAGGGAGCCGAGGAAGCCGTTGCGGACGGACGGCTCACGCGGGGCGCGCTTTATGAACTCACCCGCGCCGGAAAGCTGACTCCTGAAAAAATTTACGCCTGCGCAAGCGATGGCGACGCTTTCGCTCAGGGGCTTTTCCAAAGGATGGGTTGGGCGCTGGGTCTGGCCATCTCCAACGTTTTCACCCTGCTCGGCATCCGCAACGCCATTATCGGGGGTGGAGTGAGCGCGAGTTGGGACCAGTTCATCGGACCGCTCCGGAAAAGTCTCACCGCGCACAACAGCATGCTGAACCCGGATGAGATGGTGGTGGAACGGAGCGACCTGGGAGACGACGCCGCCATATGGGGCGCCGCCCGAATGGCGCTCGACACCCTCTAGCGACGAGCCACTCCACACGGTCTGAAGCCAAAGGTCAACCACCTATGGCCGACATCGGCCGATTAATGCACTTGTGCGGGACGCCCTCGTCGAGATGATGCCGCTCTGGCTTGCGGCGGAGCGCTTCGCGAACGATGGACATAATCCTGGCATCGGGGGCTCCCTCGCGGAGAGCGGTCCTCACATCGGTTTCCTCGGAGGCGAACAGGCAGGTGCGCAGTTTGCCGTCCGCCGTGCAGCGGAGCCGGTTGCAGGACGGGCAGAAGTGGTCGCTCACCGGGCTGATGACGCCGATCCGACCCGGAGCGCCGGGGAAGGAAAAGAGTCTGGCGGGGCCGTTGCTGCTTTTTGCGTCTTCAACGGGCGAAAGCTTGCCCATGCTCGACAGACGGCTCAGGATTTCATCCGAAGGCACAAGGCCCCCGCATCGGCTGTCACCCTGAAAAGGCATGAATTCGATGAATCGAACATGGAATGGGCGATCCAGGGAAAGCTCGGCCAGCTTTTCGATTTCATCGTCATTCACACCGCGCATCACCACTACGTTAAGCTTCACTGGCCGGAGACCCGCATCAAGGGCGGCTTCGATGCCCCGCCAAACTTCGTGAAAAACGTCCCGCCTCGTGATCCGCGCGTATTTTTCAGGATGTAGGGTGTCGAGGCTCACGTTGACCCGCTGAACGCCGGCGCGGTGCAGGTCTTTGGCAAAGCGGGCAAGAAGCGCCCCGTTAGTCGTGATGGCAAGGCTTTTCAGGTTGCGTATTCCCGAAATATCCTCGCACAACCGAATCACGTCGCGGCGCACCAGCGGCTCGCCGCCGGTGATGCGAATCCTGGTGATGCCCATGCCGACCGCGATATGGGCGATTCGGGAGATTTCCTCATAGGTGAGTATGTCGTCATGGCGGAGTTTGGGCACGCCCTCTTCCGGCATGCAATAGATGCAGCGCAGGTTGCAAAGATCGGTGATCGACAACCGGAGGTAGTCAATCCGGCGATTGTATCCATCCCTGGGGGCGTTGGAAACGGGAGCGCGATCATCCACGAGAGACGGCGCGAAAGCGTCTGTTGCAAAATATTCACCATAATCCATCTTCGCTGCAAGGGCCTCCCTGTCCGTTTTTCATCGCGGAGTCGTTCGCTCTTTATATGTTATCATTAACAATATTACATTTGAAACCGTTCTAACTTGATCGCCATTGCATGTCAAGGCGGGAAGAGGAATATAATGGCGGGAAGCTCCCGGTGGATTTTGATCGAGCCCGGCAATTGACGCAATGCGCATAGTCGTTTAAAATTGCTGATTTCAAAAGATTGCATGCGAATTACGCGCAAAGCCCTCCGGCGCAAGCAGTCGGCGGGTTTTGTGATGAGGAAGAATAGTCGGTCATGATGATATTGGGAATCGAAAGCTCCTGCGACGAAACGGCCGCAGCGGTCGTCCGGGACGGGAAAGAAGTCCTCTCCAACGTTATTGCGAGCCAGATCGCAGTTCACAGTCCCTACGGAGGGGTTGTGCCGGAAATCGCGTCACGCAAGCATGTGGAAGCCATCCTGCCGGTAATCTCAAGAGCCCTGGAAGAGGCGAAGACGACAGCGGGTGGGCTCGACGCCATAGCCGCCACGCAGGGGCCGGGCCTCGTCGGGGCGCTCCTGGTAGGACTGAGCGCCGCGAAGGCCATGGCGTACGCCCTGCGCAAGCCTCTCCTGGCGGTGAACCACCTGGAAGCTCACATGCATGCCGCGTTCCTCGAGCGAGAGCCGCTCGACGCGCCGTTCATATGCCTCGTCGCCTCCGGGGGCCATACGGCGCTCTACCGCGTCGAACCGGACGGACGGAGCGTCCCGCTCGGCTCGACCCGTGATGACGCGGCAGGCGAAGCTTTCGATAAGGTCGCGAAACTGCTTGGACTCGGCTATCCCGGAGGAGTTGTCATCGACCGGCTGGCCGCCGAAGGCGACCCCCACGCCTACGAGTTTCCACGCGCCATGATGGAGGGGGATTCCCTCGAATTCAGCTTCAGCGGACTCAAGACGTCCGTCGGAAATTTCGTGCGCCGCCACGGTCAGCCGTCTCCCGGCGAGCGCGCGGGAGGGCTCGGTCTGGAAGACCTCGCCGCGAGTTTTCAGGAAGCGGTCGTGGACGCGCTCGTGATTAAGACCCTAAGGGCGACAAGGCTCCACGGCCTCCGGGACGTAGCCATGGTGGGAGGAGTAGCCGCAAACCGCCGCCTGCGCCAAAAATTGCATGAAGAAGCGTCTTCGTCAGGGTTGAATCTGCACATGCCGCCGCTTGAATATTGCACGGACAACGCAGTGATGGTCGCGGCGGCGGGGTATTCGGTTTGGAAGCGGTCGGGATTCAGCATGAATCCCCTCGATCTCGACGCTTTTTCACGGTCCCTTTAAGAAACACAGGAAGGCGCCCGCCACACATGTTTATATCGCCTCACCAGTACTTTCGTCTCCAGGAGAGCAGGCCGAGGAAACGCTTCGGGCAAAATTTCCTCGCACAGCCCGCGACGGCGGAGCGCATCGTGGAATGCGCCGGGATAGCGCCGGATGACGTCGCCGTCGAGATAGGACCGGGACTCGGGGCGCTCACTCAGTTTATCCTGACGAAGGCCCGTCGCCTTCACCTTATAGAAATAGACCGGGATCTCGCGGCTTACCTGGAAGCGAACGCCCCCGCCGGGCCATGCGAAATCCGGATGCACCCGCAAGACGTGATGCAGTTCAACTTCCGCTCGCTCGCCGAAGAGGAAGGCCAACGACTCATCCTTCTCGGGAACCTTCCGTACAATATATCCTCGCCGCTTCTTTTCCACCTCGTCGAGGCGCTCCCGGCCATACGGCGGGGGGTTTTCATGGTGCAGAAGGAAGTGGGGGAGCGCTTCGCCGCCCCTCCGGGGGGCAAGGAATACGGGGTGCTGTCGGTCCTTCTAGGGGTGTGCGCACATGTGGAGCAGCTTTTCGACGTAGGACCCGCGCAGTTTTACCCGGCGCCCAAGGTGGACTCCACAGTGCTTCGGATAGATTTCGCGGAGGCCCTCCCGCCCGAGGCGCCAGACCTTTCCTTCCTGCGCAAAGTCGTGAACACGGCTTTCCAACAACGGAGGAAAACGCTTCGAAACAGCCTGAAGGCGTTGGGAGGCGTGGAGCTTGCGCTTCTCGACCGTGCATTTTCAGAGCTTGGCATCGACCCCGGACGGCGGCCCGAGACGCTCTCGCCCGAAGAATTCATGAATCTTGCGAAATTGCTCAAGCCCTGCAAATCCCACAGCGAGTAGGCAGGCGCCTGAAAGATCAGGCGTTCGCCTCTTCCCAGGCTTTTTCTTTCTTTCGCCAGAAATCCTCTTCCAGCTCTTCAAGCGCAAGCGCCTCCCGCTCCCACGCGTCGGTGAGCCTGCGCACCTCGGCCTGTACGCGCTGATGGTCTTTCTGGAGTTCCTGCACCCGGCCGCCGTCCTGGTAAGTGTTGGGGTCCGCCAACTGCGCGTTCAGCGCATCGAGTTCTGTCTGCTGTATTTCTAAGGATGCCTCGAGCGACTCCACCCGCTTCTGCAGCGGCTTTTTGAGGGTGTACAGTTCGTTCCGCCAGGCGGCCTCAAGCTTCTTGCGCTCCGGGGCCTTGCGCGACGCGGCTGCGTCAGCGCTTTTGACGCCTCTGCCGGAGCCGTCGGAGGGCCGCATCCCGTCCGTCAACGCCTCGCCTTCGAGCCGCGCTTTCCAGATATTGAGATAATCCTGGTAATTGCCTGGGAACAGGTTGATTTTCCCGCCGTCCACCAGCAGCACCTTGTTGGCTATGACGTCGATGAAGTGCCGGTCGTGACTGATGAAGCAAATCGAGCCGGTGAAATCCCCAAGCGCCTGCTCGAGCACGTCGCGGGATGAAATATCCAGGTGATTCGTAGGCTCGTCGAGGAGCAGGACGTTCGGCTTCTGAAGCAGGAGCTTGCAGAGGATAAGCCGAGCCTTCTCCCCGCCGCTCAACGCCGCGACTTTCTTCAGCACGTCGTCGCCCCTGAAAAGAAACGACCCTAGCAGCGCACGCAGTTTCGACTGGGCTAGGTCCCCTCCAACCGACGAAACTTCCTCGAGGGCTGTCCATTCCGGGTTGAGCTGCTCCGACTGGTGCTGGGCGTAGTAGCCAAGGACGCTGTTGTGGCCGACAATGCGCTTTCCGTCTGTCACGTCCTCCACCCCCGCCAGAATCTTCAGCAACGTGCTCTTCCCCGCCCCGTTCGGCCCCATGAAGGCCACCCGATCGCCCCGTTCGATCACCAGGTCGATCCCCCCGGTGTAGACCACATGGCTCCCGTAGGACTTGGCGACACTCTCAAGCTCCAGGACCCGTTTCCCGGCGCGCTCCGGCTCCGGAAAGCTGAACCGGATGGACTCGTCGCGCTCGGAAAGCTCGATGCGCTCCACCTTGTCGAGCATCTTCACACGGCTTTGCACCTGCCGCGCCTTGGTCTTCTGGTAGCGGTTCTTTTCAATGAAGCGCTCCACCTGCTTTATGCGATCCTGCTGGTTCTTGTAGGCCGCGAGCTCGATTTCCCGCCGCTGGGCCCGTTCCCTCAGGTAATCGTCATAATTTCCGGTGTATTCGCTGAGCCGCCCGTGCTCCAATTCCAGAACGCGTCTCACAATGCGATTGAGAAACACCCGGTCGTGCGAAATGATGATCATCGCGGAAGTGGATGAGAGCAGATGTTGCTCCAGCCAGAGCAGCGAATCGAGGTCAAGATGGTTGGTCGGTTCGTCGAGCAGCAGGATGTCGGGTTCCGAGAGCAGGAGCCTGGCCAGTTCCAAGCGCATGAGCCAGCCGCCGCTAAGCGTCAAGGCGGAGCGGTCCATACGCTCGTCCCTGAAGCCGAGCCCGGCCAGCACCTTGCGCGCCCGCGCCTCCAGATCGTAGCCGCCGAAGTGCTCCAGCCTCTCGATGAGATGCGCCTGCCGGAGCGCCAGGGCCTTGGCCTCCTCGGGGTCATTCTCCGCGTCGAGCCAGCCCCCTATGCGCTCCAATTCCTCTCGGACGGAGGAGAGCTGCTGGTGTACGTCCATGGCGTGAGCGATGACGGTCTTGTCTTCCGCAAGGCTCCACTGCTGGGGCAGGTATCCGATCCGAAGCCCCTTGGCGCGCGCGACAGAGCCCGAATCGGGCTCCATGTCTCCCATGATTATATGGAAAAGCGTCGTCTTTCCCGCGCCATTCGGCCCCACCAGCCCCACGCGGTTTCCCGTGTGGATGTGGAGGGAAACATCCTGGAAAAGGTCCTTCTTGCCCAGCAATTTGTTTACCGACTGCACCGTTATCACGGAAACTTAAATCTCCCCTATCTTATAAAACCCCAATCCTCGCCGCACTTTTTCCCTTTTCGCCCCCGCCCCAGAAACCGCTCGGAGCATACCATCCCGCCAAACGATTGAAAAGCCCCGCGGCGCGGTCAATTCCCGTCCGGCGCCAGAAACAAGGCGGCCCCGCTCATCAATCCTTCCAAGCATCCGGGTCCAACGACGAAAGCCTGTCCTCGGCGCACCTCACATAGGGCCCCAATTCCACCGGAGCGAACCGCAGGAAGTTCCTGTAGCTCTCTATCGCCTCACCCCGGCGCATCGCCCCCTCGCAGGCGACGGCCCTGTTGAAGTGGGGTTCGGCCCAGACGGGGCGGAGCGCTATCGCCCTGTCGTACTCGGCGATGGCGCGTTCATAAAGTCCACAACAATAGTACACCATCCCCCGCTCCTGATAAGCGCTGGCGTCTTCCGGGTCGAGCTCGATCACCCTGCCGAGGAGGACCTCGGCGGCATCGTATCGCCCCTTCCTGCGGAACCGCTCCGCCCTGGCCCGGAATCTTCGCAACATTTTTAGCCTCTCGGCGTTCATTCTGTCGTGCAGCGAGCGCTCGCTCCTGAATCGTGCAAAAGCCCCGCGAAGGGCTGTCAGAAGATAGCCCCTCTCCTCGGGCTCCAGCGCAAGGAGCGACGCCGTCGCCACGCGCCCTTCGGACAAAAATATCTCTACTTCCTTTATCCCGTCCTGGTGTATATCGACCACGTCCTCCCAGTCGATCCGCTCCGGTGCCCGCATCGGAGAGCGGTTCACCGTTACCCCGTCTCGACCGATCCGTATGTAATTGACGCGTCTATACCAGAAGAAATCAAAACCCCACTTCAGAGCTAGCAACGACCAGATTCCGGCATATACGGCGGCCCCCGACTTCAGCAGGGCGACAGCCGGAAGCATCCACAGAAAACCGGCGACGACGGGCAGCATGACCGTCGAGCGGCTCCATTTGAAATCGCGTGTCAGAGCATCGGAAGCCATAGTCGTTATCTCCGGTCTTTCGTGCGCAACCACTCAGGTGGAGAGGAAAGACGCCTCAACGTTATTATAATAATTATGCCATTCCATCACCCTCATGTAAACTTCCATGGATAACATGTTGTTCCATCAATATATTGCAGGATATAAGGCATAATCGCCAGAATATAAAAGTACAAAATTGAATCACAATGGAATTTTGAATCAATTTCGTCACATTATTGCAACATGGTCCCCTACATCTGCACGGATCATTATTATACTGCATTGTATTTACAATAAATTTCCTCAATGGCATCAAACATGCTTCCTATACGAGAGACGGGAATGGAGCACAAACTCAAATGAGGGCGTCAGGTCTGAATTCATCATCATTTTAGAGCAAGGAAGGCGGACATCATGGACAGGAAACAGAAAATGGGAAGCGTCGAGTATTCCAAGGTGGGTTCGGAATACTTTGAAAAAAGAGGGCTCAAAAGGTACGCGAGGGTGTGGCATCTTTGGGCCCTTGGAGTCGGAGCCGTTATCTCGGGCGACTTCTTCGGCTGGAACTTCGGACTCGCCTCCGGCGGCTTCGGGGGACTCCTTATCGCGAACATCGTCATCACCCTGATGTATCTGGGGCTTTGCTTCAGCATCGCGGAAATGACGGCGGCGCTGCCCCACACCGGAGGGGCCTACTCCTTCGCGCGCTCCTCCATGGGGCCCGTGGGAGGATACATCACCGGGCTGGCCGAAAACATGGAATATATCCTCACTCCCGCCGTCATCGTGGTGGGCATCGGCGGATACATGGGGGCCATTTTCGGGACTCCTTCATCGTGGGAGCCGCTCTGGTGGCTTGTCTCCTACGCCGTGTTTGTCGGGCTCAACATCGCCGGCGTCGAGATATCCTTCAAGTTTTCGGTGTTTATCACCATCATGGCGCTTGTCATCCTCGCCGTGTTCTATATCGGGGCAATTCCCCATTTCTCGATGGACCTTGCGTTCGACATTCCGCCGGACGAAGGCGGTTCCATCTGGCTGCCCAAGGGGTGGATGGGCGTGCTGGCCGCCCTCCCCTTCGCGATCTGGTTTTATCTGGCCATTGAGGAGCTTCCGCTCGCCGCCGAGGAGTCCCATACGCCCATACGCGATCTCCCCAAGGGCATCGTCTGGGGCATCGGGACGCTGATCGTCGCCGCGTTCCTCACCCTTTTCCTCAACACCGCCATCGCTCCCGGCGCCAAGGCGCTCAGCACTTCAAGCGAACCGCTCTTCGACGGCTTCAAGACCATCTTCGGCGCCGGCATGGGCGCAAAGATCCTCGCCCTAATCGCTGTCGCCGGACTTGTCGCCAGCTTCCACACGATCATTTTCGCCTACGGTCGCCAGATTTATTCGCTTTCCCGCGCAGGGTACTTCCCGCCCATCTTCTCGCTCACTCACGGGACCCGCAAGACCCCGCACGTCGCCCTCATCGCCGGGGCGGTCATGGGTTACGCCGTGGCGCTCGTCATCCACTTCATGGGCTCCACCAGTCCCGTGGGCGCGGTCCTCCTCAACATGGCTGTCTTCGGGGCCGTCATCTCCTATATCCTCCAGATGTGCTCCTTCATACTGCTGCGGGTGAAGCTGCCAAACATCGCACGGCCTTTTCTCAGCCCCTTTGGACTCGCCGGCGCCGTCGCAACCCTTATCATTGCGGCCGTAACGCTCGTCGCGCTGTTTTTCGCCGATCCCGTCTATCAGAAGGTGGTAATCGGCGCGGCTATCTGGTACGCGATGGGCCTTCTCTACTTCCTGCTCCACGGCAGAAAGCAGCTCGTGCTGTCGCCCGAAGAGGAATTCGCCATCAAAGCCCGCGAGGAAGCCACGAAATAATCCTGGCCCCGCAATCTCAACGCGCTGACATCCGACGCCCGCCCCTATGCTCATCGCAAGGCGGGCGTTTCCGTTTCCGCCCCATCATGGTTGCATCCCTTTTGTCTGCCAGAGAAAAGGTGGCAAGTGCATCGGAACGCTATTTCCCAAGAAACGAATGAACGGCGAACCTGGCAAGAAGAAGCTGGGCGCCCTGCCCACCCGCAAGGTGGTCCATACTCTGCTGAATAGCCGATTCCATGGTCCCGTGCAGTTCATGCCAAACCAGATGATGGACGCTTTAGCGATTGGTAAATCCTTCCACCTGGCCATTCCTATGCTCCCAAACCCTCTTGACGAGGTTTGAGGGGACGCCTGCGTAGAGGGCGCCGCTCCGCCAGCGTGGCGGTCGCCCCCATGGTCCATGCCGCATCATGTCCGCAAGAGAAGCGCACGGAAAAATAATTGACATATGTTATTAGTAATACTAATTTCACTAATGCAAATCAGGATCTATTTAGGTGAAGCCCCACGCACACCGGCGTGCGTGGAAAATATCCCGGAGGACAAAGGCGTCCTAGCGGATTTTCAGCAAAAGGCTCCCTTGCCGCCCATCGGCCGGAGAAACGCTCCGGCCATGGCGAGGAAGTGTTTCTATCAGGCTTATTGGCAACGATATAATTTAGTATTGCTATACTCATTGAGGATTGAGAATTACGCTTCCCCAGGAGCGGCATCCTGCAGCGGCTGGCGCAACGTTACGGCAGAATGCCGCTCCTGCAACGGGAAAAGCCCCTGACTCAGTACATTCAAACCTTAACGGGTATAAATCAGGCAACATCCGCTCACCCACCGCCTCCGGCCCCGCCGGAGCGGCGAGTAGCCCCCGCTTGCAACGGCGCATCCGGGAGGCGGGACAATGGCGTCCGCTTTCTCTTCGACGAGAGGGAGCGGATTTTTTGTTTTCAGACCACCATAAATAAAGGAACAGGCGACAATGAACCTTTCCAGACCAAACGCCAACGACGCAACCCTCACCTTCAACCGCTCTAAGAGCGTGGTCCCCATGAGCGGACTCTGCTCCCGCTGCGTGGACGGCTGCCGCGGAAACTGCGAGGTCTTCCGTTCCTCCTTCCGGGGGCGGGAAGTCATCTACCCCGGCCCCTTTGGGGAAATAACGGCCGGGGCCGACAAGGACTATCCCGTGGATTACTCTCACCTCAACATCCAGGGATACGCCATGGGGGCCAACGGCTTGCCGGAAGGCGTCCTCATCAGCCCCGACACCGCCATCTTCCCGGCGGTCAGCACGGAAACGGAGTATGGTTGGGACGTCAAGGTGAAAATGAAGGTCCCTATTTTCACGGGCGCGCTCGGGTCTACGGAAATCGCCCGGAAAAACTGGGAGCATTTCGCCATTGGCGCGGCGATCAGCGGCGTCACGCTGGTTTGCGGCGAGAACGTCTGCGGCATCGACCCCGGCCTGGAGCTCAACAACGGCAAGAAAATCGTCAAGTCCCCCGAAATGGACCGCCGGATCGAGGTCTACAGAAGATTCCACCAAGGCTATGGTGAAATTCTGGTGCAGATGAACGTGGAGGACACCCGCCTTGGCGTCGCGGAATACGTCATCGGGAAGCACGGCCTGCAAACCATCGAGCTCAAATGGGGGCAGGGCGCCAAGTGCATCGGCGGAGAGATCAAGGTCCCATCCCTGGAGCGCGCTCTTGAATTGCAGCGAAGGGGCTATATCGTCACCCCCGACCCGTCGAGCGCGGTCATCCAGGCGGCCTACAAGAGCGGCGCCATCAAGGAGTTCGAGCGCCACAGCCGCCTCGGCTTCGTGAGCGAAGAAGCGTTCATGGCGGAGGTCGAACGCCTGCGCCGTCTAGGCTTCCAGCGCATCACCCTCAAGACGGGCGCCTACAGTCTGCGGGAACTTGCGATGGCCATTAAGTGGTGCTCCAAGGCCAGGATAGACCTGCTCACCATCGACGGCGCCCCCGGCGGCACGGGCATGAGCCCCTGGCGGATGATGCAGGAGTGGGGCATTCCCAGCATCTATATCCATTCGGCGGCTTACGAGTTCTGCCAGAAGCTCGCGGCAAGGGGCGAGAGAACTCCCGATCTCGCGTTTGCGGGCGGTTTCTCTAGCGAGGACGGGGTCTTCAAGGCCCTCGCCATGGGCGCGCCATACGTCAAGGCCGTCTGCATGGGGCGGGCGCTCATGATCCCCGGCATGGTCGGGAAAAACATCTCCGAATGGATGACCAAGAACGATCTGCCCAAGACCGTCGGCCAGTACGGCGCAACGCCCGAGGAGATCTTCGTGAACTACGAGGCGGTTAAGGAATTGGTCGGGGCGGAGGAGTTCGGGAAGATTCCGCTTGGGGCCATCGGCATCTACAGCTACGCCGACAAGATAAAGGTGGGCTTGCAGCAACTCATGGCGGGGGCCCGCTGCTTCCGGACGTCCGCGATAAGCCGCCGGGAACTCATGTCGCTCACGGAGGAATGCACTAAGGCAACCGGGATTCCGTACGTCATGGACGCCTATCGCGAAGAGGCGGAGGCGATCCTTAACGGGTGAGAGACTCCCGTGCGGCAAGGGAGCGGGCGGGGGCTTCCCGCCCGGTTCATCGTATTTTCACCCACAGGATTTTCGCGGACCTCGGACCGGGGTTTTTCCACCGCGAGGGAGTCTCTGAGGAAACATAGACGGCGTCTCCGGGGTGAAGGGTGTAGAGGGTTTTCTCGACCTCCGCATGGAGCTTGCCCGAAACCATCCAGCCGAACTCCTCTCCCTTGTGGACAAAAAAATGCGACGAAAGCGTCGTGTGGGGCAGGATTTCGACGAGGAGGGGCTCCGCCTTGGAATCGAAATCGACCGGCAGCAGTCTCCGCGCCGTTACGCTCCCCTCTGGAGCGCCCTCGCATTTTGCTTCAACGGCCTCTGAAGAGGGAAAAACGAACCGTTTGCGCGGGCCCGGTTTTTCCTGAAAGAACGAACTGACGTCCACGGAGAGCGCTTCTGCCATTTTAAGCAGCGCCGGGATGGAGGGATAGACGAGGTTGCTTTCCACCTGGGAGACGGCCCCGGGAGTGACGCCAACCAATCGTGCGAGCTCGCTCTGGGACATGCCGCGCTTGGTCCGGAGCGCCTTCAGACGGCTTCCGAGATCAATGGCGCTCCTGGCCCCCTTGGGAGCGTCGATGGCGACGGCAAGTCCTTTCGCCCAATAGGGGCGGGATTGCTGAAGATTCTCGACGTCCCGCCTGTCGGCCTTCAAAATGGCAAGAGACGTGGCGCCCCTCCTGACGCCAAGCTCGATCACCACCTGGGCGATCCGGCTGATATGCGCGCGCAGCAGGGAGGAATGCGCCTCCTTCTCCATTATCCAGTAGGCTATGGTGTTCAATTCATAGAGCCGGGGGCAGGAGTGCGCATAAAAATTGAGGATGCTGTCTTCACCACCCCATGCTTCCTGCATTCCCGTGATGCTCTCGAAGACCAGACGCACGTCCCCCTCCATGCCTCCGTGGACGCCGTAGAGGACTTCCGTGAAGCGCTCCACGTTGCAAGGCTCCTCCACGGGCAGTATGCGGCATGGCCATTGCGGCTCGGGATCCTTGTAGAACTTGAGGAACGTGGAGGAGCCCGCCCCCTTGCCCCACGTGAAGCAGTCGAGGACGACGAGTGAAGGATTGCGCGCGAGCGGTCCGAGATTTTCGAGGAGGTTGCGCGGAGAGCGGTCGAAGCTCACGTAGATGATCGGCCGGCCGCCCTGTTGGGACGCCAGGATGAAGTTGTGGCAGAAAACCGACGCGAGACTGCCGGAATCGTCCAACCAGACAACGTTGTCGCCTATAAAGAGGCCGCCGAGGAGCCGGTCCAACTCTTCGACGCCAGATGTCACAGGTGGCTTTTCCATGATTCCGCTGTGCTTTCCCTCCCCCGTTCTTGCGATTGCGCTTCCGCGGCGCAATGAACCACCGCGCTCCTGGATTCCGCGCCATGGGGGGCCTTGCGTCCAATGAAAAACAGTCAGGAAGGGCTGGCCGGATTACCGTCCGGAAGCCG